>NZ_JARWLA010000015.1:0-168262 GCF_047445805.1 Rhizobium sp. BR 314 | reverse complement strand
TGGCATCCGTGGCGCGCGGCGCCGATATCCTTGTGGCAGCCGTCGGCCGTCCGGAGATGGTCAAGGCCAGCTGGATCAAGCCGGGGGCGACGGTGATCGATGTCGGCATCAACCGGATCGATGCGCCGGAGCGCGGCGAGGGCAAGAGCCGTCTGGTGGGCGATGTCGCCTATGCGGAGGCCTCCGAAGTCGCACGAGCGATCACGCCGGTTCCGGGCGGCGTCGGGCCGATGACGATCGCTATGCTGATGGCCAATACTGTCATCGCAGCCCATCGTGCCGCGGGTCGAAAGCCGCCGAGGTTCTAAATTGCGATCAATCGGCCGGCGCGACGCCGGTCGAGGCGCGCACGATCAACTCCGCTTTCCACAATTCTTGAGCTGGAAAAGTTTCCGTCTGCTTGATTTCGCCGATCAATCGCTCGGCGATGCGCACGCCTGCCGAGCGCAAGGATGAGCGCGTCGTCGTCAGCGGCACAGTGAAATTCTCCGGCTTGAGCAAGGTCAGCACGTCGTCGTGGGCAATCATCGAGATGTCCTCGCCAAGCTTGAGCTTTGCCTGATTGATGGCGCGCACGGCACCGAGCGCCAGCACCGTACTGGAGCAAAGCACCGCCGTCGGGCGCTTCTTTTTTTCCATCTGCAGAATACGCTCCGTCACGAGCAGGCCTTGCTCGTCGGTCATCGGAGTGTGGCTGACGCAATCCTCGTCGAGCGTGAGACCCCGTTCGGCAAGAGCGGCTTCGACGCCGTTCTTCCGGCGGATGGCGAAATCGAGGTAGATGGGGCCGTTGAGCAGCGCGAAGCGCTTATGCCCGAGCTGCAGCAGCAATTTCGTCGCTTCATAGAAGGCGGCTTCGTTGTCTATGTCGAGGAAGGGATAATCCGGCTCCGAGCCGATGGAGCGCCCATGCACGAGGAAGGGCATGGAAAGGGTCTTCAGCATTTCCAGGCGCGGGTCGTGGCCGCGCATGTAGTTGACGAAGAGAGCATCGACATTGCCGCTTGCGGCCAGCCGCCTCAGGGCGCCGACTTCGTCGTTCGGGTCGGCCGGTGTCAGCACGAAATGAAAGTCGTGTTTCAGAGCTTCCTCGCCAAGGCCGGTCAGGAACTCGCTGAAATGCGCGTCCGAAGAATTGCCGGAAGAGGTCGGCATGACTAGCCCGATGGATCCAGCCTTGCCGGTGGCAAGCCTTTGCGCCGCCTTGTTAGGCCGATAGCCGGTCTCCCGAACCGCTTTGAGGACACGTTCGCGCGTTTCGCGATTGACCTCGGGATATCCGTTCAAGGCCCGGCTGACTGTCGTCTGCGACAGCCCCAGCAATTGCGATAGCTGTTTCAGATTCACGTATTTAGGCCCTCCAACTCTAAAGCCGCTAAGAAGCAAACGCAACCTCCCGACGCGTCCATAGCTTCCAAAGCGCTTTCAATATGTAGCAGGCCGAGCGGATGAGACAAGATAATTAGCGAAAATATTGGTGCTTATTTTGTGCTGCAGTGCGAGATTTGCGGTGCATATTAGCGGAATCCTGAAAATCACTTGACTTTGTCGCGTCCTCAATGGATGACAGAAGGTAGCCAAAGCGCTTTGAGGAATGGAGCGTATCGCACGGAAACGTGTTTAGGCTCATAGATTTCGTTATTTGGGAGGACAACCACATGAAGAAATTGTTTTTGATGACCGTTGCCGCTGCCGCCCTCATGGCAGGGGCGGCGATGGCGGCCGATCTGAAGTTCCAGCCAGGCCAGGATTCCAAGTTCAACTGGAAGAGCTATGACGAATTTAAGGCTGCGCACGCCGACCTCAAGGGCGAAACGCTGACCATCTTTGGTCCCTGGCGTGGCGAGGACGAAGCGCTCTTCACCAGCGTCCTCAACTATTTCACCGAAGCGACCGGCGTGAACGCCAAGTACTCGTCCTCGGAAAACTATGAGCAGCAGATCGTCATCGACACGCAGGCCGGTTCGCCGCCGAACGTTGCTATCCTGCCGCAGCCGGGCCTGCTCGCCAATCTTGCCAGCAAGGGCTATTTGACGCCGCTTGGCGATGATCTCGCCGGCTGGATCAAGACGAACTACGGCGCCGGCGACAGCTGGGTCGGCTATGGCACCTACAAGGGCAAGGACGGCAAGGATGCCTTCTATGCCTTCCCCTATAAGGCCGACCTGAAGTCGCTGGTCTGGTACGTTCCGGAAAACTTCGAGGAAGCCGGGTACAAGGTTCCGACGACCATGGAAGACCTGGTCAAGCTCTCCGACCAGATCGTCAAGGACGGCGGCACTCCCTGGTGCATCGGTCTCGGTTCGGGCGGCGCCACCGGCTGGCCCGCAACTGACTGGGTCGAGGATCTGATGCTGCGCCTGAACACGCCGCAGGATTATGATCACTGGGTCGACAATACCCTGAAGTTCAACGACCCGAAGGTCGTCGCGGCCATCGAGGAATTCGGCAAGTTCGCGAAGAACCCGAAATACGTTGCCGGCGGTGTTGCGGCCGTTGCCTCGACGGACTTCCGCGACAGCCCCAAGGGCCTCTTCACGGTTCCGCCGAAGTGCTACCTGCACAAGCAGGCTTCCTTCATCCCGTCCTTCTTCCCGGAGGGCACGAAGCTCGGCCAGGATGCAGACTTCTTCTACTTCCCGCCGTTTGCCTCGCATCCAGAACTCGGCAAGCCGGTCGAAGGCGCCGGTACGCTTGCAGCCATCACCAAGGACTCGAAGGCCGCGCGCGCCTTCATCCAGTTCCTGCAGACGCCGATCGCCCAGGAAGTCTGGATGGCGCAGTCCGGCTTCCTGACGCCGTACAAGTCCGTTAACACGGCTGCCTACGCCAACGACACGCTGCGCAAGGAAGGCGAAATTCTCACCTCCGCCACTACCTTCCGCTTCGACGGTTCCGATCTGATGCCGGGCAAGATCGGCGCAGGCTCGTTCTGGACCGGCATGGTGGACTTCGTCGGCGGCAAGTCCGCACAGGATGTTGCCGACAGCATTCAGAAGTCCTGGGACGCCATCAAGTAAGCTTCATAGTTAAACCGCCGTCGGCAACGTGCCGGCGGCGGCGCTAAGCATTCAAACGGCGCGTCTTCTGAGCGCAGCCGATGCCGGAACGACGGCCTCAAGTAGGTAAATTCGGGGAGGGAATGAATGTTTTCGCAGATCCTATCGGCGATTGGCGCCATGATATTCGGTGTCGCCGCCTGCGCCGCATACTTCTGGTTCTCCAACAAATTCTTGGATCTGATCTTTCCCGCAAAGGAGGGAGCCGATGTCCATCAGGCGGCCGTCAATCTCCGCCGCCGAGGCCTCATCCGCCCCTGGCTGTTCCTGGGGCCGGCGCTGTTTTTGCTCATCGTCTATCTCGTCTACCCGGTCGTGGCGACGTTCATCCTGTCCTTTTACGGACCTGATGGTAACAAGTTCGTCGGTGGCGCCAACTATGTCTGGGCGCTGAACGACACCGAATTCCGCCAGTCGATCTTCAACAACATCCTCTGGCTCGCCGTCGTGCCGGCGGCCTGTACCTTCTTCGGCCTCGTCATCGCCGTCATGACCGACCGCATCTGGTGGGGCAACATCGCCAAGGCCGTCATCTTCATGCCGATGGCGATCTCCTTCGTCGGCGCCTCGGTCATCTGGAAGTTCATCTACGAATATCGCGGCGGTACCGACACCCAGATCGGCCTCTTGAATGCCGTCGTTCAGCTTTTCGGCGGCACGCCGGAGGTCTGGATCACCATTCCCTTCTGGAACAATTTCTTCCTGATGGTCATGCTGATCTGGATCCAGACCGGCTTTGCCATGGTCATTCTCTCGGCGGCGCTGCGTGGTATCCCGGAAGAAACCATAGAAGCCGCCGTCATCGATGGCGCTAATGGCTGGCAGATTTTCTGGAAGATCATGGTGCCGCAGGTCTGGGGCACGATCGCCACCGTCTGGACCACGATCACCATCCTCGTCCTCAAGGTATTCGACATTGTGCTCACTATGACCAACGGCCAGTGGAACACGATGGTGCTCGCCAACCTGATGTTCAACTGGATGTTCCGCGGCGGCGGCGACAGCGGTCGAAGCGCCGTCATCGCGCTCGTCATCATGGCGGCGGTGACGCCGATCATGATCTGGAACATTCGCCGTGCAAACGCTGAAACGAAGGGGCGCTGACATGCTTGGAAATCTAGGTCGCATCGGTCCTGCCCGCATCTTCGTTCATGCGGCAGTGCTGCTCATCGTTCTCCTCTGGCTCCTGCCGACGCTCGGCATCTTCGTCACCGCCCTGCGTGACAGGGATCAGATCGTCGTCTCAGGCTGGTGGACGGCCTTTGCCGGTTCCTCGCGGACGACGGCCGCACGTCTCGAAGGTCCGGACAAGGCGAAGCCGGACGGTGCAAACTTCGTGATTTCAGGAACGCTCACCGTCGAGGGTGGCGGCCAGATCCAGTCCTTCGGCTTGCGTGTGCAGGAGCCGGCTGCCTACAAGGCCGGGGCACCGGCCGAACTGGAGAAAGGCGAGACCCTCACCATCAATTCCGACGGCAGCTATCGCTACCAGAAGAACGGCGCTTTCGAAGCAGACGCGCGTGCCAAGCGCGTCTACCTCACCGTCGCCACGCCGCCGCAGTTCACCTTTGACAACTACCGCACCGTGCTGCGTGGCGAAGGCATCGGGCAGTCCTTCATCAATTCGTTGACGGTGACGATCCCGGCAACGGTCATACCGATCCTGATTGCCGCCTTTGCAGCCTACGCGCTGGCGTGGATGGAATTTCCTGGCCGCACGATCCTGATCGCGCTCGTCGTCGGCCTGATCGTCGTGCCGCTGCAGATGTCGCTGATCCCGCTTCTGCGCATCTACAACGAGATCGGCCAGATCTTCGGCGTGCCTTCGAAGACCTATCCCGGCATCTGGCTGGCGCACACCGCTTTCGGTCTGCCGCTCGCCATCTATCTCTTGCGCAACTACATTGCCGGCCTGCCCAAGGAGATCATCGAATCCGCCCGCGTCGACGGCGCCAGCGATTTCGATATCTTCGTCAAGATCATCCTGCCGCTGTCCTTCCCGGCGCTTGCCTCCTTTGCGATCTTCCAGTTCCTCTGGGTATGGAACGACCTCCTGATCGCGATGGTGTTCCTCGGCACCGACAAGGATCACCTGGTCCTGACGGCGGCGCTGAATGCGCTGCTCGGCTCACGCGGCGGCAACTGGGAGATCCTGACGGCATCGGCCTTTGTTACCATCCTTATTCCACTCCTCGTCTTCTTCGGTCTGCAGCGCTATCTGGTACGTGGTCTGCTCGCTGGGTCGGTGAAGGGGGGCTGATCCAAAAACATCTACTGACACAGGACCCATTCAGCATGAGCATTGCTCCTCAATCGACCTTAGAAGTTGACAAGGACTGGTGGCGCGGCGCGGTGATCTACCAGATCTATCCGCGCTCCTATCAGGATTCCAACGGCGACGGCATCGGCGACCTCAAGGGCATCGCGGTCCGTCTGCCGCATGTCGCAGCGCTCGGCGTCGATGCGATCTGGATTTCGCCTTTCTTCACCTCGCCGATGCGCGATTTCGGCTACGATGTCTCGAACTATGAGGATGTCGATCCGATCTTCGGTTCGCTGACCGATTTCGACGCCATGATGACGGAAGCCCATCGCCTCGGTATTAAGGTGATGATCGACCTCGTGCTGTCGCACAGCTCCGACCGGCACCCCTGGTTTGTCGAAAGCCGGTCGAGCGAGAACAATCCCAAGGCTGACTGGTATGTCTGGGCCGATGCCAAGCCGGATGGCTCTCCGCCCAACAACTGGCTGTCGATCTTCGGCGGCTCGGCCTGGGCCTGGGATCCGACGCGCATGCAATATTACATGCACAACTTCCTGACCTCTCAGCCGGATCTGAACCTGCACAATCCGGAAGTGCAGAACCGCCTGCTCGATGTCGTGCGCTTCTGGCTCGACCGCGGCGTCGACGGTTTCCGCCTCGATACCATCAATTTCTATTTCCACGACAAGGAACTGCGCGACAATCCGGCGCTTGAGCCCTCCCGCCGCAACGCTTCCACCGCGCCGGCGGTCAATCCCTATAACTTCCAGGAGCATCTCTACGACAAGAACCGTCCCGAGAACCTGGAGTTCCTCAAGCGCTTCCGCGCCGTGCTCGACGAATATCCGGCGATTGCTGCCGTCGGCGAAGTCGGCGACAGCCAGCGCGGCCTCGAGATCGTCGGCGAATACACCTCCGGCGGCGACAAGATGCATATGTGCTACGCTTTCGAATTCCTCGCGCCGGATGCTCTATCGCCGGAGCGTGTCGAAGAGGTGATGAATGATTTCGACGCCGCCGCCCCGGAAGGCTGGGCCTGCTGGGCCTTCTCCAACCACGACGTCGTGCGCCATGTCAGCCGCTGGGGCAATCTGGTCTCCGACCGCGATGCTTTCGCCAAGCTCTATGCTGCGCTCTTGCTGACCTTGCGCGGCTCCGTCTGCATCTTTCAGGGCGAAGAGTTGGCGCTCACTGAAGCCGATCTCGCCTATCAGGATCTGCAGGACCCTTACGGCATCCAGTTCTGGCCGGAGTTCAAGGGGCGCGATGGCTGCCGCACGCCGATGGTCTGGGACAGCCAGGTCGCGCAGGGCGGCTTCTCTACGGTAAAGCCCTGGCTGCCGGTGCCGGTGGAGCATATTCTGCGCGCCGTCAGCGTCCAGCAGGGTGATGAGAATTCGGTGCTTGAGCAGTATCGCCGCTTCCTAGCCTTCCGCAAACAGCATCCGGCCTTCGCCAAGGGCAATATCGCCTTCTCGCAACCGCAGGGCGATGTGCTGCTTTACACCCGCACTCATGCGGGCGAGACCATTCTCTGTGTTCTCAACATGAGCCCTGTGGAATCCATGGCAACCTTACCCGAAGGCAATTGGCAGGCATTGACGGGGCACGGTTTTACCAGCAACAACTACGGCAACAAAATCGACATTCCGGCCTGGGGCGCTTATTTCGCGCGTCTTGGCTGAGCCTTTGGGAGGAGGAGCTTAGATGACGGGACTTGTTCTGAAGGACATCAGAAAATCCTACGGCAACGTGCATGTGCTGCACGGCATCGATCTGGAGATCAACGAGGGCGAGTTCATCGTTTTCGTCGGCCCCTCGGGTTGCGGCAAATCCACCTTGCTTCGGATGATTGCCGGGCTGGAGAGCATCACCGCCGGCGATATGATGATTGCCGGTCAGAAGGTGAACGAGGTCCCGCCCTCTAGGCGCGGTATCGCCATGGTGTTTCAGTCCTATGCGCTCTATCCGCATATGACCGTCTATGACAACATGGCCTTCGGCATGCGCATCGCCGGCGAAAACAAGCAGGAAATCGACCGTCGCGTGCGCGCGGCGGCGGCCAGCCTGCAGCTCACCCAATATCTGGAGCGCCTGCCCAAGGCTCTGTCGGGCGGTCAGCGCCAGCGCGTCGCCATCGGTCGCGCCATCTGCCGAAACCCGAAGGTCTTCCTGTTCGACGAGCCGCTGTCGAACCTCGATGCCGCGCTGCGCGTCGCAACCCGCATCGAAATCGCCAAGCTCAGCGATTCGATGCCCGAAACGACGATGATCTACGTGACCCACGACCAGGTGGAAGCCATGACGCTTGCCGACCGCATCGTGGTGCTGTCGGCTGGTCGCGTCGAGCAGGTGGGTGCGCCGCTCGAACTCTATGAGCGTCCAGCAAACCTCTTCGTGGCAAAATTCATCGGTTCGCCGGCCATGAACATCATTCCCGCAACGGTGACCGAGACCGGCGCGACGACGACTGTGACGCTGACGGGCGGTAAGTCAGTGACGCTTGATATGCCGACCCCCGCTTCCGAAAAGGGCAAGCAGGCAAGCTTCGGCGTGCGTCCGGAAGATCTGCGTCTTGCGACCGGTGACGACTATCTCTTCGAAGGCGAGGTCTCGATCGTCGAAGCGCTCGGCGAAGTGACCCAGCTCTATATCGAAGGTCTGGTCGATGGCGAGCCGATCATCGTCAAGATCCCCGGCATTGCCGATATTCATCGCGGTCAGAAGATGCGTTTTGCCGCCGACCGCCAGAAGCTGCATCTCTTCGATGCCGGCGGCCATTCTTATCGGAAATAGTCGCTTACAGGACGTCGCCGGCTCAAGCCAAGATGAACAACAAAATTCACCTTGGGCCGGCGCGTCCAAACCTTCTGTTAAAGACCCGCTGCTAGTCTTGCCTTCATAATATACCCCAGGGGTCTACCAAGATGGCCGCGTTCGGCAGAGCTAATTCAGGTCAGCATTTCCTCAACAAGGAAGAATCTTTCATGTATGACCGCGAAGTGCGGTTCCGTATGGAAGATACGATGAACGCGGCGCGGCTCGAATACACCGAAAAAGGTGTGATGAACCTCGCTTCCCGCCGCTGCGATATTATCCGCATTTCGCAGAGTAGCGCGATCCTGGCGATCCTCACCCAGTATAATTTGCCCAAGCAATTCTATCTGGATATCCCAGACGCCCGCATCACCAAGGTGGGCTGCGTGCTGATGAAGGTCTTCCCCAACAACACGGTGGAGGTCCGCTTCCTGCGTCTGCTGACGGACAAGGAGATGAACAAGATCTTCGTCTACAGCACCCATCCGGCCCATAAGAACCGCGTGCTGGATATTCGCGGCTGACGCCACGGACAATACGAAAATTACGTCGCTGCCTTCGGCTGAAATGCCGAGGGCTGTTTGCAATCATGCACGCGGCAACCGTCAAGTTTAGAGCATGATCCGCAGCGACGGTGACCGCTTCTTGCGAATCATGCCTGTCCAGGTTCGCAAAGGAACCTACCCTTCGGCCAGAGGGTTGGTTGCTACAGGCGTCACCCGGCGGCTAACGCGTCGAGAACCGCCTGCTTCAGCTTCGCATCGACCACCTCCGAGAACACCAGATCTTCGCGCCCGAAATAGCTTTTCTGATTGATGGCCGACCAGTCGTTGCAGACTAGCGTGTAACGCTCCTTCTTGGGCTGATTGAGCGGTGCGGCGTGGAGATAATCGCCTGTGCGCGTTGCAAGCGGTATGTCGCCGTCCTGATTGCAGCGGGCAAGGATGGCCGCGAGCACGGCGGCGTCAACTTCGGCCCGCATCAGCTTGCCGTCGAAGCGCACCGAGGCATTGAAGCTGTAGCGGTTAACTTCGCCTTGAGGCAGACCCGCACCGAAAGAGGTGTGGCCGACGAAGCCGATATCCGCCTTGGTCTTTTTCGCCATCACGTCCGCAACGAATCGGCCAACCTCATCGACCGTCATGGTCTTGTCGCTCTTGCCGACGGTTGCGCGATCCTCATCCGTGAGGTGACGGGCGAGCACGGCTGGGATGAGATCCTTGAGCGCGGCGGAGGGAGCGCCGGCCGCATCGATCGCGACGCGCTGGAGGGTTGCTGCCGTGCCGGGCGAGGCAATGGTCGCGACCGTGATTGCCGTCGACCAGGAACCCGTGTGAACATAGCGCGTGGCGCCCTGTTCATGGGTCAGGTTCAGATGGTCGTGGCCGCCGATAATGAGCGTACCTTCGGGAAGGATCGGTAGGATATCGCGATCCGCCACGACACCGGCGTGGCTGAGCACAATATTGATGCTATCGCTCTTGAGAATCCCGGGAAGGTTCTTCTTGGCCCACTCCACCGGCTGCGGAATGTCGAGCAGGTCGCGCGTGGCTTTGGGATAGGTCTTGATCGTGTCGGTCGCAAATCCGGTGATGGTGACCGACCGGCCATCGAGCGTCAGCTGGGTCGTAGACTGCGTGTAGGGCGCGTCGGTGCGCTTGTCGATGATATTGCTGAGAACGGTAACGCCGAGCCCGCGGGCGCGGCTTACGAAATTAGCGAGGTCGTTGTCGAGATCGGGCTCATGATTGCCGATGTTGACGACGGTCGGCGCCACCTTCGCAAGGGCTGCAAGGAACGCCCAGTCGATCTCGCCAGCCGAACGTGTTGCCACGACATTGCCGGACTCGAAGAGATCGCCGTTCAGCACGACAAGATGCGGCCCCTCATTGCTTGCGACCTGCTTTTCGATGGTCGCCAGCAGCTGGCCCATGCGCTCGTAAGCGGAATGCAGGTCCGACAGGATGACGACACGCAGAGGCTTTTGTGCAGCTTCGACAGGCATGGCCGAAATGAGCGCAGGCAGGACGGCCGTGCCGGCGAGGAGTTTCAGCGCCTGGCGGCGTCCGAGCGATGACTTCAACATGAATTTCTACCCTTGGGAATTGGCGTGCAATACCCAAGGGATTAGTCAATTCACTTGTCAGTCCTATGACGCAGGCAGCCGTAAGTTGCCCTTAAATCAATACGCTAGCACCCTGGTCTGCCGGGCCTGCGGCACGGCGGAAGGGAGCGAAAAGCTCGCGGCCCATGCCGAACTCGTTTTCCGACAGATCGGCGACGACGGGTTCGCGCTCGACCATCTCGGCAGCGTCGACAAGCACTTCCAGAGTGCCGGCGATCGCGTCGATGCGGATGATGTCACCCTCGCGAATACGAGCGATCGGGCCGCCATCGACGGCTTCTGGCGTCACGTGGATCGCGGCGGGAACCTTGCCCGACGCGCCCGACATGCGGCCGTCGGTCAAGAGCGCCACGCGGAAGCCACGATCCTGCAGCACGCCGAGCGCGGGCGTCAGCTTGTGCAGTTCCGGCATGCCGTTGGCCTTCGGTCCCTGGAAGCGGACGACGGCGACGAAATCGCGGTTCAGCTTGCCGTCCTTGAAGGCTTGCTGCATTTCCAGCTGATCATGGAAGATCACGGCCGGCGCCTCGACGATATGACGTTCCGGCTTGACGGCGGAAATCTTGATGACTGCCTTGCCGATATTGCCGCGCAGCATCTTCAGACCGCCATTGCTCTGGAACGGTGAGTCGATGCTTGTCAGCACCTTCGGGTCGTGGCTCTTGTCTGGAGCCGGTTCGCGAGCAACATTGCCGTCGGCGCCGAGCTTGACGTCGATGGAGTAGTTGCTGAGGCCGTGGCCATAGACGGTGCGCACATCCTCGTGCAGCAGCCCCTTCTTCAGGAGTTCCTTGATCAGGAAGCCCATGCCGCCGGCGGCATGGAAATGGTTCACGTCGGCAAGTCCGTTCGGATAGACGCGGGCCAGCAGCGGAATGACGTCGGACAGCTCGGAAATATCCTGCCAGGTGAGCACGATGCCGGCGGCGCGCGCCATGGCGACGATATGCATTGTGTGGTTCGTCGAGCCGCCGGTGGCATGGAGGCCGACGACACCGTTGACGATCGAGCGCTCGTCGATCATCTCGCCGGCTGGCGTGAATTCATTACCCATGGCGGTGATGGCGAGCGCGCGCTTGGTCGCCTCGCGCGTCAGCGCCTCGCGCAGCGGCGTGCCTGGATTGACGAAGGAGGCGCCTGGCATGTGGAAGCCCATGATTTCCATCAGCATCTGATTGGAATTGGCCGTGCCGTAGAAGGTGCAGGTGCCGGGGCCGTGATAGGACTTGGATTCCGCCTCGAGTAGTTCGGCACGGCCGACCTTGCCCTCAGCATAGAGTTGGCGCACGCGCGACTTTTCGTCGTTCGGCAGGCCCGAAGTCATCGGTCCGGCCGGGATGAAGACGGCGGGCAGATGGCCGAAGGAGAGGGCGGCGATGACGAGGCCTGGGACGATCTTGTCGCAGACGCCGAGGAAGACGGCCGCATCAAACATGTTGTGCGACAGGCCGATACCGGCGGACATGGCGATCAGGTCGCGCGAGAAGAGCGAGAGTTCCATGCCGGGCTGGCCCTGCGTGACGCCGTCGCACATGGCCGGCACGCCGCCGGCAACCTGCGCGATGCCGCCGGCTTCGGCTGCCGCCTGGCGGATGATGGCCGGGTAGGTCTCGAAGGGCTGATGCGCCGAAAGCATGTCGTTATAGGATGTGATGATCCCGAGATTGGGCACCTGGTCCCCTGCCAGCGCGTCCTTCTCGGAGGGGGAACAGATGGCGAAGCCATGCGCAAGATTGGCGCAGCCGAGCACGGAGCGTTGCGCCCCTCTGGTTGCGGCATTGCGCAGGCGGTCCAGATAGCGTTCGCGCGTCGGCTTCGAGCGCTCGACGATGCGCTCGGTAATCTTGGAAATGCGGGCGTCAGCGGCCATGGTCGATCTGCCTCCGTCTGTTCTGCGCAATGCCCTTAAGGTCTGCTTGGGTAGAGGGCGCGGCGCGGGGTCCAAAAGTCAATGCTTTGCCGCTGCGCCCGCAAGGGCACATGGCGCAGCACATGTTGCTGTGTCATTCAGGGTTCGCTGACGCGGCCTGCCGGCTGTGTCAGGGAGCCCAATAAATCTCGACCGGAGAGGCGGCCCGACGCAGCATGGCGCGGATCGGCATCTCGGTTTCTTCGCCCGACGCTTCGGCCTTGGCCAAAACGTCCTTTTTGCTCTCTCCCTCGATATGGAGCACCAGCAATCTGGCATCCTGAAGGCTGGAGAAGGTGAACGTCAGACGCGGCTCGCCGGCACCTTCCGCTTCCATCGTGATGATGCCGCGCGGGGTGTTCTGATCGAGTGCGGTGCGGAGATTGCTGCCGCCCGGAAAGAACGATGCCGTGTGGCCGTCATTGCCCATGCCGAGGATGGCGACATCGAAGGGATCGCCGACAGCCTTGGTCTTTTCCGTGGCGATGACCGCGGCCTCCTCGACGGAAGCCGCAGCCTGATAGAGCGGAAGGAACGTGGCGGCAGCCGCCTTATCCTTCAGCAGGTTTTCCTGAACGAGCAGATGGTTCGAGCGCGGATTATCCGCCGGCACAAACCGTTCGTCGACGAGGGTGATCGTCACCTTACCCCAGTCGATCGAGCGCGATGACAGCGCCTGGAAGAAGGTCTTCGGCGTCGAGCCGCCGGAGACCGCGATGCTTGCGGAGCCGCGCGCGGCGACTGCAGCCGAGAGGGTCTCGGCCACCTTATCCGCGAGCTTGCCGGCGAGTTCGGAACCATTGGCGAAAGCATGCATGTTCGCTGTCATCGTCGTCGTCCCGGATTAGATATCGTCATGCCAGGTGCGGCCGTCACGCTCAATGAGCGCGATAGCCTGGCTCGGACCCCACGTGCCGGCGGTGTAACCTTGCACCTGCTGTCCGGTTGCTTCCCAACCTTTGAGGATCGGGTCGACCCATTCCCATGCCGCTTCCACTTCGTCGCGACGCATGAACAGCGTCTGGTTGGAGCGAACGACGTCCATCAGCAGGCGCTCGTAAGCATCCGGATTGCGGACGTTGAAAGCAGACGCGAAGCTCATGTCAAGCGAGACGTTGCGCAGGCGCATGCCGCCCGGACCCGGGTCCTTGATCATGAGCGACTGCTTGACGCCTTCGTCCGGCTGCAGGCGGATGATGAGCTGGTTGGCGACGATGCGGCCGGCGGCCTGATCGAAGATATTGTGCGGGATCGGCTTGAAGGTGATGACGATCTCCGACACGCGGCCGGCAAGACGCTTGCCAGTGCGGATGTAGAAGGGAACGCCGGCCCAACGCCAGTTGCCGATCTCGGCCTTGATGGCGACGAAGGTCTCGGTGTTGGAGACGCCGCCTTCAAGTTCATCAAGGTAGCCCTTGACCGGGCCGCCCGCGGAAGCACCGGCGCGGTACTGGCCGCGAACGGTCGCCTGCTCGACGTTGGAAGCGTCGATCGGCTTCAGCGCGCGCAGAACCTTGAGCTTCTCGTCGCGAACGGCCTCCGAATCCATGGAGGAAGGGATTTCCATCGCGGTCAAGCAAAGCAGCTGCAGGATATGGTTCTGCACCATATCGCGCAGGGCGCCGGCGGTGTCGTAGTAACCGGCGCGGCCTTCGAGGCCGACCGATTCAGCCACCGTGATCTGTACGTGGTCGATGTGGTTGGCGTTCCACAGCGGCTCATAGAGGGCATTGGCAAAGCGCAACGCCATCAGGTTCTGCACGGTTTCCTTGCCGAGGTAATGGTCGATACGGAAGATCTGCTCTTCCTTGAAGACCTTGCCGATGGTGTCGTTGAGCTGCAGAGCCGATGCGAGGTCGCGGCCGATCGGCTTTTCGACGACGATGCGGGTCTGCTTGGTGATCAGCTTGTGTTCGTGGATCTTTTGCGAGATGTCGCCGAAGATGCCAGGCGCGACGGCGAGGTAGAAGGCGCGTACGCGCTCCTTGCCTTCGTCCAGAAGCTTCTTGAGCTGATCCCAGCCGGCATCGCTGCGTGCATCGACCGGCACGTAGAACAGGCGGTCGAGGAACTTCTTGACCTCGGCCTCGTCATACTCGCCCTTCTTCAGGTGTTCCTTGAGGGCGGCGTCGGCGAACTTGCGGTATTCTTCATTGGAAAGAGCGCTGCGCGAAGCACCGATGATGCGCGTCGGCTCGGAAAACTGACCTTCGACCTGACGATGGTAAAGAGCGGGCAGGAGCTTGCGTTCGGCAAGGTCGCCGCTGCCGCCGAAAACGACATAATCAAATGGTTCAACGGGAATGATCTGGCTGCTCATGAGGTATCTCTCAATCGGTCTTTGTTAAGGCCCCTTTTAATCTAATCGATTTAAAAAGGCCAGTGTGCATTGCAAAATTCAGACTCGGCTTTTTGGCGCGGGTCGCCGACGGAAGAATTCATCTTCCGGTTTCTAAAACCTGTCGCGCAGTGCAAACCACGAGAGCGCCAGGAACAGCAGAGGTGCCCGCACGCGCGCTCCGCCGGGGAATGCCGGGATGTTCAGCTCCTTGAAGAGATGAAGTTCGTCCGCGTTCCCGAGAACTGTTTTCGCATAGAGTTTACCGCAATAATTTGACAGCATGACCCCATGGCCGGAATAGCCGCCGATGGAGGTGACACCCGGCATGACCACGCGCACGAAGGGTTGACGCGGCACGGTGATGCCGACCGAGCCGCCCCAGGCATAGTCGATCTTGATATCCTCAAGAACCGGATAGATCTCGGCGATCTGCCGGCGAATATGCTGCGTTATGTCGCGCGGATTGTCCGACGTGTAGGCTTCGCGCCCGCCGAACAGCAGTCGTCCGTCCTTCGATTTGCGGAAGTAGCGCACCACGAAGCGCGAATCGGCCACGGCTTCGTTGCCGGGAAGAACCCGCGGAAAGCGGTCGAGCGGTTCGGTGGCGCCGATGAAGGAACGGATCGGCATGACATGGCTTGCCGTCACCGGCTCAAGATTGCCGATATAGCCGTTGCAGGCGATCAGCACCCGATCAGCAGTGATCTCGCCGCCATCCGTTTCGATAACGGTCTTGCCGCTCGATTGCCGGAAGCCTTTTGCCTTGGTCATTTCGAAGAGAGCCGCGCCGGCATCTGCTGCGACGCGGGCAAGGCCGATCAGCAGTTTCAAAGGGTGGATATGGCCGGTGCCCATATCCCTGACGCCATAGAGATAGAAGCTCGAACCCAGCCGCTCCTGGGTCTCGGCTTCGTCCATGAACTTCATATGCGGATAGCCGTAGCGGGTCGCCGCGATCTCGGCATTGTCCATATAGTCGCGCTTGTAGCTGCGCTTGTGCGTGACATTCATTTGGCCGGGCAGGAAGTCGATATCGATGCCGTGATCGGAGGCGAAGTCGAGCAGGAAGTGCTTAGCATCCTCGGCCACATCGAAAAGAGCCTTCGACCGCTCGTAGCCGATCTTCTCTTCCATCTCCTCCGGCCACCAGCGCTGGCCGGTGCCGAGCTGTCCTCCATTGCGGCCGGAGGCGCCGTCGCCGAAGCGATTGGCGTCGATCAGCACGACCTCGGCACTGCCCTTGGCGAGATTGTACGCGGCCTGAAGGCCTGTATAGCCGCCGCCGATGATTGCAACGTCAGCCTTGCGCGAGCCGTCGAGCTTCGGATAGCTCGGGCGCGGGCCGACGGTCGCCTGGTAGAATGAAAGGCCCGGTGCGATCGGGCTCTGCCATGTTTCCTGCAATGTCATCGGCGACCTCCTTCACACGTTGAGCAGAAGGAATTCCCGCTCCCACGGGCTGATCACCTGCATGAAGGTTTCGAATTCGCCGCGTTTGACACCGGCATAGATGTCGATGAAGTCCTTGCCGAGGACCTCTTCGAAAGCCGGCTCGTCTTCGAGAAGGGCGATCGCTTCCAGCAGGCCGCGCGGCAGATCGATCGAGCCCTCATTGGCGGAATCTTCCGTCGGCGCGGTTGGTTGGACTTGTTTCATGATGCCGAGCAGCCCGGAGGCGAGCGAGGCTGCCAGCGCCAGATAGGGATTGGCGTCGGAACTCGGCAGCCGGTTCTCGACGCGCCGCGCCTGCGGATCGGATACGGGTACGCGGAAGGCCGTCGTGCGGTTGTCGTAGCCCCAGGCATTGTTGACCGGGCAGGACATGTTCGGCGCCAGCCGGCGATAGGAATTTACGTAAGGCGCCAGCATGGCGAGCGCATTCGGGACATAACGCTGCATGCCGCCAATGAAATAGAAGAACTCCTGCGAAGGGCTGCCGTCCGGATTGGTGAAGACGTTTTTGCCCGTTTCGATGTTCACGACCGATTGATGGATGTGCATCGCCGAGCCCGCCTGGCTCTGCATCGGCTTGGCCATGAAGGTTGCATAGATGCCGTGTTTCAACGCCGCCTCGCGGATCGTTCGCTTGAACATGAACACCTGGTCGGCCAGCTCGATCGGATCGCCGTGGCGCAGGTTGATTTCAAGCTGCGCCGGACCCTCTTCATGGATCAGCGTGTCGATCTCGAGCCCCTGCTTCTCCGAGAAATGGTAGATATCGTCGATCAACTCGTCGAACTCGTTGATGCCGGCGATCGAATATCCTTGCCCGCCGAGGATCGAGCGGCCGGAACGGCCTTTCGGCGGGTGCAGCGGATAGTCCGGGTCGTCATTCTTGGCGACCAGATAGAATTCGATCTCGGGGGCGACTACCGGCTTCCAGCCGCGATCGCGATAGAGCCCCATGATCTTCTTCAAGAGGTTGCGCGGCGTGTAGGACACCGCGTGCCCTTCGGAATTGACGATATCGCAGATCACCTGTGCCGTGGGATCGGTTTCCCAAGGCACGACTGAAAGCGTCGAAAGATCCGGGACGAGCTTGAGGTCGCTATCGCGCGGCTCGTAGCGGAAGCTCTCGGTCTCCTCAGGATACTCGCCTGAGATCGTATGGCGATAGATCGCCGAAGGCAGCGCCAGCGATGTATTCGAGGTGAATTTCGAGGTCGGCATCATCTTGCCGCGCGGTACGCCGGCAAGGTCAGGCGTGATGCATTCTATGTCTTCGATCCCGCGCGCCCGCAGCCATTGGGCTGCTTCCTTCCAGTTTGCCACGCCGCGTGCCGATCGCAGGCTGGGAGGCACCGTAGGGATTTTCGAGGCAGGCACTGAAGCTTTCAGCGGGGTCTTTCTCGCGGGCATAAAACACCGTATTTGGGTTGATCGGTGATTGCATCATAACCGCAGTTTGCCAATTGGCGAGGGGGAAAACCGCTCGGACTTTCGCCGTATGATGGAAGAGTGACAAGGGAGCGCGGCGAAGATTGAAGGGCTTAAACGTGGCTGGCAGATATGATGTGATCGTCCTCGGTGCGGGCGCTGCGGGGATGATGTGTGCCATCCGTGCCGGCCAGCGTGGGCGCTCTGTCGTCATGCTGGACCACGCCGGTGCGCCGGGCGAGAAGATCCGCATTTCAGGTGGCGGCCGCTGCAATTTCACCAACATCCACGCCGGCCCGAAGAACTTCCTGTCGGCAAATCCACACTTTGCCAAATCGGCGCTTGCCCGCTTCACGCCGCAGGACTTCATCGCCCTGGTCGCGCGCCACGGTATTGCCTGGCATGAGAAAACGCTCGGTCAGCTTTTTTGCGACAACAGTGCAAAAGACATCATCCGCATGCTGACCGACGAGATGCGGGCAGCCGGTGTGCAGCTGCGATTGCGAATGGAGGTCGGCGATATCGAGCAGACCACCGCCGGCTATCGCGTCAGCACCTCCGAAGGGGTTTTCGAAGCGACTTCACTCGTCATCGCGACTGGCGGCAAGTCGATCCCCAAGATGGGCGCAACAGGCTTTGCCTATCGCATCGCCGAACAATTCGGATTGCCTGTCGTTGAAACCCGACCGGGCCTTGTGCCGCTGACGCTCGATCCTCAGTTGCTCCAGCTGATGTCGCCGCTGTCGGGCATTGCAGCCCCTGCCGAGCTTCGGCACGGCAAGACGGCGTTCCGCGAAGCGCTGCTCTTTACGCATCGCGGCCTCAGCGGCCCCGCGATCCTGCAGATCTCCTCCTATTGGCGCGAGGGCGAGGATATCACCGTCGTCATCGAACCCGATATCGATGTCTTCGGACTTCTCAAAAGGGCCAAACAGGCCAATGGCCGCCAGTCGGCGCAAACAGCCCTTGCCGAGATTTTGCCGAAACGCCTGGCGCAGCACTTCGTCGAGAGCGAAGGCGTGGCCGGCAATATGGCCGATCAATCCGACAAGCGCCTGCAGCAACTTGCGTCGGCCATTCAGTCCTGGTCCGTCAAGCCGTCCGGTTCGGAGGGTTACCGGACCGCAGAAGTAACCCTAGGCGGCATCGACACCGCCTCTCTCGATTCCCGCACGATGCAGGCGAAAACCGTTCCGGGCCTCTTTTTCATCGGCGAATGCGTCGACGTCACGGGTTGGCTTGGCGGCTACAACTTTCAATGGGCCTGGGCGTCCGGCCACGTTGCGGGCGAGGCGGTTTGAGTTTCCATTTCAAGGCGTTATCGCAACTGTGACAAAATGGAACACACCTCTGGTACTCGCGTTTTCCTTTCCTACATCTTTCGTGAATACATTGGCAGTTGCCGAAAGTACCTTTTGGCGGTTATCGTGTCAGTGCGAAAATGGGAATATACTCATGAACAGAACAAAGCGCCGTGCTCGCGCCATTGCAATCGCTCAGACCCGTGACAATGCCAAACTCGTGGCAGCAAGACTTTTGATGTTGGCGGCCGGCGTTACCGCTGCCTGCATCGCTCTGCTGGCCGTACGCGGCCTCTAACAGCGCCGCAGAAGACACCATGCAGCCGTCGCTCGGCGGCGGCTTTCCTCGGCTCGGAACACGGGTGGCACCAACCATTCGCGGTGTTTTTACCGACGATACAACCTGCGCCGGCCCCCTTATCTGAAAATTAATTAATCGCACCCACAATTCGCGACGATTTCATGGGGCGCTCTACTGCACGTTAGAGCCGAAGCAATGATTGCTTCCCGTTTTTTACTCGGGAACCCCGCCTGCGAATATTTCAAGAACGATGGTTATACATCCGGTCAGCGCCGAGGTGGCGCCGATGGGGAGCGGTGTGTGAGAGGTTAGGACCACAATGTTCATTGATAAGATACTATCGCGTTTCAAGATCAAGACGAAGGTTCTCATATTCGTCCTTCCATTCGTCATTAGCATTTCCGCCGTCGGCCTCACCGGACTTTATGCGTCCGGGCTTCTGCAGGGGCGGATGGAAATCTCCAACAGCGTGCTGCAATCGCTAACCGGCTTCAAGAACCTCTATGGTTCGATGGACGACTTCCTGCGCATCACCAATACGCAACAGCGCGATAAGCTCTATGGAGACATCAAGTCCCAGCAGGGCGTGCTCAATACGACGCTTGGCCAACTCGGCCAGGAAGCGGATGGCCGCGACAACCTGAATCAGGCGATCACCAAGACCGCCGACATGGCCAACCTCGTCGGCAGCTTGTGGACGCTGCACGAGCAGGAGCTCGCGCTTCGCAAGGTGATCGACGATGCACAGAAGGCGCTGATCAGCGCTCGCTTCAACGTCAATTTCAACAGCCAGCAGCTTGAGGATCAAGTACGGCAGGATCAAGCCGACGCGACCTCGACGCTGCGCTCTGCCGACCGCCTGCTGAAGGGCGGCGACCTGCTTGTCTCCGTGGCGGAAGATTTCAACAAGGCCGCGACGCCCGCCGACAAGATGAAGCTCCTCAAGGACCGGCTGACGGATCTGAACAAGGCGCAGCGCGCCATCGATCTCGCCCTGCCGCAAAACCAGAAGAGCGTCGTTCAGTCGCTGATTAGCACGATCAAGGATCTGACGGCTGCCACCGAAAGCGCCGATGTGCCGACCGACGACAGCGTCGCCAATGTCGGACGCCTCCTGTCGCGCTTCCGTCAGACCTCGACCTATACGCAGTTGACGGCGACGCAGATGATGCGTCAGGCGACCACGACCTTCGTATCGCTTGATGCCCGCGTGGCGCAAACGAACTCGATCCTCCAGGACACCCGCCGCCTGCAGGATTCGATCTATTCGCTGCAACTCGTCCTCGCCGAATTCAACGCCAATACGAATAAGGACAATCTTATTCGTCTGCGGCAGGAAATCTCCAAGCTCAACGGGGATATCGATACCCTCAACCAGAGTGCCCAGAGCATGGATTTTGCCGGCGATATCGATACAGCCATCCGCCCGGCGATCCAGTCGATGGACGGCGCAGCGGTGAAGCTCGTCGACATCATCACGCAGCGGATTGGCGAATACGCAGGTGCCCGCCAACAGCTCGATCAGGTCTGGGGCCAGCTCACCGCATTTGCCGAGACGCAGAAGCAGAGCGCCGGCACCGAACGCGATCAGGCGAACTACATCTCGATCCTGGCAACCGCTCTCGGTATCATTCTCTCGGTCGCCGGCGGCATTGCTTTGGTTCTGACCTTGCAGCGCCCGATCGGCCAGATCACCGCCGCCATGCGCCGGATCGCCGATGGTATGCTGGAGACCTCGATCTCCGGCGAGCAGCGTCACGACGAAATCGGCGACATGGCCCGTGCGCTTGGCATCTTCAAGGAAAATGCCATCTCCAAGATCCGCATCGAGGAGCAGAGCGACGAAGAGCGCGCCGCTGCCGAACACGAGCGTCAGCGCAACGACACGGAAAAGCGCGAGCTTGACCGGCAGATCGATTTCGCGGTCAGCGAGCTTGCCGCCGGTCTCGAACGCCTGGCCCAGGGCGATATCTCCGCCACCATCGAGACGCCCTTTATCGGCCGCCTCGAGCAGCTGCGTCAGGATTTCAACAGCTCGCTTGCTCGTCTGCAGGAAACGCTCAGCCAGGTGCGCAGCAATGTCGAGAGGATCCAGAGCAACGGCAACCAAATGGCCGCTTCCGCCGAGGATCTGTCGAAGCGCACCGAGCAGCAGGCGGCGTCGCTCGAACAGACTGCGGCCGCAGTCGATGAGATCACCGTCACGGTTCGCTCCTCCGCGGAGCGCGCCAAGGATGCTGACACCATCGTGCGCGAAGCCAAGCGCAGTGCCGATGATAGTTCCGTCGTGGTCGGCAACGCCATCGATGCGATGACGCGTATCGAAGACGCTTCCCACAAGATCGAGCAGATCATTGGCGTGATCGATGAGATCGCCTTCCAGACGAACCTGTTGGCGCTCAATGCCGGTATCGAAGCAGCCCGCGCAGGCGAGGCCGGCAAGGGCTTCGCCGTTGTCGCCATGGAGGTGCGTGAACTCGCGCAACGCTCCGCAGCCGCGGCGAAGGAGATCAAGGGGCTGATCAACAAGTCGACCCAGGAAGTCAACTCCGGCTCGCAGTTCGTGCAGGAAGCGGGTGCCGTGCTGGCGCAAATCAGCAGCCAGATCGTCACCATCAGCCAGCACGTGGAAGGCATTGCCCGTGCAAGCCACGACCAGGCGAGCGCGTTGCAGGAAGTCAACGCTTCGGTCAACCACATGGATCAGATGACCCAGCAGAACGCCGGCATGGTCGAGGAGACCACGGCGGCCAGCCGAGAACTGGCCAGCGAAGCCGACACACTGTTGCATCTCATCCAGCAGTTCAGGATCGAGGCCGGCTACGGCAGCGGCTATGCACGGCAGGAAGCTGCCTGATCGCAGCCAGTATCCTCGCAATCGTCACAGGCGGACCGGCGGACATCTCGCCGGTCCGCCTTTTTCATTGCTGCAACGAATGCACCCACGCCTGTGATCAGCCGTCCGGCCCAGACGACGAGGGCTGGAGGATCCATGCTGTAGTCGTGATAGAACAAGTCTTCATTCCTGCGCCACCGCTCTTCGCGGGCTTGGGTTTGCAATTCGATGGCCTTGGCCAAAGCGATGCTGTCCATCATGAGACATCTCCATGTTGTGAGGCATCCCTTCAACTACACACACGAATTTGCTTTATAAATAGCCGTTTTCGCCCTATGTTTTTCATTTATGAAAAACACCGGTTGGGATTCCTATCAACTTTTCCTCGACGTCGCCCGCGGCGGCGGGCTGACGGGTGCCGTCGCTTCAAGCGGTCTCAGCCCCGCGACCATCGGTCGGCGGATGCTGGAGCTAGAGGAGCAGATCGGCCGGCCGCTCTTCGAACGCAGTCAGGCCGGCTATACACTGACTGGCGACGGTCAGGCGCTGTTCGATCAGTTGCTGGAAATGGAGGCGGCCGCCCGCAAGGTGGATAGCTGGCAACGCGATGCGCAGGGCAGCGCGATCGTCCGCATCGCCGCCGGCACCTGGGTTGGATGGCTGCTCAGCCAGAATATGCCTTCCATCTGCTCGGAACGCGACGGGTTTCGCATCGATCTGCATCTGGGCGAACGCCGCGCGAGCTTGGCCCACCGCGAAAGCGATATCGGCATCCGCGCCTTCGAGCCCGAGGAGAGCAATCTTGCCGCCATCAAGACCGGTGATGTGGCCTATGCCGCCTACCAGGCGCGCAACATGCGCTTTGCCGGGCCTCAGCGCTGGATCGCCGTTGCGGAGGAAGAGGCGATTTCGGCCTATCTGCGCTGGCCCTATCAGAACAATCGGGAGGGGATCGCCTTCACAGTGAGCCGGCCGCGTTCGATGTACGACCTCGTCCTGGCCGGATCGGGTATTGCCGTTTTGCCCTGCTTCGTCGGGGATCAGGAGCCGAGGCTGGAACGGGCCGGCGAGGAGATCGCTTCGTTGCGTCACCGGCAATGGATCATCATGAACAATGCGGATCGTCATCGCCGCGAAATCCGCACTGTCGTCGATCGCATGGCCCGACTGCTGAAAAGCCATTCGGAGTTGTTTGCCGGCAAGCGTCCGACCTACGCTTGAGGCTCGGTTGAGCAACCATTCGCAGTTCCTACGACGCTGACCGGCAAATCCGCGAAAGAGGAAGGGGTCATGCTTTTCCCCTTGTCGCCTTCCGATTTCCTTTCTAGTCTAACGGGAAAAACAGAGGGTTGGGTGTCGCCACGATACCCGTGAACGTATCAGGAGAGATTATGAAGTCCATGTTCGCTAGGCTTGCAGCAACGGCTTTCACGGTCGTTTCGCTGGCAACCGCCGCTCAGGCAGAAGACAAGGTCGTCAATATCTACAACTGGTCGGATTATATCGATGACTCGATCCTGTCCGATTTCACCAAAGAAACCGGTATCAAGGTCGTCTACGATACCTTCGATCAGAACGAGACGGTGGAAACCAAGCTTCTCGCCGGCAAGACCGGTTATGACATCGTCGTCCCGACGGCCTATTTCCTCCAGCGCCAGATCAAGGCGGGGGTCTTCCAGAAGCTCGACAAGTCCAAGCTGCCGAACATCACCAACATGTGGGACACGGTGCAGCAGCGCATCGCCACCTACGATCCCGGCAACCAGTACGCGATCGACTATATGTGGGGCACCAGCGGCGTTGGCTACAATGTCGACAAGGTGAAGCAGATCCTCGGCTCCGACGAAGCGCCCGATATCGACATCGTTTTCGATCCGAAGCTCGCTGCCAACTTCAAGGATTGCGGCATCTATATGCTGGACTCACCGACCGACGTCATTCCGGCCGCTTTGCGCTATCTGGGTCTTGATCCGAATTCGACCAAGCAGGAAGACTTCAAGAAGGCCGAAGATCTCTTGACGGCGGTCCGCCCCTTCGTCCGTAAGTTCCATTCCTCGGAATATATCAATGCGCTTGCCAACGGCGATATCTGCGTCGCCTTCGGCTATTCCGGCGATGTGCTGCAGGCACGCAACCGCGCTGCGGAAGCGAAGAACGGCGTGAAGATCAGCTATTCGATCCCCAAGAAGGGCGCGCAGATGTGGTTCGACGTCATGGCGATCCCGGCCGATGCGCCGCACGTCGCTGAAGCGCATGCCTTTCTCAACTATATCATGAAGCCGGAAGTCATCGCCAAGGCCAGCAACTTCACGGCCTATGCCAACGGCAACAAAGCATCGCAGCAATTCGTGAGCAAGGATGTGCTGGAGGATCCCGCCGTCTACCCGACCGATGCGGTCCGCGAGAAACTGTTCACCCTCACGCCTTGGGACTCCAAAACACAGCGCGTGGCAACGCGCTTGTGGACAAAGGTCACCACAGGCCAATAATTCGAAGCGGCCCGGACGGCAACGTCCGGGCCTTTCCTTAAGAGGATAGTTTGAGAATCGCGAGCGCTCCGAGAACGGGAGGAGGCGCGCTGAAACATATTCGGGAAAAGAGTGCAGCGGCTGTCCATCCGGAATGCACAAACAAACAAGAAGAATGGGCGTTTCCGTGCCTCGATGGAAGGTGGAAATGCCCTCGGAAAGCCCGTTGAGGGCGTCCATTTGGGGATAGATGATGAAGTCACTCGGCAATATCCGGCGTTCCTTTGCTCCTTGGACCGATCCTTCGGCCAAGCCGTACATTTCCTTCAAGAACGTGACGAAGAAGTTCGGCGATTTCACCGCCGTCGACGACCTCTCCCTGGATATCTACAATCGTGAATTCTTCGCACTCCTCGGTGCATCGGGCTGCGGCAAGTCAACGCTGCTGCGCATGCTGGCAGGTTTTGAGCAGCCAACGATGGGTGAAATCGTGCTCGACGGCCAGAACCTTGCCGGCACGCCGCCTTATCGCCGCCCCGTCAACATGATGTTCCAGTCCTATGCGCTGTTTCCGCATATGTCGGTGGAAAAGAATATCGCCTTCGGCCTCAGGCAGGATGGCATGCCGAAGGCGGAAATCGACGATCGCGTCGCGCAGATGCTGAAGCTCGTCAAGCTCGAGCAATTTGCCAGGCGCAAGCCCAACCAGCTTTCCGGCGGTCAGCGCCAGCGCGTGGCGCTTGCCCGCTCTCTTGCCAAACAGCCCAAGGTGCTGCTGCTCGACGAACCGCTCGGCGCACTCGACAAGAAGCTGCGCGAAGAGACGCAATTCGAGCTGATGGATCTGCAGCAGAGCCTCGGCCTCACCTTCGTCGTCGTCACCCACGATCAGGAGGAGGCGATGACCATGGCGGACCGTATCGCGGTCATGAGCCATGGCAAGGTGGTGCAGGTGGCGACGCCTGCCGAGATTTACGAAGCGCCCAATTGCCGGTTCGTCGCCGACTTCATCGGTGATGTGAACATACTCGACGGCAATGTGACCTCCGCGCACACCGGCATCGTCGAAATCGTTGTCGATTCAGCCTTTACCCTGCGTGCAGCGACCAGCGGTGTCCCGAGCGAGGGAAGCCGCGCCAGCATCGCAATCCGGCCGGAGAAGCTGCGGGTAACGCCGCGCCCACCCGCCAATGCCTCCGTCAATGCTGCCGAAGGTGAAATCTGGGATATCGCCTATCTCGGCGACATGACCGTCTTCCATGTGAAGCTGAAGAGCGGGCAAGTGCTCAAGGCCTCGTCGCTGAATGCCGTTCGCGCCGTGGAGGAACCCTTTGCCTACGATCAGAATGTCTGGGTATCCTTCGACGAAAATGCCGGCGTGCTGCTGAAGGACTGACTATGAAAGCGCTCGGCTCTTCCATCTATCAGCGCCTGGTCATCATCGTTCCCTATGCCTGGTTGCTGATCTTCTTTCTGACACCCTTTCTCATCGTCTTCCGCATCTCGCTGTCGATGAAGGCGCTGTCCGTGCCTCCTTACGATCCGTCATTCGCCTGGGCCGACAGTTTCAGCGACTGGTGGGATAAGCTGCAGGCCATGTCGTTCGACAACTATGTGTGGTTGACGGGCGACCCGCTCTATATGAACGCCTACCTGCAGAGCCTGCAGATCGCCGGCATTTCGACCCTATTGACGCTGATCATCGCCTATCCCATCGCCTACGGCATGGCGCAGGCACCGCGGACGATCCGGCCGACGCTGCTGATGCTGGTCATCCTGCCCTTCTGGACGAGCTTCCTCATCCGCGTCTATTCCTGGATGTCGATCCTCAGCACGACCGGCCTCCTGAACCAGCTGTTGATGGCGCTCGGCATCATCCATGAGCCGCTCGTCATCCTCAACACCAATACCGCCGTCTACATCGGCATGGTCTATTCCTATCTGCCCTTCATGGTGCTGCCGCTTTATTCCGCGCTAGAAAAGATGGACGGCACGCTCATCGAGGCAGCGCAGGATCTCGGCTGCACGCCGATCGGCGCCTTCTGGCGCGTCACCTTTCCGCTTTCGCTTCCCGGCGTCATCGCCGGTTGCATGCTGGTCTTCATTCCGGCTGTCGGCGAGTTCGTCATTCCCGACCTGCTCGGCGGCTCGGAAACCCTGATGATCGGCAAGGTGCTCTGGACCGAATTCTACAGCAACACCGACTGGCCACTGGCCTCGGCGGTGGCGACCATCCTACTGCTGGTGCTGGTGGTGCCGATCGTCTTCTTCCAGCATTTTCAGGCCAAGGCCGACGAGAAGGGGAGATAATCGATGATCCGCTGGTCTCGTTTCAACATTGTTTCCGTCACGCTCGGTCTGGCCTTCCTCTATCTGCCGATCCTGCTGCTGGTCATCTATTCCTTCAACGCCTCTCGCCTGGTTACGGTCTGGGGCGGCTTCTCGACGCAGTGGTACGTGCACCTCTTCAGCAACGACACGATGCTGAGCGCCGCCTGGCTGACCGTGCGTATCGCGCTCCTGTCGGCGACGATCGCCACCGTGCTCGGCACGCTCGCGGCGCTGACGCTGGTGCGCTACACGCGCTTCCGCGGCCGCATCCTGTTTTCCGGCATGATCTATGCGCCGCTGGTCATGCCTGACGTCATCACCGGCCTGTCGCTGCTGCTGCTCTTTGTCACGTCGGGGGTCGATCGCGGTTTCTGGACGATCGTGATGGCGCATACGACGCTGACCATGTGTTTCGTCGCCGTTGTCGTGCAATCGCGTCTGCTGACCTTCGATCGCTCGATCGAGGAGGCGGCGATGGACCTCGGCGCGTCACCCGTGCGTACCTTCTTCGAGGTGACGCTGCCGATCATCGCGCCGGCAGTGTTTTCGGGCTGGGTTCTGGCGCTCACGCTTTCGCTAGATGATCTGGTCATCGCCACCTTCTCATCCGGCGCCGGCGCCAAGACGCTGCCGATGCTGATCTACAGCCAGGTCAAACTCGGTGTGACGCCTGAGATCAATGCCGTCTGCACCATTCTGATCGGCGTCGTCGCCACCGGCGTCATCTGCGCTTCGATTGGAACGAAGCGCCGCGAGGTTCAGCGCCAAAGAGACGAACAGGCCGCCGCCGCCGGTCGATGACCGGCGGTCTTCCCAACGAGGTTGATGCAGAAACTATTGCTGCGAGGGCTGTTGCGGCTTTTGCAGCAGCGTCGTCACCGGGGAAACCACCGGGTTCGGCCAGCTACCGCCGAGGAAAAAGGGCAGCATCGGCAACTCATCAGCATCGGTCGGCAAGGTGGCCTCGAGCGCACCCGACAAGGCCAGCCCATTCGTCCGGAACGGAACGACGCCGTTCAAGCTGATGGTTTCGTTGCGGCCGGTAATGGTCGCGTCCTGCACTTCTGCAGAACCTTTGGCAAAGGTCGCGTCGACATTGATGCTGTCGAAGTCGAAGGCTGCGTCGGCAACCTCGCCGAGGCGGAAGAAGGCCTTGTCGCTAGCCAGAGATCTGAACGATGAGAGGTCGAGTTGGCGGAAGGATCCTGCCGATGAGGTGAAGTGCATCTGCCCGGCAACGTCGCTCAATGTGGCGACCCAGATCGGCTTGGTGGTGCTGAGCGCGAGATCCAGGGATCCGGATGTGGTAAACGGCAGCGGTCCCGGCAGCTTGAGCCGGGTGAAGAGCCCGCCGAAATCGGCGTTGCGGATCGATATCTGCAGCTTACCGCCGCCGTCGAAATCGCCGGGAGCGACCTCCAGATGCGCTGTCAACGATCCACCCTCGAAGCCGCTGTCGCCGATATCGAACTTCGCCTTGCCGCCCGCCACCAGCAGGCTTGCGCCGATATTGTCGAACTGGAATGGACCGAGCGCGGCCTTGTTGGAAGATAGCCGCATATCCAGGTCGAGGCGCTGCAGCGGATTGCCGTTCAGAAGTGCATTGATGGCGGTCTCTGCGGCAAGGCGCATCGAGAAGGCGGCCAGGAACGGATTGAGGTTCATCTGGTCGAAGGCAAGCGTGCCTGAGATCTTGGGCTTTCCGGCCGTCGTGTAGCTCATGTCCATGACGCCGGAGGCGGCCGAGTCATTAACCTTGAAGTTGAGATTGTTGAAGCGCAGGCTCTTGTCGACAGCCGCCACATCGGCATTGAGCGAGACGTTCTTGAGAGCGTCGGCCGCAGGCAGGCGCTGGCCGCTCCATGCCAGGAAAGAGGGCACATTCGGTACATTGAGGTCCAGATTACCCGAGAGCGTCGAAAAGTCCGCCAGGCTGATGATCCCGTTGTAGGCCCAGCTGATCACTGGTGAAGAGAAACTTGTCTTGGCATTGACGCTCTTGCCGGCAAAGAACAGCAGCGGTTGCTCGGAATCGAAGTTGAGCTTGATGTCCTGATCGTTGAAGCGCGCTAGGACGACGGCGGTCATTCGTTGCGAGAGCCGCGGCCAGGAAATGTCGGCATTGACGCCGGTCATCTTGTAAACATTGCCGCTGCGATCATCCGCCATCTCGACGCTGCCGTCCTCGATGGTCAGCATGCCGATGGCGGCATCCTGATCCTTTCGCATCGGCACGGTCTGATCCGAGGACGTCTCCGCCTGTTCGATCGCCTTAGATAGGCGGCCTTCATTGGTCCAGTCGATCAGGCCGTTTTCGTCGCGGCGGATGTAGATGACGGGGCGGAGGAAATGAAACTCGTGAAAATGCGCATGCCCGCGGATTGCAGGCAGCAGCGAGAAATCCGCGGAAAGACTATCGACATGGCCGAGTACCTTGCCGTTCTTTGCCGGTTCGCGAATGGTGACCTGGTTGAGCGTTATGCGCGGCGTCGGCCAGAAATCGAGCGTCGGGTCGCCTTCGATCTGCGCTCTGTATCCCGTCCAGTCCGAGAGTGCCTTCTCGATGCCGGAACGGACAAGTCCGCTGGAGATCAGGAAGGGTGCGGTAGCCCTGAAGACGGCAAAGACGATGAGGAGGGTCAGAAGAACGATGCCGGTGGTTCGGACAAACGCAGGCAACCATCGCGAGACCGATCGCATCGTCAACCACCACTTATTGTTTCGCGACGTTCTCATATCCCGTGGAAACTCTCAACCTGATTGGGATGATCTGCCTATGCTTGCCGGATATAGGAAATGTCTCGCCGATGCAAACATCACGCACCGGAATGGCCTGCGATAGCATGACTTTATAATGCGCTGCAGCATTGCTATATAGAGTAAAACGGGGGAGAGAAATATGCAGGATCAGCCGCCGCTCTGGACGCCTTCGGAAATATCCCGACGCCAAAGCCCCATGTTTGCCTTTATGCAGGAATGCAACCGCCGCTTTGGCCTATCTCTGGAAGACTTCTATGGTCTTCACGCCTGGTCGATTGCCGAACGGGGAGACTTCTGGACGGCGGTCTGGGATTTTTGCGGCATCAAGGGAGAACGCGGCGAGCGGGCGCTGATCAATGACGACCTCATGCTGGAGGCCCGCTTCTTTCCCGACGCGCAGCTGAATTTCGCCGAGAACCTGCTCTCGCGAAGCGGTGAGGGCGACGCGCTGGTTTTCTGGGGCGAGGATAAGGTTCGCGATCGCTGGTCCTGGGATCGGTTGACCGCGATGGTATCGCGGCTGCAACAGGCCTATCGCGCGCTCGGCGTCGGCAAGGGCGATCGTGTCGCGGCGATGATGCCGAACTTGCCTGAAACCATTGCCTGCATGCTGGCGGCCGTCTCGATCGGCGCGATCTGGTCCTCATGTTCTCCGGATTTTGGCGAGCAGGGCGTTATGGATCGCTTCGGGCAGATCGAGCCGAAGCTGTTCATCGCCTGCAGCGGCTATTGGTATAGCGGCAAGCTGCAGGATGTGACGGCGAAGGTGAGCGCGATATCGGAGCGGCTGAAGGTGCAGACCCTGGTCGTGCCTTATGCCGGCAGCGCCGATGCCGTGGTGGTGGCAACGCCCGGCGCAAAGACACTGGACGACTTCATCGCGCCCTTCGAGGCGAAAGCTGTTGAATTCGTCGCCGTGCCGTTCTCCCATCCGCTGTTCATCCTGTTTTCCTCCGGCACGACGGGCGTTCCCAAATGCATCGTACATTCGACGGGTGGCGCGCTGCTTCAGCTGATCAAGGAACATCGCCTGCATTGCGGCGTCGTACCCGGTGAAAAGGTCTTCTACTTCACCACCTGTGGCTGGATGATGTGGAACTGGCTGGTGACCGGCCTTGCCGCCGGCGCGACGCTTTGCCTCTATGACGGATCGCCCTTCGCGCCCAGCGGCAATATTCTGTTCGATTATGCGCAGGAAGAGAAATTCGCGCTGTTCGGCACTTCGGCTAAATATATCGATGCCGTGCACAAGAGCGGCCTGACGCCGAAGACCTCGCATGATCTTACGAGCCTGCGGCTGATGACCTCCACCGGCTCGCCGCTGTCGCCCGAGGGCTTCACCTTTGTCTATGAAGGCATCAAGGACGATATCCAGCTCGCTTCGATCTCGGGCGGCACCGACATCGTCTCGTGCTTCGTGCTGGGCAACCCGCTGCAGCCGGTCTGGCGTGGCGAAATCCAGGGACCGGGCCTCGGCCTCGCCGTCGATGTCTGGAACGATGAGGGCAAGCCGGTGCGCGGCGAGAAGGGTGAGCTTGTCTGCACCAAGGCCTTCCCCTCCATGCCGATCATGTTCTGGAACGATCCCGAACGCGCCAAATATCGCGCCGCCTATTTCGAGCGCTTTGACAATATCTGGTGCCACGGCGACTTCGCTGAATGGACCGTTCATGGCGGCCTCGTCATTCACGGCCGCTCGGACGCGACGCTCAATCCCGGTGGCGTGCGCATCGGCACGGCCGAGATATACAATCAGGTCGAGCAGATCCCCGAAGTTCTGGAGGCGCTGTGCATCGGCCAGGATTGGGATGACGATGTCCGCGTCGTGCTGTTCGTCCGGCTCGCTTCCGGCGCAGCGCTGACGGAGGATCTGGTCAAGACGATGAAGACCCGCATTCGTACCGGCGCTTCGCCGCGCCACGTCCCGGCCAAGATCGTCGCCGTTGCCGACATCCCGCGCACGAAATCCGGCAAGATCGTCGAGCTTGCAGTACGCGATATCGTGCATGGTCGCCCCGTCAAGAACAAGGAAGCGCTCGCCAATCCGGAGGCGCTGGATCTCTTTGTAGGGCTGGAAGAGCTCAAAAGTTAAGGCAGACCTAAAAACTGAGGGGCAAACGATGACTATCCTTCGGTAACCTCGCGTTAAGAAAGCTTGGTCAAACGTAAAGGACAACTTGAGACCGTTCGCATACGTCAGCAGCGGATTGGAGCTTATCCCGGCTCCCGAAACATGAAGTTCACCGACTCGAGCTTTCTTTTGACAGCACCATTCTCAAAGGCAGCGCGTTCGCTGCCTTTTTTTCGTTAGATTGCACGCAAATACGCGGCCGCTCTGTACATTGGGCCGCCGACCAAGTATGTGCAGGCTTGAAGAAGAGGCCTGCGACGTGCGGGCCACGATGATCGCCGCCTTCTGGCAGGCGAAGAATTCCGAAAGACAGATGATGACTGAATTCGAAGGCATCGTTCCTGCGATTGCCCAGGCTTTGGCGAAGCGCGGTTATGAAACGCTGACGCCGGTGCAGAAAGCCATGCTCGATCCCGGCCTTGCCGGCAAGGATGCCCTGGTCTCGGCGCAGACCGGCTCCGGCAAGACGGTTGCCTTCGGCCTGGCGCTGGCGCCCGGCCTGCTTGATGGCGCAGACCGCTTCGGCCCCGCCGGTGCGCCGCTGGCACTGGCGATTGCGCCGACCCGCGAACTGGCGCTGCAGGTGCAGCGCGAGCTGGAGTGGCTCTACGGTCTGACCGGCGCGACGATCGCGTCCTGCGTCGGCGGCATGGACATGCGCACCGAGCGGCGCACGCTCGAGCGCGGCGCCCATATTGTCGTCGGCACCCCCGGCCGTCTCTGCGATCACATCCGCCGCAATTCGCTCGATATCTCGCAACTGCGCGCCGTCGTGCTCGACGAGGCCGACGAGATGCTCGACCTCGGCTTCCGCGAAGATCTGGAATTCATTCTGGAAGCCTCGCCCTCCGAGCGCCGCACCTTGATGTTCTCCGCGACCGTGCCGCGTTCCATTGCCAAGCTTGCCGAAAACTACCAGCGCGATGCCGTTCGCATCGCCACCGCCTCTGAGGCCAAGCAGCATGTCGATATCGAATACCGCGCGCTGACCGTGGTGCCGAGCGACAAGGAAAACGCCATCATCAACGTGCTGCGCTACTATGAGGCGCGCAACGCCATCGTCTTCTGCTCGACGCGTGCGGCCGTCAATCACTTGACGGCGCGGTTCAACAATCGCGGCTTTGCCGTCGTCGCGCTCTCGGGCGAGCTCAGCCAGAACGAGCGCACGCACGCGCTGCAGGCCATGCGCGACGGCCGTGCCCGCGTCTGCATCGCAACGGATGTCGCCGCCCGCGGTATCGACCTGCCGGGTCTGGAGCTGGTCGTCCATGCCGACCTGCCGACCAATCCGGAAACGCTGCTGCATCGCAGCGGCCGTACGGGCCGCGCCGGAAACAAAGGCGTCAGCGCCATGATCGTGCCGCTCAGCGCCCGCCGCCGCACCGAGCGCCTGCTGGAGGCAGCCCGCATCCGCGCCACCTGGGCAAAGCCGCCTTCGGCTGACGAGGTGAGCGAGCGTGACGACGAGCGTCTTCTCGCCGATCCGGTCTTCACCGCCGCGCTTGCCGAAGACGAAAAGTCCATCGTCCAACAACTGCTGGAGCGCCATGGCGCCGAGCAGGTCGCGGCCGCTTTCCTGCGGCAGTACCGCGCCGGCCATTCCGCACCGGAAGAATTGCAGGATGTCCCGGCCGAAGGCGAGCGCAGAAAGCCCCGCCGGGATGATTTCCAGGTCACCCCCCGCGATGATGGTCCATCTGGCGGGCGGAACGATTTCACCGACGGCGTCTGGGTGTCGCTCTCCGTAGGACGCAAGCAGAATGCCGAACCGCGCTGGCTGATCCCCATGCTCTGCCGCAACGGCAACCTGACCAAGCGCGACATCGGCGCCATCAAGATGCAGCCGGAAGAAACCTTCGTCGAGCTTTCCCCGGACGGCATCGAGCGCTTCCTTTCGGCCATCGGCCCGGACAAGACGCTGGAGCGCGGCATCCGCGTCAAGCCGCTCGCTGGCATGCCGGATTTCTCGCAGGCGCGGCGGGAAGGGGCCTTCGAGAAGAAGAAGCCCTTCGCCGACAAGGGCGCCCGTGGCCAAGACGGCGGCAAGCCAAAGTGGAAGTCGGACCGTAAGCCGGAGCGGGCACATGCCGGGGAAGGCAACGTCTCCGAACGTTCCGACAAGAAGCCCTGGGCAAAGAAATCCGGCAAGCCGAACTTCGCCAAGAATGACGGCCCTCCCAAGGGCGGCAAGCCGAACTCGCGGTCGGCCCGCAAGGCTGCGAAGTCGCGAGGCGAATGAGCTCGGCGCCGCGCTCGCAAGCGGGCGCGGCTGATGATCCGATCGGTTGAGAAATCACTCCTTGCGCCAGGCGCAGGACGCATACCCGTCGACTCCGGGATTTGGAACCTGCGATGCGCAAGCATTTGCGATTGCAGGGCCGCAAAAGTGATGCATAAATCAGGATCGGAATCGGGCGCACGCCATCGATATTCAACATGCGCGCCGGAATAGGGACTTCACATGATCGTTCGTTCCTGGCGGGCCATTGCCGGCTCTGATGAGGTGCTGGCAGCCTATGCCCGGCACCTAGAGACGACCACCTTCGTGGAAATGGCTGAGCTTCCCGGCCATCTCGGTGCGACATTGGCCCGCAAGGTGCGCGGTGAAAACAACGAGCTTGTGGTCATGAGCTTTTGGGCCGACATGGCTGCCGCCGGCCATTTCGGCAAGGGTGATTTCGACGATGCGGTGGTGAAGCCGAGCACGCAGAAGCTTCTGCGCTCCTTCGACTTGAAGGTCGAGTATTTCGAGACCGTGGTTTCAACCGGGATTGTCGCCGGCCATGATCGCCCGGCACGCGGCGAGTAAAAGGTGCAGAACAGCGCCATCAAAGTTACCTACACCGAAGACATCGTACGCGATGCTGTCCGGACTTTTGTTTGGAGGCGCGGCATTTTAGGGCAGAAACGTCTTTGGGTGGCAGAGGTGGTAATGATCGCCCTGCTACTGTGGAATGGCGATCGCGGATGGGTAGCGGCCATCATGTTCGTTATCATCCTTCTTCCGCCGGCCATGATTGCAGTGATGTGGGTTGCTCATCATCGTAATACCGTGGGAAAGTTCCACAGGATGCGCACCCCTCGCGCCGAGTTGACATTTCGTGACGAAGGACTGGATGTCGTGTCCGATCTCGGGTTGGCGACGATCCATTGGTCGACGATCACGGAGATATGGGAACGTCCGGCCTACTGGATGATATTCATCGGGCCGAACCAGTTCTTCACGCTGCCGCTGGAAACCCTCTCACCGGCTGACCGGGATTTTCTAAGGTCGAAAGTAGCCTGCGGATCCTGACGGGGTATCTGTATCGTTTCATTCGGCAAAGAGGTTCGCGGCCATATAATCCACAAAGGCGCGAACCTTCGGGGATAGATACCGATTGGTGGGCCAGAGCACGCGAAAGGTTCCCGTGTCGGCCAGATGATTACCCAACAGCGAAATCAGTTTTCCCTCCGCGATCTCGGATGCCACGGCAAATGGAGGCAGGCAGGCAATCCCGAATGAGCGTTCCGCGAGATAGATCAGCGGCTCCAGCGTGCTGGCAACCGTCGTCACCGGCAGGTCGAGCTTCATCTCACCTTCGCCGCGGATCAAAGGCCAAGGTTCGAGCTTTCCTGAATTTGCAAAGCGATGGTGAAGGCAGCGATGCCGGAGTAGATCCTCCGGCATCTTCGGGTGACCATAGGCCTGCAGATAGTCCGGCGAGGCGACGATCCTATGCTTGAAGGTGCCGAGCTTGCGGCTCATCAGCCGCGTGTCCCTGACCTCTCCGGTTCGAATGACGGCATCGAACCCTTCCTCGATGACGTCGACCAACCGATCGGTAAAGTCGAGATCGAGATTGATTTCCGGATATGCGGTCATGAAGGCCGACAATGTCGGCATCAGCAGCATGCCGGCCAAAGGAAGGCTCACGCGCAACTGCCCGCGTGGCACCGTCTGCGAGCTGGATAGTCTGGACTGCGCCTCCTCATATTCCGATTGAATGCGCCGGCAAGCCTCCAGAAAGAAGCTGCCTTCTTCCGTCAGCGCCATGCTGCGGGTCGAGCGATTGAACAATCGCACGCCGAGCTCATCTTCGAGCCTGCCAATGGCCTTGCCGACCGCAGAGCCCGAAATGCCGAGGCGATGGCCCGCGGCAACGAAACTTCCGACTTCGGCGACCTGGATGAAAATGCCGAGCGTTCCGAGCTTGTCCATGATGCCCTATTGCGGAACTTTTGTCCGATATGTTGAGAATACAGGCTCCTTTATCCGCTATCTCGCGCCGGATATCCAGATGCCGCCGCGGCTGAACAGCCCGAGCTTCAGATGGAGACAATCATGGAAACGAAACACATCGCCAGCTTTGCGGGCTCTCCCGCTCCCACGACCTTTATCGTCAACGTCATCCACGTTCACCCCGGAAAGCAGGAGGAGGCCTTCGCCATCATTCAGGATGTCGTGCACTATGTCGCCGAGCGAAAGGAAGGCTTCCTCTGGAGCAGCCTTGCAAAAAGCTCAGATGGTCAGACCGTCGTCAACATCGAGGCGATCCAGGATGCCGGCAATGTCGGCGAGTTCTTCTCCGATCCGCATTTCGTCGAAAAATTCCGGAAGCTAGATACCGTCTCGAAGAGCGAGTTTCACACCTATACGGTCGGCGACCTGGTGCTACCCAGGCGCGCCTAAACAGGATGGCCGGCATAGCCTCTGAGAGGACAATGCGGGCCGACAGACGTTCGATGGGGATCCTGCTCCCCGTCGGACTGAATGGCGTGTGGACCTGGCGGCTTCGCTGTAGATCCAGCGGAGGCCCTTCTCGCAGGACATTGCCTGGGAAGGGGCACCATTTGCAGACACTTCGCCGATATAGCAGAATACCATCTTCGAATAGGTAGGGGATTGGACGTCGGATTTATGCTGATCGGCTCATGTCATTGCGGCAAGGCGAGTTGGACCCTGACTGGCGATCCCGGCTCGATCACGGCTTGCAACTGCACGCTCTGCCGGCGTTACGGCGCTCTGTGGGCCTATGACTATGAAGGGGAGCGGATTTCGCTGAGCGGGCCGACTGCGTCCTACACGCGCGCCGAAGAGAAGGATCCCTCTCTTGAGATCTTGTTCTGCCCGACCTGCGCCTGCGTCCTGAGCTGGCGCGGTATGCGGCTGCAAATGGATGGCCGTCGGCGCATGGCGGTCAATCTGCGGCTTGCGTCGCCGGATCTCGTCGTCGACCTGCCCATCGATCACTTCGACGGATTGGACACATTTGAAGATCTTCCTTCCGATGGAAAATGCGTGCGCGATCTCTGGTTCTGACGGTAGAGGCGTCGAGTGAATGCACGGCAGCAGAGGCTGCCGCGATAGGCTTCCCTTAGTTTGCCAGCACCCGCGGCGAAGGGAAGGTGACTTCCACCAGCGTTCCCTCGTTTGGCGAGGAGTTGATCGAGAAGGTCGCGCGGTTTGCGTCGACCATCGCCTTTGTCAGCGGTAGGCCGAGGCCGGTGCCGTCGCCGCGCTTGTGGGAATTCGTCGAAACCTGCCGGAAGGGTTTCATCGCTTGCTCAAGTTCCGAGCGCGTCATGCCGACGCCCGTATCCCGGATACGCAGCACGACGCTGCCATTGTTTTCATAGGATGTGGAAACAACGATCTGGCCACCCGACGGCGTAAAGCGGATGGCGTTCGACAGGATGTTGAGAGCGATCTGTTTGATCGAGCGCAGGTCGGCGACGACATTCGGCACGGCCTGCGACAGCGCGGTGCGGATAAGCACACGCTGACTGTTGGCCTGCGGCTGCACGAGCGACACCGCTTCCGCAATTGCCTCGTTGAGGCCGACGGATGCAAAATCGAGATCCATCTCACCAGCTTCGATCTTGGAGATATCGAGCAGGTCGTTGACGATGTCGAGCACATGCCTGCCGGAGCGGCCGATGTCGGTTGCATATTCGACATAGCGCGAATGGCCGATCGGCCCGAAGCGCTCGCCGGCCATCATGTCGGAGAACCCGATGATGGCGTTGAGCGGCGTGCGGATCTCGTGACTGACGCGCGCAAGAAAATCCGTCTTGTGGGCATTGGCGGTTTCCGCCGCGCGCTTGGCGTTACGCAGCTCTTCTTCGGTGCGCTTCCACTGTGTGATGTCGCGGATGACGGCGCAATAGCCATTCGAAGAGTTGAGTCGGCCCATGGTCATGAACAGCGGCACGAAACCGCCGGACGCCTCGCGACCGATCACTTCGCGGCCGTCGTTGAGCACACTGGCAACGCCATGGCCGGCGAGGCCGCCGAGATAATCGAGTACTGCCTTCTGGCTCTCATGCGCAAACAACATGACGAAGGGTTTGCCGCGAATTTCCTGGTCATCATAGTTGAACAGCGCGCTTGCCGAGCGGTTCATCGAGCGGATCTCGCCGTCCTGGCCGACGATGATCACTCCGTCAGTCGCCGTCTCAAGCGTCGAGCGCAGTTCTTCGATCTCCACCTGCAGCTTGGCTACTTTTTCGAGGATGCGTTCAGGCTTGGCTTCCTCGGAAACAGGCTGCGGTGGCGGAGCAGGCTGCTCGCTCTTTTCTACCGGCATCAAGGCCAGCATAAGGGCGGTGCCGTCTTCCCAGCGGATCGATTGCAGCCGCGCCGTGACAGGCACGAGCGCATCATCGGCACGCACCACCATTATCGTGCCCGGTTGCTCGGTCTTACCTTCCAGATCATTACGCTGCAGCAGCGCATCCAGCCCGCCGACCTGCTCTAGATCCGTCAGGTTCTCATAGCCCGTCAGCCGCAGGAATTCGGGATTGCCGTGGATCAGCCGGTCGCCGGCGTGAACGAGGACAGCAAGCGGCAACTGGTCGACGATATCGGACGATAGCCCCGAGCGCATCTTAACGCGCGGCGGAATGGCGGTGTTCAGCACGTCGATTGGATCGAAATCCTCTTCCGGCTCGGCGGAGGCATCCGCCGCTGCGGGGTGAGTTCCGGCACTCACGACGTCTTCGCCGGCCGTTTCATGCGCCTCGGAAGGTTCGGCAACAGGCTCGGAGGAGGAAGTCTCGATCGCCGAGTCCATCCTATCCAGCTGGGCGATAGCCTCTTCGCTTGCGATTGCCGTTTCGCTACCATCGGAGAGAAGCTCATCGGCCGCATTTGCCTGCGGGGCGATATCGCTGTTATTCTCGCCCGGTTCGATCGGCTGCTGTTCTGCAGGGGTCTCGGTGCGCTTGCCGAAGGGTTCGAGCTGTCGGGCAATCTCGCGGAATGCTGCCTGTTCGCTCAGCGAAAGGCTTGCCTGCGCCTGCGTCCGGTGTTCGTGCAGACGGATGATCTTGTCGGTCTGACGGCGGTTCGGCGTCTCGACAATTCGCAAGGCGGGCGGCTCTGCATTCACGACAGGATCGCTATCCGTAATTGTCTGCTCGGTATTTGCGCTGGCAGCGGCGGCGTCTTCCTGTTCGGGAGCCGGTTGCTCGCGTGCGGTTGTCGCGGCGTCGGTGTCCTGATGCGCAGCCTCGGGCTCGACGGCCAGGTTTTCCTCGCCATCCAGCGCCATGCCGTGCTTCAACGGATCTTCGATGGCGTCAGCCAGGCGAACGACGCCGAAGCCTCTGAAGCCGTCGAATTCGCGGCTGCGGGTATAGGTTGGTAGGGCAGCCAGATCGACCGGTACCGTCAGGCTCGTGCCCTCCACCGGCCAGTAGATGGTTCGGCCCGACCACGTGTCGCGGCGTGCCAGCAGTTCAGCGATCTTGCCATCCGGGTCGAGGTTGAAACGGGCGGCGACCTCGGTGAAGGCTTGCCCTGCGATTTTCGCAGCATGCGGTCCTACGGCATCGGCGAACTCGCGGGAAACCTCGCTGAAACGGCCTGCGGCATCGATCTTCCACACGAAGCGCGTGGCCCGGCCATTGCGCTTGAAGACGAATCCATCGGCAGTGCCGTCATCGGCCGATGAGGCTTCGGGCGGGGCTGGCTCGGGAACGGTTTCCGTGCCGGCATCGGCGGCGTGCGTTTCGTCCAGGGTTGGGGCTTCTGTGTGCGGTTCCGGAGCGGGCGCGCTCGTCTCGACCGCATCCTCGCCATGACCGTCCACCACAACCGGCATGGACAAGGGCTCGCCGACGTCGCCTGTCACCGGCGCCACGTCCTGCTCTTCGTCTACGCGATATTCCGGTGTTTCATCCAGCTCCTCGATATGGGCGACGGCATCGATGACGTCRCCAAAGGGCGCTGCAATCTCGGGCTTCGGCGCTTCGTCGGCTGTCGCTGCCTCGAGTTCCGCACGGGTTTCTTCAGCCACCGGTTCGGTCGCGGCAGGTGCTACCTGGCTGGCAGGACCCTCCGTCGGATCGAGATGGCCAAGGACCGTCTCGACGACGAAAAGCAGATGCAGCGCCGGGATTTCCGATAGCTTGCCGATGGCGGCAGGCAGATAGCCGCGGCCGGTGGGGATCGGCCGCTTGATCAGCCGGTCCGACTGGGCGCCGGCCATGGTCGTCAGCATGCGCGCCGTCTGTGGTGTGATGTCGAGCATGCGGAAACGCTCGGATGCGGCGACGATTTCACCATCGCGGCCGATGACGGCCATATGAGTATCGGGGGCGTCGAAACCGTCGATCATGCGCCTGGCGCATTCCGATAAAGCCATCGGCTTGGACGAAACCGGCGATGAGAACAGGATCGCCTCTTCTCCGTGCTGGATGCGGATAAGCTCGACCGCTGCGTTCACCACCGAACGCTGGAAGCCGGACGCCATGCGGATGAGAAATGTGCGCTGCTCTCCGACGGTGTTGAGGGCGCGTGCCGTTGCCTCGATCTGGCGGAAGGAAACATCGCCGGACTTCGGTCCTTGGTCGAGAAAATCATAAATGACGTCGTAGCCGAACAGGTTGGCGCCAGCGCCGTTCGCCCAAAGCACGCGGTCCATCCCGGCCGAAAACATGACCATGGCCTCGCCACGGGCAAAGCGTTCCCGAACGCGCGGATGCACGGCAATGTCAATGAACGGATATTGAATTGCGGGCATATTCCAACCTGTTTTGCGGGCGTGACCGCCTCTCGTGTTTAACGGTTTATTAATAACCGCGACCCGCATTCGGGTCCAGCAAAGGCCCGATCTTTCGGCCGGAAAGGTTAACGTGTTGTGCGGTGCAAAAAATATGTTGCACTGCACAAATCTTTATATTATATAAGCCTCACACAGGTTCACGAAGGGCGCCTCCGAGAGGGCCCACATAGGAGCGTAATCATGGCTACTGTAAAGAAAGACGACGTTTTTTCAACGGCTGCATTCGATCCGTCCAAGTTCTCCGAATCCTTCCGCGATTTCGCCGAAAAGGGCGCTGCCCAGTCGAAGGAAGCCTTCGCCAAGCTGAAGACCGCCACCGAGGAAGCCGGCAAGACGGTTGAAGCAACTGTCCAGACCGCACAGGCTGGCTCGGTTGAAATCGGCCTCAAGGCAATTGACGTTCTGCGCACCAATGCCGAAAGCTCGCTGGCGCACATGGAAGCCCTGCTTCGCGTCAAGTCGGTCGCCGAACTCTTCGAACTTCAGACCGCTTTCATCCGCAAGCAGGCCGAAGTCACCGTAGAGCAGGCCAAGTCCATTCAGGAAACCACCAAGAAGGTTGCTGAAAAGCTGGCAAAGCCGGCCAAGGACGCCGCTGAAAAGGCAATGTCCTCCTTCAAGGCCTAATTGCTTTCCATAAGCCTCCCAAGGCATGAACGTCCCGCCCCAGGTCAACGACCCTGAGGCGGGACTTTTCGTTGGAGGCGGCGGATATATGCGCCTTGATCCGTATCCGGCGACGCATCTTCATTTGGATATCTGCAAAGCTTTTTTATATTGCGGGGAGATAGGACTTGAAATAATTTCAAAGTCCTCGTATGTCACCCCCGTTCGCGGCGACGCGAGCATGTGCGGTTGTAGCTCAGTTGGTTAGAGCGCAGGTTTGTGGCACCTGAGGTCGGAGGTTCGAGACCCCCCAACCGTACCATTCAATTCCCACTGAAATTCGATTATTGGTTTTGCTTCAGGCAAAGAAGCCGCGTGCAACGTTGCGTCCGGTCTATGGCGGTGAACGGCCTTCACGCTCGGCAGATCCGTAAACTTTCCTTATTGATACCTATACCGCCCAGAACATGTATCGAGGCGAACCCAGGGCCACCTGACGGAATGCGGGTGAAAATGGCCGGGGCCGAGCCGTTGCGCCCCAGCCATCTCAGTTTACTTCTGGAAGTCGTATCTCATGACGAGCTCGCCATTGATAACATCGTCGGTCAGGCGAAACCCGACATGCTCATAAAGCCGCCGAGCCTTTTCGTTCTCGGGATGCACGCCGAGCACGACGCACGGGCATTGCGGGATCTCCGATATCAGCTCGACGATCTGGATTAGCGCAGCCTTCCCATATCCGCGTCCCTGAAAGCGGCCGTCGATCATGAGGCGATAGATCCAGTAATTGCCGTCGTCGTCATCAAGCGCGTACATGGCAAATCCTACCGGCTCACCTGCCGCTCGGATAACAAGCGGAATGCAGGCAGGATTCTCCTCTGCTTCCTCCAGCGATTCCGCATTGCTGGCCACATAGGATGTTTGGTGATCATGCGGACGCAATGAGAGCACCGGCTGGTAGTCTTCGCGGCTAACCCGCTCAAGGATAATGGCGGCACGATCTGCAGCGTGAGGCTGCCGGTTTTGTTTTGGATGCATTTTTCCAATGGCGCTCGAACGGCGCCCCTATATTCGAGAGAAGTCGGATCGGAAGGCATGCAGAACCCATCACGCGGGCTTTGGTCCCGGGTCGAAAATGAGGAATTGCGATGTGGTTCCGATGTGCGTTGGTCCGGCGGGCCTAGCGCTTGCGGCCTAGCCTGATGCCGGAGCGTGCGATTGAGTGATACGTTTTGAGCATCCGTGCACCTCCCTCGTTTGTTTTGCTTGCAACCATTATGCTATGTTGTCTGTTTTGACAAGCATGACGAGCTTTGATTTCGCCGTGATTCAGGCATGCAGCAGAACGTTCCCGCCCTGCAGCCGCTGCTATCCGGGACGATGAGGGTTACTTCTTGTCTTCCGGCTTCTTCGACACATGGCCAGGCGAGATCGGGTCGCTCGCCGGAAAAGTCTCTTCCAGCGCTTCCTCCAGATAGTCGTCTTGTTCCTTGTGCTCTTTTTCTTCGAGCTTCTGCTGCTTCTTGTCGCTCATCGCTTTGGCTCCCTGATCCTGATTTGAAAATACTAGGCCTCGCCCGCTCATTGTCCAGCATCAGGATGCATGACGGAGCGAAGCGCACATGATGATCCGTCTAGCCACCATGCCGGAATTGGCATGGAACCGTGCCGTCCGCTCATCGTTCTGTTCTTATCAACAACGAGACGCAAGGAGCGGGCCGATGTCTGTACCGAACGAGCCGATCCCCGAGTCGCCTCCGGTCCCGGAGCCTGGCTGGGTGCCGAGGCCGCCGATTGAAGAGCCGGACCCGGATAGCCTGCCGGACGAAATTCCACTTCCCAACCCGGATGAGAACGACGAGCCGCCGAGACAGGAAGGATGGGCAAAAATCCCTACAAAAATATCTGCCGCTCTTCGCTCACAAGCTCCTGCAGGAAGTCGGCAACGGTGCGGACGCGCACTAGGTCACGGGCGCTCTCGTGATAGGTGGTCCAATAGGCGCGCTTGATGGAGACGTCTGGGAGGATGCGCGTCAGCTCCGGAAACTGCCGGGCGATGTAATCATGCAGGATGCCGATGCCGGCACCGGAACGCACCGCTTCGGTCTGGCCGATCGCTGTCGATATTTCGAAGGCTGCGTCCCAGCTGCGCATGATCTCGCCGGAAAAATTCAGGGAGGCGGTGAAGATCAGATCTTCGACATAGCCGATGCGGGGATGCAGCTTCAGCGCCTCGACGCTGTCGGGCAGACCGGCCTGTTCCAGATAGGCCCTCGAGGCATAGAGCCCAAGCGTGTAGTCGGTCAGCTTGGAGGAGACCAGCCGCCCCTGCTCGGGACGCTCCAGCGTGATCGCGATATCGGCCTCGCGTTGCGATAGCGAAAAGGAGCGGGGGACGGGCACGAGCTGGATGCGCAGTTCCGGATAGCGGGCGATCAATCGACCGAGCCTCGGCGCGAGGAAGGAAACGCCGAACCCGTCGGGCGCCCCGATGCGTACGGTGCCGGTAATGACGCTGTCGAGATGGCCGATGCTTGCCTGCGCGCGCAGCATCTCGGTTTCCATGCGCTCGGCCGCGTGCAGGAAAATCTCGCCCTCCGCGGTCAGGTCGCAGCCATTGGTGCGCCGCACCAGCAGCCGCGTCTTCAGGCGTTCCTCCAGCGTCGTCACCCTGCGGGAGAGGGTGGCGTGGTTGACGCCGAGCCGCTTGGAGGCGGCAAGGATCTGCCCTGTACGCGCCACGGCCAGAAACATGCGGACGTCATCCCAATCCATTTGCCCACCCGTTTGCACTTTCAGCGTTTGATCTTGCGCATGTCCTTGTCAMAAAAACCGCCACATTTTTGCGCGACATGCGCCAGGACTTCAATTTTTGCACAACGGTTGCTTATAACAGCTCATTGATTTGTGCAAATTGAAGTGCCATCCTGTAGCCATCGAAGAAAACGAGGAGGCACATCCATGCGTGAGATTGGTCATTTCATCGGCGGCAAGCGCGTCGCCGGCACGAGCGGACGCACCAGCAACGTCTACAATCCAGCAACCGGCGAAGTGCAGGCAACGGTAGCACTCGCCAGCGTCGATGAGCTGCGCGCAGCTGTTGCAAACGCCAAGGCCGCGCAGCCGAAATGGGGGGCCACCAATCCGCAGCGCCGCGCCCGCGTTTTCTTCAAGTTCGTCGAACTGCTGAACCAGAATATGGATGAGCTGGCGACGCTGCTCTCCTCGGAGCATGGCAAGACGGTTGAAGATTCCAAGGGCGATATCATCCGCGGCCTGGAAGTTTGCGAATTCGTCTGCGGCATTCCGCACCTGCAGAAGGGTGAGTTCACCGAAGGCGCAGGCCCTTCGATCGACATGTACTCCATCCGCCAGCCGGTCGGCGTCGGCGCCGGCATCACGCCGTTCAACTTCCCGGGCATGATCCCGATGTGGATGTTTGCGCCTGCGATCGCCTGCGGCAACGCCTTCATCCTGAAGCCATCCGAGCGTGATCCGTCCCTGCCGATCCGCCTGGCCGAACTCATGATCGAAGCCGGTCTCCCGGCAGGCATCCTCAACGTCGTCAACGGTGACAAGACTGCCGTCGACGCCATTCTGACTGAACCGGATATCGCTGCGGTTTCCTTCGTCGGCTCGACGCCGATCGCCCGCTACGTCTATGGTACGGCCGCCATGAACGGCAAGCGCGCCCAGTGCTTCGGCGGCGCCAAGAACCACATGATCATCATGCCCGACGCCGACATGGACCAGGCCGTCAACGCTCTGATGGGCGCCGGTTACGGCTCGGCCGGCGAGCGCTGCATGGCGGTATCGGTCGCGGTTCCGGTCGGCGAAGACACGGCCAACCGTCTCGTTGAAAAGCTGGTTCCGAAGATCGAATCGCTGCGCATCGGCCCCTATACGGACGACAAGGCCGATCTCGGCCCGCTCGTCACTAAGGACGCCTACAACCGCGTTACCGGCCTGATCGACCGTGGCGTCGAAGAAGGCGCCAAACTCGTCGTTGACGGCCGCGGCTTCAAGCTGCAGGGCTATGAAGACGGCTACTTTGTCGGCGGCACGCTGTTCGACCACGTCAAGCCTGACATGGACATCTACAAGACCGAGATCTTCGGGCCAGTTCTGTCCGTCGTCCGTGCCAAGAACTACGAAGAAGCGCTCGAACTGCCGATGAAGCACGAATACGGTAACGGCGTCGCCATCTACACCCGTGACGGCGATGCGGCCCGCGATTTCGCCTCGCGCATCAATATCGGCATGATCGGCGTCAACGTTCCGATCCCGGTTCCGCTTGCCTACCACTCCTTCGGCGGCTGGAAGGCTTCGAGCTTCGGTGATCTCAACCAGCACGGCACGGACTCGATCAAGTTCTGGACGCGCACCAAGACGATCACCGCCCGCTGGCCGTCCGGCATCAAGGATGGTGCCGAATTCGTCATGCCGACGATGAAGTAATCCCTAGCGCCATCGCCAATATCGACCGCCGTCCGGGATATTTCGGGCGGCGGTTTTTTATTGCGTTTGTTTTCGATAGAGTCATCTTGTCTAGGCCGTCGTTTTCGACTAGAACAAAAAGAGAACAACGGGAGGACCAAGATGTCCGCGACCTATCAGATCGACTATCTCGAATTTCCGTCGAAAGACGGCCTGAAGACCCGCCGCTTCTTTGAGGAAGCCTTCGACTGGAGCTTTATCAGCTATGGGCCGACTTACCATGTGATCGAAGCAGCCGGTATCGATGCCGGTATTGACGGAGATGCTGGCGGGGCCGCGGGAGTCCCTCTGCCCGTGGTGCGGACCTCCGACCTCGAGGCGGCACAGCGGGCGGTCGAATTTGCAGGCGGCGTGATAACCCGTCCCGCTTTCGATTTTCCCGGCGGCCGGCGCTTTCATTTCCGCGAGCCGGGCGGCTGCGAAATGGCGGTATGGGTTGCTACGCCCTGAGTGTCCACTAGCCGTCTAGAATGGCGCGCCATCATTTTTCCATTGATCGGTGCCGGTTTTCCTGCTCTCAAGTGCAACGGTAAGGCGAGCGATGTGTAGCGCAGCACATCCCCGGCGATCGATGCCTTTTGGCGCGCTCGGGCATGCTCGCCCTCTTGTGGGTAGGGGATTACAAATATGGCAGCTGTCGAGCAACACGATCCGGCGGGTGGACGCCGCTTTTTCCAGCGGGCTTCCTTCACCGGCAATGCTTCCGAATATTTTGGTATCTGGATCGTCAATATCCTGCTGACCATCATCACCTTTGGCATTTATTCGGCCTGGGCGAAGGTGCGGCGCAATCGCTACTTCTATGGGAATACGGTTCTCCTGGACCACAGTTTCGAATATCACGCCAAGGGCAAGCAGATCCTCATCGGTCGGCTGATCGTGTTCGGCTTTCTCATTGTCATAAATATCTTGTCGCATGCCGCACCGCTGGCGTTGCTGGTGGTCTGGCCCATCATGCTGGTGATATTCCCATGGTTCCTCATGCGCGGCCTCAGGTTCAACGCGCGGGTTACGAGCTACCGCAATGTACGCTTCGATTTCGTAGGCACCTATGGCGGCGCGTTTAAAGCCATCTTCCTCGGTGCCCTGGTGACGGTGGTTTCGGTCGGGCTTCTGTCCCCGATCGCCAGTCGCTGGTTTTATAAATATGTCTTCGACAATCTTCGATATGGTGATCGGCCTTTCGCGATAGAGCCGCGGTTGGGCGCGCTTTACGAGGCACTCATTACCGCAATTGCGATCATACTTGCGGCTGTCGTGGTTTTGGGGTTTTTCAGCGCCGCCATGATCGGTTTCGGCGGAAATTCGATGGGCTGGGGAATGGGCAGCATCAGCCTGTGGCATTGGATGATTGTGCTTGTTTTCCCGATTTACATATTTGCCGGCCTCTACTACCGCGCCGCGGTACGCAACATCATCTGGTCGGCCGCAACGATTGACCGCCGCCATCAGCTCAGAAGTGATCTCGGTCGCCGGCGCTATGCGTGGATCGCGATTTCCAACGTCGTTGTTACCTTGGTAACCCTCGGATTGATGCGCCCCTGGGCGGCCGTACGCATGCAGCGTTTTCTCACCGAGCATACCGCGGTCCATGTCGACGGCGAGATCGGCGTCGTCTTCGATCAAATCCGCTCGACCGGCAGCGCGATCAGCGCGGAATATCTCGATGTCGACGGATTCGACTTTGGCTTCTGAGCCGGAAACGATCGCGACGGGTGTTTGGCATCCGCCGCATTCGAGCCGGGAGGTTCCCGCCCGGCTGCTGGATGTCGGCGGCTCGCTGATTGTGGTGTCGAATGAGGAAGAAGAGGAGAACAGGCGACTCGTCTGGGGCATTCGCTCCGATATCGAGATCAGTCAGCGTGTCGGCTCCGTTCCGCGCCGTATCGTTTTCGGAAATGAATCTGTTTTCGAAACCCGAGATAACGACGCAATCGACACCTATCTGCGGAGCCGTGGAGAGGGGCGCAGCGGCGTTATTCATAGCCTTGAGATCGTGCGTCCAAGGCTGATCGGTTTCGTCCTGGCGGTGCTGGTTCTTGCCTCCGTCATCTATCGCTACGCTTTGCCGGCGTTGGTGGAAGTGGCCGTGCTGGTGACGCCGCCGGTAGTGCCGGAAATGATGTCGGCGGGAACAATGAAGACATTGGACCAAGTCACTTTCAGTTCCAGCAAGGTGTCTGCGGCGGAGCAAACGGAAATCCGCGACGATTTCGCCAGGATAGCTTCAAACGCACAGGGCGGCGCGAACCGCTATCACCTGAATTTCCGCGATGGCGGCCTCATTGGCCCCAACGCTTTCGCACTGCCGGATGGCAATCTCGTTCTCACCGATCAGCTTGTAGAGCTTGCCGGAAGCGACAAGGAGATGATCACTGCCGTGCTCGGCCACGAGATCGGTCATGTCGAATACAAGCACAGTCTCCGCCAACTCTACACTGCTGCGGGTGTTGCCGGTCTAGTGCTTCTGATCGCTGGCGACGTCGGCTCCGGCGTGCAGGATATCCTCACGCAGGGCGGCGGCCTTCTTGCGCTGTCCTACTCCCGGCAAGCCGAGGCCCAGGCCGATCGTCGTTCGGTGGAGTTGATGCGGGCGGCCGGTAAAGATCCAATGGCGCTGTCACGCTTCTTCGATCTGCTCGAGATGAAGCTCAACGATCACGACAAGACGAGCATGCTCTCGACCCATCCGGGCACGCCAGAGCGCAAGCAGGCGATCCTCGACTATGTCCGGGAGCTGGAGGCCAAGGGAAGGCAGCCGAGCGGATAGGAACATTTGGGCCGACGAGATAAGCTGAATATTAATTTCATATTTTGGAATTGTTCAAAACTAAGAAAGCCACTATATACGGTCCAACCCCCTAAGCGGCCTTGATTCCAGGAGATTGGCATGCGTTTGACGAAACAGACCAATTACGCCGTGCGCATGTTGATGTATTGCGCCGCCAATGACGGACACCTGAGCCGTATCCCGGAAATCGCTAGGGCGTACAGCGTATCCGAGCTGTTCCTGTTCAAGATCCTGCAGCCGCTGACCAAGGCGGGGCTCGTCGAAACCGTTCGTGGCCGCAATGGCGGCGTTCGCCTCGGCAAGCCGGCGACCGACATCAGCCTGTTCGACGTAGTCCGCGTTACCGAAGACAGCTTCGCCATGGCGGAATGTTTCGAGGATGGCGTCGTGGAATGTCCGCTGGTCGACAGCTGCGGTCTCAACTCGGCACTGCGCAAGGCACTGAACGCCTTCTTCGACGTGCTGACGCAATATTCCATCGACGATCTCGTCAAGGCCCGCCCGCAGATCAATTTCCTGCTCGGCCTGACCGATCAGGATCACCGGGCAATCGCCAAGAAGCCTTCGGTCGCCGCTCCCGCTGCCTGATTCTGCTTCGAGTTGCAGAGCGCTTTCCATCCGTGGTTGCCACCGGCAGCCGCGGATTTTTGTTTTTTGAGGCCCGTACGGCGGCCTTGGATGATCTGCATCTCGCCACGAGAAAGCATGAAATCGTCCTGAATCTGATAAAATCACGCAAAAATCTGGCAGAAAATTACCAATTCAGAGGTTTTTTCGGCCGAAAATTTCCAAACTCGGAAAATTGGAAAAAATTTAGGCGGGGCTTGTTGCTTTCAAACATAAAATAAAGTTCCATCGGCGCGATCCGAATGGGAACCTCTGGGGTATCCACGGCTTCAAAAGAATAACAAATCTGGGAAACGATATCATGAAAAAGATTTCTGCCCTGCTGGCAGTGACAGCCTTGGCTTCGGTCATGGCAACGTCCGCCTGGTCGAAAACACTTGTCTATTGCTCGGAAAGCTCGCCGGAAGGCTTCGATCCGGGAATGTATACGGGAGGCAATACATTCGACGCCTCTTCGCGTACCGTTTACAGCCGCCTCGTCGAATTCAAGCACGGCAGCACCGAGGTCGAGCCGGGCCTCGCAGAGAGCTGGACCGTTTCCCCCGACGGCAAGGAATACACGTTCAAACTCCGCAAGGGCGTGAAGTTCCAGTCGAACGACTATTTCAAGCCGACGCGTGATCTCAACGCCGACGACGTCATTTTCTCGATCGGCCGCCAGCTCACGGCTGACAATCCGTGGGCAAAGTATGTTGCCGGCGGTTCCTACGAATATGCCGAAGGCATGGGCTTCCCGAAACTCATCAAGTCCATCGACAAGGTTGATGACCTCACCGTCAAGTTCGTCCTGAACCGTCCGGAAGCACCGTTCATCGCCGACCTCGCAATGGACTTCGCTTCGATCCTCTCGAAAGAATATGCAGACAAGCTGCAGGCCGACAAGAAGCTGGAGCAGATGAACCAGCAGCCGCTCGGCACTGGCCCGTTTGCCTTCGTTGCCTATCAGCCGGATGCTGTCATCCGCTACAAGGCAAACGAAACCTACTTCAAGGGTAAGGAAAAGATCGACGATCTCGTCTTTGCAATCACGCCGGACGCATCCGTTCGCGCGCAGAAGCTGAAGTCCGGCGAATGCAACATCATGCCGTACCCGAATGCGGCTGACATCAAGGACCTCAAGGCCGACAAGAACCTCAAGGTTCTCGAACAGGCCGGTCTGAACGTTTCCTACCTCGCCTACAACACGCTGGTTGCTCCCTTCGACAAGGTCGAAGTGCGCAAGGCGCTCAACATGGCTGTCAACAAGCAGGCCATCGTCGACGCCGTGTTCCAGGGCTCGGCCAAGGTTGCGACGAACCCGATCCCGCCGACCATGTGGTCCTACAACAAGGAAGTGAAGGACGACGCCTTCAATCCGGAAGAAGCCAAGAAGCTGCTTGAAAAGGCTGGCGTCAAGGATCTCAGCATGAAGATCTGGGCTATGCCGGTTTCGCGTCCGTACATGCTGAACGCGCGCCGTGCTGCCGAGCTGATGCAGGCAGACCTTGCCAAGATCGGCGTCAAGGCCGAGATCGTCACCTATGACTGGGCGCAGTATCTGAAGCTCTCCTCCGCCAAGGACCGCGACGGTGCGGCCATCCTCGGCTGGACCGGCGACAACGGCGACCCGGACAACTTCCTTGATACGCTCCTCGGTTGCGATGCTGTCGGCGGCAACAACCGCGCGCAGTGGTGCAACAAGGAATTCGATACCCTGGTGAAGAAGGCCAAGCAGACGGCTGACGTCAAGGAGCGCACCAAGCTCTACGAAGAAGCCCAGGTTATCTTCAAGCGTGAAGCACCGTGGATGACCATCGACCATTCGGAAGAGTTCATCCCGATGACGAAGAACGTCTCCGGCTACCATCAGGACCCGGTTGGCGTTCACCGCTTCGATGGCGTCGATATCGCCGAATAACGAAAAATCTGTGAGAATGCCCGGCTAGGACCGGGCGACCCGGCGGTCAGACACTCTGTCTGACCGCCGGAAAAATTTGGACAACTGTCATGTTGCGATTTCTTTTCAGCCGCCTTGCGGTGTTGATCCCGACATTCCTTGGCGTGTCGATCGTTGCCTTTTCTTTCATTCGCCTGCTTCCTGGCGATCCCGTGATGCTGCTGTCGGGCGAGCGCGTCATGTCGCCGGAACGCCACGCGCAGATCTCGCATGATCTCGGCTACGACCAGCCGATGGTCGTTCAGTACGGCAAATACGTCTGGAACGCCTTGCAAGGCGACCTCGGCACCTCGATCACCACCAAGCGTGACGTGCTGACGGACTTCCTGACCTTCTTCCCGGCCACGCTCGAATTGTCGATCTGTGCGATGATCCTGGCGATCTGTCTTGGTATCCCGGCCGGTGTTTTCGCCGCCGTCAAGCGAGGGACCTGGTTCGACCAGAGCGTCATGGGTGTCGCCCTTGTCGGCTATTCAATGCCGATCTTCTGGTGGGGCCTGCTGCTGATTATCGTTTTCAACGGCTATCTTCACTGGACGCCGGTTTCGGGCCGCATCGGCCTCATCTATTTCTTCAAGCCGATCACCGGCTTCATGCTGATCGACAGCCTTCTGTCCGGTCAGAAGGGTGCCTTCTGGTCCGCCTTCAATTCGCTGATCCTGCCGACGATCGTGCTTGGCACCATCCCGCTCGCCGTCATCGCGCGCCAGACGCGCTCCGCCATGCTCGAAGTGCTCGGTGAAGATTATGTGCGCACGGCGCGCTCCAAGGGTCTTTCGCCTCTGCGCGTCGTATCCGTGCATGCGCTGCGCAACGCCATGATCCCCGTCGTCACCACGATCGGCCTGCAGGTCGGGGTGCTGCTCGGCGGTGCGATCTTGACGGAGAGCATCTTCTCCTGGCCGGGCATCGGCAAATGGATGATCGATGCAGTCTTCAAGCGCGACTATCCGGTGGTGCAGGGCGGCCTGCTTCTGATCGCGGGCATCGTCATGCTCGTCAATCTCGCTGTCGACTTGCTCTACGGCTTCGTCAATCCACGCATTCGTCACTAGGAGCGGTCCATGAGCACGGTAAGCGTCAAATCCGACCGTCCTTCCGCTCTCGCGGAGTTCTGGTATTACTTCTCCCGCAACAAAGGGGCCGTCATCGGCCTTGCGATCTTCCTCTTCGTTCTGTTCCTGGCGATCTTCGCCAGCTTCGTAGCCCCGCATAATCCCGATGTCGCCTATGGCAGCGACATGCAGCGCCTACCGCCGGCATGGGTACAAGGCAGCAACAGCAGCTTCCTCCTCGGCACCGATGCCAACGGCCGCGATCTGCTGTCGCGCCTCATCTATGGCACGCGCTTCTCGCTGTTCATCGGTCTCGTCGTTGCCTCGCTTTCGGCGCTCGCCGGCGTTCTGATCGGCCTCGTCGCCGGCTACGTGCGTGGCCGCACCGATACGATCATCATGCGTGTCATGGACATCATTCTCGCTGTCCCCTCGCTGCTGCTTGCCCTCGTGCTGGTTGCGATCCTCGGGCCGGGCCTGACCAATGCGATGATCGCGATCTCCATCGTCAATCAGCCGCATTTCGTCCGCCTGACACGCGCCTCCGTCATGACCGAGCGCGACAAGGAATATGTCATTGCCTCGCGCGTCGCCGGTGCCGGATCGCTGCGGCTAATGTTCAAGACCATCCTGCCGAATTGCCTGGGGCCGTTGATCGTGCAGGGTACGCTGGCCTTCTCGGCCGCCATTCTCGACGCCGCAGCACTCGGCTTCCTCGGCCAGGGCGCTCAGCCGCCGACGCCGGAATGGGGCACCATGCTCGCGGACTCGCGTGAATTCTTCCAGAGCAACCCTTGGCTCGTTACTTTCCCCGGTCTCTGCATCCTGATCACGGTTCTCGCCATCAATCTGATGGGCGACGGCCTGCGCGATGCGTTCGACCCGAAGCTGAAGAGGTCGTAATGGCACTCCTCGATATTGAAAACCTATCCGTTGAATTCCAGACCTCGTCCGGCCTGTTCCGGGCGGTGGATGGCGTCTCGCTGACGTGCGACAAGGGAGAAATCCTCTCGATCGTCGGCGAATCCGGCTCCGGCAAGTCGGTCTCCATGCTCGCCATGATGGGACTTCTGCCATGGACGGCAAAGATCACCGCCGACCGCATGATGTTCGACGGCAAGGACCTGCGCGGCATCTCCGCGCGTCAGCGCCGCAAGATCATCGGCAAGGACATGGCGATGATCTTCCAGGAGCCCATGTCGAGCCTCAATCCGTGCTTCACGGTCGGCTTCCAGCTCGGTGAGACCCTGCGTATCCATATGGGCCTCGACCGCAAGGCGCGCCGCGAACGCTCGATCGAGCTTCTGAAACTCGTCGGCATTCCGGCGCCCGAGGATCGCCTGTCGAACTTCCCGCACCAGATGTCGGGCGGCATGAGCCAGCGCGTGATGATCGCCATGGCGCTCGCCTGCAATCCGAAGCTCCTGATCGCCGACGAGCCGACCACCGCGCTCGACGTGACCATCCAGGCGCAGATCCTCGATCTGCTCGTGCGCCTGCAGCGGGAGCAGGGCATGGCTCTCGTGCTCATCACCCATGACATGGGCGTCGTCGCAGAGACAGCGGAGCGCGTGCAGGTGCAGTATGCCGGCCAGAAGGTCGAGGAGCAGCCGGTCAAGGAACTGTTCCGCGATCCGCATCACCCCTATACGGCGGCACTCCTCTCGGCTCTGCCTGAGCGCGCCGAAGTCGGCGAGCGTCTGCCGTCGATCGCGGGTGTCGTTCCTGGCCAGCACGATCGGCCGACGGGCTGTCTCTTTGCGCCCCGTTGTTCCTTCGCCACGCCGGAATGCGACAAGGGCGTCACGCGACAGGGCGCTGAGCTCGGCCTGACCCTTTGCAACTATCCGCTGGAACATGGCAAGCCGCTCGGTCATCCCGGCATTGCCGCCACGCAAGCAGCAGGAGGTGCCGCATGACCGGCGCTGTTCTCGAGGGGCGCGATCTCGCCCGCTTCTACACCATCAAGCGCGGCAGCTTCAAACCGGAGGCGACCGTCAAGGCGCTGAACGGTGTCAGCTTCAGCCTGCAGTCGGGCCGCACGCTCGCGGTCGTTGGCGAATCCGGTTGCGGCAAGTCGACGCTCGCCCGCTTGGTGACGATGATCGAAAATCCGACATCGGGCGAATTGCTGATCGATGGCCAGCCGGCCAAGCTTGGCGATCGCAGCCTGCGCAGCGCGGTGCAGATCGTGTTCCAGAATCCCTATGGTTCGCTCAATCCGCGCCAGAAGGTCGGCTCCATTCTGGAAGAACCGCTGAAGATCAACACCGATGACGATGCTGCCACCCGCCGCCGTAAGGCTGAGGAAATGATGGCACGCGTCGGCCTGCGTCCGGAACATTACGACCGCTATCCGCACATGTTCTCAGGCGGCCAGCGTCAGCGTATCGCCATTGCGCGCGCTCTGATGCTGCGGCCGAAGGTGCTGGTGCTCGATGAGCCGGTTTCCGCGCTCGACCTGTCGATCCAGGCGCAGGTTCTGAACCTTTTGATGGACCTGCAGAAGGAGATGGGCCTTGCCTATCTCTTCATATCGCACGGCCTTTCCGTCGTCCGCCATATCGCTGACGACGTGATGGTGATGTATCTCGGCCGCCCGGTCGAAACCGGTACCGCCGAAGAGGTGTTCAGCCGTCCGCGCCATCCCTATACGGCAGCGCTTCTGTCGGCGACGCCGATCGCCGATCCGGACCGCGAGAAGAACCGCATCCGCCTGCAGGGCGAGTTGCCGTCGCCGCTCAACCCTCCGACCGGCTGCCACTTCAATCCGCGTTGCTGGCGCGCTCAGGACAAATGCCGGCAGACGGCGCCGGAGCTGGCGGGCGAAGACTCGCACAAATTTTCCTGTTTCTTTCCCCTGGATTGATCCAAGTTGCGAATCGGGCACGGCTGGCAAAGCGACCATGCCCGATTCAGTTCAATCATTCCGGACAGGCCCGATGCAGGATAATCAGGATACTCCTCTCGCCATCATCGTGATGGGCGTGAGCGGCAGCGGTAAATCCTCGATCGGCGAGGGTGTCGCAGCCAGGCTCGGCATTCACTTCATTGAAGGCGATGCGCTGCATCCGGCGGCCAATGTCGAGAAGATGAGCAAGGGCATTCCGCTCACCGACGAGGATCGCTGGCCCTGGCTCGAAAAGATCGGCCAGGAGATCGCCGCAAGCCTGGCCAAGGGGGAAGGCATTGCCGTTTCCTGCTCGGCGCTGAAGCGGACCTACCGCGAGCGGTTGCGAGCGTCCGCCGGCGGCCATCTCTATTTCATTTATCTCCACGGCTCGAAGGAGCTGCTGACGAAGCGCATGGGCGAGCGCAAGGGACATTTCATGCCCGCCTCGCTGCTCGAAAGCCAGCTGCAGACGCTGGAAGTGCCGACCGGCGAACCCGGCGTCGTAACCGTCGACATCGATGATACGGTCGCGGCGATCGTCGATGCCTCCGTCAGGAATCTCAAGGCTATTCTCTAGAACTGAAGCTTACGGCGCAAACCGGTTTGGGCTGTAGGCTGAGATGTCGATGAGCGGCTTCTCGCCGGTGATGAGTTCGGCAAGCACGCGGCCGGTTACTGGGCCGAGCGTCAGCCCATGATGGGCGTGGCCGAACGCGAACCACAGGCCGTTGTGCCGCGGCGCCTTTCCGATGATCGGCATCATGTCCGGCGTGCAGGGGCGGGCGCCCATCCACGGCTCAGGATCGAGCCTTTCGCCAAGCGGGAAGGCGGCGCGCGCAAGCGCCTCGGCGCGGGCGAGCTGTACCGGCGTTTTCGGCGCATCGCGCCGCGCGAATTCGGCGCCGGTGGTCAGCCGGATGCCGCGGCTCATCGGTGCCAGCAGATAGCCGCTTTCGGCATCCGCCATCCAGTTGTTGAGGACGGCATTGCCTTCGGTGGCATAGTGCATGTGATAGCCGCGCTTCACACCGAGCGGGAAGGCATAACCGAAGCGTTTCGTGACCAGATCGGCCCAGGGACCGAGCGCGACGACAACATCTTCCGCTTCGATGGATCCCTCAGCCGTCACCATTCTCCAGGCAGATCCTGACATGCCGAGCGAAACGGCATCGCCCGTCGTTACGCGGCCGCCGATGCTCTCGAAGTAACGGCGATAGGCTGATATCAGTCCGTGCGGATCAAGCACCGACCACGGGTCGCGCCATCGCAGGGCGCCAGAAAAATTGCCCCTCAGATGCGGCTCCGCCGTCGCAATCTCCGCGCTGCTCAGAGCCTCGTAGCCGATACCGAATTCGCGGTTGAGGCGTTCCGCCTCGGCAAATTCCGCATCGCGCTTCTCGTTCGAACGGTAGAGCTCCAGCCAACCGTCCTTGCGAATGAGGTCTTCGGCATGCGCGGCTTCGATAAGGTCGCGATGTTCGCTGATGGAGTGTTCGATCAAAGGCGCATAGGCGCGCGAGATCATCTGATGGCGCTTGGTATTCGAATTCCACCAGTAGCGGGCCAGGAAGGCGAGCTGTGAGGGCAGGGCGCGCAGATGATAATGCGCATCGACGCGATTGTTGAGGGCATAGCGGAGTAGCAGGCCGAGTTGCTGCGGAAAACCATAGGGTACTACGCCCTCGCGCTGGATGAGGCCGGCATTGCCGAAGGACGTCTCTCGACCGGGTTCTTTGCGGTCAACGAGGACGACCTGGCGCCCCCGCCGCTGCAGATGGATTGCCGTCGAAACGCCGACGATGCCGGCGCCGAGAACGATTGCGTCCTTTGTCATTTTGTCCTGCTATTCGCATATTCGTTGCATGGTAGCGCGGCCCAGCCGAAGGTTGGCTACCATTGCGTGAACAGCGCTCTAAGCATCGAAAATGCCTGCCAAATTTCGATGGTGCAAACGAAAAATGTAGTCAGGTCACAGTCTGTTTCAGACAGGCGTTTTCGGCGCGAATACGGATCGCAAGAATGATACCGTTCAAGAGCGAGAAGAGCACTGCGTAGAGCGGCAAGCCGAAGCAAAGCGGCAGCACGGCGATCTCGCCGGCGACAACAGCATAATTGGGATGGCTGAGGAAACGATAGGGACCTCCCTCCACGAGAGGGGCATACGGCAGGATGATGATCCGGGTCGTCCAACGTTCCTTCAGCGTTGCCAGAACCCAGAGACGCAGCCCCTGCAGCAACATGAACAGAAGAAGCCAGCCAAGCACGACCGGTCTGCCGATCGCCAGCAACCACAATCCGAACAGCCACGCCGCATGCATCGCCACCATCAGGGGATAGTGTTCGGATGCGCATTCCCTGCCGCCGCGGGCCAGAAGGGCAACGGTGTTGCGCCTGGCATAGACCAGCTCCGCCAAACGTTGCAGCGTTACGAAGCTCAAGAGTGCGATCGAGGGCCACAGCATCACGAAACCCTCTTCAGCGTGATGCAGCTTGCTGAGAAGCCGGGGCCAAGGGCAAGCAGCGCTGAAAGTCGCGGCAGGCCTGCCGCGATCGTCCGTTCGAGGACGAACAGCACCGTCGGCGAAGACATGTTGCCGTAGTCGCCGATAACCTCCCGCTCGATATCGAGGGACCCTTCATTCAGGTCGAGGGCCGTCTCCAGTGCCGCCAGTACCTTCGCTCCACCGGGATGACAGATGAAGCGGTCGATGTCGGATATCAAGAGCCCGGCTCGCTCGAGGATACCGGCGACCGCGCCTCTCAAATGCGTCTCCGCAAAGGTAGGCAGTGATTGCTCCAGCACGATACCGAAGCCCGTGTCGTCGATCTTCCAGCCCATGATGCCGAGACTGTCGGGGAAGAGGTGTTCGCCCGTCGATACGATTTCGGCGATGCCGCCGTCCCCGGTGCGTAGCACGCAGGCCGCGGCGCCGTCGCCGAACAGCGCCGTCGCGATGATGTTGGGCCGTGTCAGTTCGTCCAGGCGAAAGGCAAGCGAACAGAGCTCGATCGCAACGAAGAGCACGACGGCGCCGGGCCGGCTCTTTGCCATCTTCGTCGCGATGGCAAGACCGGAGATGCCTGCCGCGCAGCCAAGCCCAAAGATCGGTACGCGCTCGATATCGCAGCGGAAACCCATCTCTCCGGCCAGCCGCGCTTCGAGGCTCGGCGTCGCTAGCCCGGTCGATGAGGCCGTGACGATGCAATCGACTTCTCCGGCGTCAATGCCGGCGCGTTGCAGCGCAGAGGTTGCGGTCCGGCGGAAAAGCTCGGATGCGACCTCCGCGTAAGCGCCCATGCGATCCTGCCAGCCATGCGGCTCTTCGAACCAGGAAAGCGGCCGCGCCAGATGGCGCTTGCGAATGCCGGTGCTCTCGAACACGCGGGCGAGATATTTGAAGTCCTGAAATCGATCCGAGAACAGCCGGCTTGCCGTCTCGGCGGCGTCCGTCTGGAGGATGATGTTGTCGGGCGTCGCCACGGCGAGGCTTAAAAGTTTGACGGTATCGGTCACGGGCGTCTCCTGTGGCCCTTCGAGGGCACTCTGTGGAAACACGCGATGGCACCGGCTTATTCGGTGCCGCAGCAGTCACGAAAGAGTGACGGTTCCCCCTGCGCCGCTCGCGCGAAAATATTGCGCGGCGTGCCGAATAAAGTTGGCAGACGGTGTGTTCTCCACCCGCAACGTTCATTTGCCAAGGAGACATTCCATGAAGACCAATAGATTCCGCCTGGCTGCCATCACGATCGGTGTCGGCCTGGCCGTTGGCGCCTTCGCCATTCCGGCATTTGCAGCCGGCAATGATTCAAGCACGACGCCGACCTGCAAGAAGGGAGAAATCTACGACCAGAAGAGCCAGAAATGCGTGAAGCAGCAGGGCGCAAACGTCACCGACGAAAATCGCGCCGACTACGCCTATTCACTGGCTAAGAAGGATCATCGCTACCAGGAAGCTCTCGCAGTTCTGGACACGATGAAGAACCCGAACACGGCCGAGGCCCTGAACTATCGCGGCTATGCCACCCGCAAGCTCGGCCGTACGGATGAGGGTATCTCCTACTACACCAAGTCCGTCGCCATGGATCCGAAATATACGCTGGTGCGCGAATATCTCGGCGAAGCCTATGTCATCAAGGGTCGGATGGATCTCGCCAAGGATCAGTTGAATACGATCAAGGCACTCTGCGGCAACACGACCTGCGAGGAATATCGCGACCTTCACGCCGCCATCCTGAACCCCTCCAGCATGTGATGACGATGTGAGGGCAATCATGAAGGCGATAAGCAGGGAGCTTTGCGAAGGCTATGGGAATGATGCCGGTCGCTCGTACCGCGATTTCTGCTTATAGTCGGACTGGATCGGAGCCGCCGAAAAGATCGGCGGCTCTCCGGAAAGCGGATGTGGCGGAGGATGTCATAGCGAGCGAAGACGATATCAGGATGGGCTTGTCCCAGCATCTGGCGCGGCTATGGCGTTACGGTGTGGTGCTGTCGCGCCAGCGTGATGTTGCCGACGATCTCGTGCAGGCGACCTGCGTCAGGGCCTTGGAACGGGCGTCGCAGTTCACTGCGGGCACACGGCTGGATCGCTGGCTGTTCGCCATCCTCCACTCGATATGGCTGAACGAGGTTCGCTCGCGGCGCGTGCGCATGGGGCAGGGCTTCGTCGATGCCGACGAGACGCTCGTGTTCGACGGCGCACTGGAGACCGAAACGCATATTCTCGCCGGGCAGGTGCTGCAGCGCGTGCAGGCGCTGCCGGAAGCACAGCGCACGGCGGTCTTCCTCGCTTACGTCGAGGGGCTTTCCTACCGCGAAGTGGCCGAGATCCTGGAGGTGCCGATCGGAACGGTGATGAGCCGGCTGGCGGCCGCACGGACGAAGCTTGCGGAAAGCATGGGGGCAGTAGCCGGAGGGATGTCTTCCGATGGCGGGCGACTGGGGAATAGAAATGAGTGAGTTGAGCAAAGCACAAATGCCTACGGACGAGCAGTTCACCGCCTTCATCGATGGCGAGCTTGAGGATGCCGACCGTGAATGGATCGAACGGTTGATCGCCGACGATGCGCGTGTGGCGGAGCGTTTTGAGTTTCTGTCGCGCAGCGCGCTGCCATTCGCTGATGCATTCGAGCCCGTGCTCGCCCAAGCGCCGGCAGCAAGGCTAGAAGCCATGCTCGCCACAATTTCATCGGCCGAAAAACTTAACGCCAGCGCCGCCGGCATCGGTCGTCGCGGCTTCCTGGCCGCAATCGCCGCAAGCTTCGTAGCCGCCATTGCCATCGATCGCGGCGTGATCGCGGTCAACCGCCAGCTCTCGAAACCCGATGAAGACAGCGAATGGCGCGCTGCGGTGGCGGAATACCTCTCGCTTTATACGGTGGATACGCTAAACGCCCCAGCGGGTGATCATGCACAACAGGTTGCGCAGCTTGACGACGTCGGCAATAAGCTCGGCCTTTCGCTGGCGCCGGAAGCCGTCGCCATGCCCGGCATCGATTTCAAACGTGCCCAGATCCTGAACTATGACAGCAAGCCCCTGGCTCAGATCGCCTATCTCGACCCGGAAAGCGGGCCGATGGCGCTGTGTATCGTTCGCTCCGCCAATGGCGCGGCTGCACCGGGCTCGGAAAGCCGCCGAGGCATGAACGTCGTCTATTGGTCGAGCGCCACGCATGCCTTCATGCTGATCGGCCACGCGCCGATCGATCGGATACAGCAACTTGCAGCTGATATCAGGTCGCGCCTGGTCGCCTGACGGCTGTTTGGCGCGCGGCTAAAATGGCGTGATTCAAAAAGAATTTGGCGAAAACCCATCCTGCTGGTATTCTTTGCCCAACGAAAATCGAACGAGTGCCAGCAGCATGCCTTAAGGGCCTTGCGCGGCGCGGTGGAAAAGATACGTGAGTGACCCCGACAGCGGCTCAGCGCCGCAGGCAAACGGGGCGTCAGCAGTAGAGCGCAGGAAGGATAAATCCTCCCGGCGCGCGAAGCGTAAGCGCGGCCATGGTCGCCCGAACGCTCATTCTGCGGAGGCCAGTCAGGCAGGCAAGTCCAGCCAGGCGGCGATGCGCCCAGTGGAAGATGAAGCCGGTTCTCCGGCCAAAAAGCGTAAGCGCCGACGCCGTGCGCGCGGTGGAGCACAAGGTGATGCGCAATCTTCCCCCCAGACACAGCACCCTTCATCAACGACCGAGCATCGCACTGCGGCGGATCATGGCCATCGGTCATCGCACAAGAGCGGCAAGAATAGGCGCAAGCATCGCAGCAAGCGTGGCCTGCAGGGCCGGCCGCTGGCGCATGAAAAAACCGCGCAATTCGTCGCTCCCACAAGTACATTAGCGAACGCGCAAGCGCCGGCTCACGACGATCACCGGCAGGTTAGGCAATCGCAGCCGCGACGTGAAGGTCAGGGCCAGCATCATCATGCCGAGGCCGATTCCCGTCCGCTCGACCTCTATGCTGCGCTCGATCTCGGTACCAACAACTGCCGACTGCTGATCGCACAGCCGACACGTCCCGGCCAGTTCCGGGTCGTCGATGCATTTTCCCGCATCGTGCGTCTCGGCGAAGGACTTGGCGCCAGCGGCCGCCTCTCGGGCGACGCCATGGATCGGGCTGTCGAAGCCTTGCGGATTTGCGCCGCCAAGCTGAAGACACGCGAAATCCGCCGTATGCGGCTGATCGCGACCGAGGCTTGCCGCGCGGCCGACAACGGCGAAGCTTTCCTCGAACGCGTTACCGCCGAAACCGGGCTGCAGCTGGAGATCATCGATCGCGAAACCGAGGCGCGGCTTGCCGTTTCGGGCTGCTCGTCGCTGGTGGGACCGGAAGCGCGCTCGGTCGTGCTGTTCGACATCGGCGGCGGCTCCTCCGAAATCGCCGTGATCCGTATCGGCGAAAATCGTTCCAGCCGCCTTGCCAATCATATCACCCATTGGACCTCGCTGCCTGTCGGCGTCGTGACCCTGTCCGAACGGCATGGCGGCCGAGACGTCACGCCGGAGCTGTTCGAGACGATGGTGTGCGAAGTTCAGCGCATGCTGGAGCGTTTCGATTGCCCGCCCGTGCAGGGGGCTGCGCGCGACAGCGCCGACTTCCATTTGATCGGCACATCTGGCACGGTGACGACGCTTGCCGGCGTCCATCTCGATCTGCCGCGCTACGATCGGCGCCGGGTAGACGGCGTCTGGTTGTCGGATGATGAAGTGAGCGCGATGCAGGCCAAGCTGCTGTCCTGGGATTTTGCCGGCCGAGCCGCCAATCCCTGCATCGGCCCGGATCGTGCCGATCTGGTTCTGGCGGGCTGCGCCATTCTGGAGGCGATCCGCCGCCGCTGGCCGAGCCCGCGCATGCGCGTCGCGGATCGCGGTCTGCGCGAGGGATTGCTGACTGACATGATGGCGGATGACGGCGTTTGGCGGCGGGGCCGCTCGCGCAGGGGGCATCGACCGAGGGATACGAAGGGGCCGCAGACGTGACCAAGCCAACCATCGCCGGCAACCGCACGGGCCGCAAGCTCGGCCAGCGCGTCAAGAAAAAGAAGCTGAAGGCCTCGTCGCGGCAATGGCTGCAGCGGCACATCAACGATCCCTATGTGCAGCGCGCCCAGCTGGAAGGCTATCGCGCTCGCGCGGCCTTCAAGCTGCTGGAGATCGACGAGAAGCATCAGATCCTGAAGGGTGCGCGCCGCATCATCGATCTGGGCGCTGCGCCGGGCAGCTGGTCGCAGATCGCCGCCAAGGTGACCGAATCGACCGAAGACGATATCCGCGTCGCCGCAATCGACTTCCTGGAAATGGCGCCCATTCCGGGCGTGACGATCCTGCAGCTCGACTTCCTCGATCCGGAAGCGCCGCAGCGGCTGATCGATGCCGTTGGCGGCACGCCCGATCTCGTCATCTCTGATATGGCGGCGCCGACGACAGGCCATCACCGCACCGATCACCTGCGCACCATGCATCTTTGCGAAGTTGCCGCGCATTTCGCCGTCGAAGTGCTGGGAGAGGGCGGGCATTTCCTTGCCAAGACCTTCCAGGGCGGCACGGAGCGCGATCTGCTGACCTTCCTCAAGCAGAATTTCCGTCAGGTCATCCATGTGAAGCCTGGCGCATCCAGAGCCGAATCGGTCGAAATGTTCCTGCTGGCGAAGGGCTTCAAGGGACGCAAGGCCGAAGAGGAAGCCGCGGAGGCTTGATCTGACTGACTTTTTCGTTGGATGATGCCGCTTCCCAAGGCATCATGGACGATCAAGATTCAATCATGTTTCTCTACATAACGCTCGGTTCCAACGACATTACTCGCTCGCGCGGTTTTTACGACGCGGTCCTGCTCACGCTCGGCTATCAGTGCCTGCGCGAATCGGATGAGGAAATCGGCTATGCCAGCGAAGGCGATACGCGCTGTCGGCTCTGGGTGGTCAAGCCCTATGACCAGAGAGCGGCAACCATCGGCAATGGTTCCATGGTTGCCTTGAATGCCGAAAGCCGCGCTGCTGTCGATGCTTTCCATGCCGCGGCGCTCGCTAGCGGCGGCACCGATGCGGGAAAGCCGGGCCTGCGCTCCTTCCACGCCAATTTCTATGCCGCCTATGTCCGTGACCCCGACGGCAACAAGTTGAGTGCCGTCTGCGAAAGGCCGGAATAGGCTTCGATCGCGCCCAAACGCCTGCCGGATGCGTCACTTGGCGACCGGCTGCTGCACCTGCGGCTCAAGGCCTGCGATGCGCTTGAGGCCGGCCTTGTGGCCCGAAACCATGGCGCCGGCGCTACGATCCATCCGGATGAAGGGAATGGTGGCGAGCACCGTCAGCACCGAGATACAGAAGAAGGCGGCATGAAAGTCGCGAACCTGCAGTTCGGCCCCGCTGAAGAAGGTCGAGGTCTCGAGGATCATCGCTGCAACGGCGACGCCGAGCGCCAGGCTGATCTGCTGCATGACGGAACTCATGGATGTCGCCTGGCTGGCCTGCCTGTCGCTGATATCGGCGAAGGCGAGCGCGTTGATGCCGGTGAAGAAGAAAGAGCGCGAGAAGCCGCCGATCAGCAATATCGCGACGATGATAAGGTGCGAGGTCCACGGCTGGAAAAAACCGGTGCAGATCGTCGTGACCGTTGTAACGGCGGCGGCCGAAAGCAGCGCCGTCTTGAAGCCGACGGCGGTAAAGACGCGGCGAGCGATGAACTTGGTGGTGATCGCGCCGATCGCGCCGGCAAAGGTGATGAGGCCGGACTGGAACGGATTGAGGCCGAAACCGAGCTGCAGCATCAGCGGCGTCAGAAAGGGCATGGCGCCGATACAGATGCGGAAGAGCGTGCCGCCAGTCACTGAGGCGCGGAAGGTGGCATTCCCCAACAATGACAGGTCCAGGATCGGTGCCGGATGGCGGCGCGCATGGCCGATGTAGAGGATGCCGCAGATGGCACCAATGACGACGGCAGAGATGCCGATATAGGGCGGCAAGGCGGGCAGGCTGATGACGGACATGCCGAAGACGATGCCGGATGCGGCAAAGGACGTCAGCAGGAAGCCTATGATATCGAGCTTCGGCGGCATGGTCGCTTCCACATCCGGCAGAAAGATCGAAGCGAGGATGACGCCGAGGATGCCGACCGGCACGTTGATGAGGAAGATCCAGTGCCAGGAGGCATAGGTGGTGATGAAGCCGCCGAGCGGCGGCCCGGCAAGCGGGCCGACGAGCGCCGGAATGGACAGCAGCGCCATGGCCGAGACCAGATCGCTCTTCTGTGTAGTGCGTACCAGCACGAGGCGCCCGACCGGCGTCATCATCGAGCCGCCAACGCCCTGCAGGAAGCGGGCGAAGACGAATTCCAAGAGGCCGCCGGAAAAAGCGCACATGATGGAGCCGATGACGAAGACGCAGATGGCGACGCGGAAGATGTTCTTGGCACCGAACCGATCCGCCATCCAGCCGCTGATCGGGATGAATACGGCCAGCGACACCATGTAGGAGGTCAGCGCCAGCTTGAGCGTGATCGGGCCGACATGGAGATCGTTGGCGATGGCCGGCAGCGCCGTCGCGATGACGGTGGAATCCATCTGTTCCATGAAAAGGGCAACGGCGAGGATCAATGGAACGATGCGATTCATAGGCATCTGCCTTGATAGGTCTGTCTCGGGAAGGCTGCCGCTTGAGCGCGGTCAGCCGCTCTGTAGTCCTATGCGCGGCTGCTGCCAATCCCGGATTCTGCTCGATGAAGGCTTGGGGATCACGTCTTCGTGATATCGCTTGCCATAGGGTCGGAATGCAGGATTTGACATATGCTAAGAGCATGTAAATGCTAAACGCATAAAACGTTGCCCGGTGTATTAGCGAATTTGGGTTGGCTTGTCATGACCAAATTTCGGTCTAGCGCAAAGCTCTATCGAGCTGCAGCCGCCGGCGACGACGATAGGCGCAGCTTACGTTGCGCATCTACACAAGGAGTAAGATCGTGACGGCTGTCCCGCCCCTAGACATGCATCAGTTCAAATTGGGATCCTGTACCATCACCGTCGTCAAGGACGGTGCCAGCATCATGGAGAATCCGTGGGAGATCTTCGGTTTGAACCAGGCACCGAATATCGTTCGCAAATTGCTGGAACAGAGAATTTCCTGCCCACAGAGAAGCTGATGAACAGCTACGCGCCAGCGATCATCGATACCGGCTCAGATGTGATCGTCGTCGATACGGGCTTTGGTGCAGCCGGTCGCGCGCGCGGCCTCGGCCGTTTCCGCGAGGGGCTGAAGGCTGCGGGCTATGCGCCGGAGCAGGTCACCGTCGTTGCTCTCACGCATCTGCACGGCGATCATATCGGCGGCCTGATGGAGGAGGGCGCTCCGGCCTTTCCGAATGCTCGCTATGCCACGAGCGAGATCGAATACGCGTTCTGGACGGACAAGGCGTGTGAGGGAACGCCAGCCGAAGGCGGTCACAAGGCAGTGCTCGCCAATGTCGCACCCTTTGCCGAAAAGATGACTTTCCTGAAGGACGGCGACCCTATCGTCAGCGGCATGACCGCCATGCTGGCTCCCGGTCACACACCCGGCCATCTCGTCTTTCATCTCGAATCGGACGGCAAGCAGCTCGTCATGACTGGTGACACCGCCAATCACTATGTCCTGTCGCTTGGTCGCCCGGACTGGGAGGTCCGCTTCGATGTCGATAAGGCCCAAGCTGCCAAGACCCGCCGGCGCATCTTCGACATGATCGCCGCCGACCGCATTCCCTTCCTCGGTTTCCACATGCCTTTCCCCGCCGTCGGCTTTGTCGAAAAGCAGGCGGAAGGCTTCCGCTATGTTCCGAAGACCTACCAGTTCGACCTTTAGGGCAGATCGCTCGGCCTAGTCCCGATCAGCCATGGTTGGCTAAATTATACTACCGGGAAAAGCGCCAAGCATCTTCCCGGTAGGGCTCTAAGCCGGCAGCACGCCTTTGGCGGTGAAGGTGGATCTCGTGGCTTCGTTCAGATCGTAATGTTTGAGATTTTGCGGCTCGACCCAGGCATATTCCTCGAATTCTTCATTGATGGTGACCTCGCGATTTGCCGCCTCGCAGTCGAAAATCAGGTAGATCATCTGAAGTTCTTCGGTGGAGCCGTCGGGATAGGACTTTGTCCGGACATCGTCGCGAAACGTCCAGGGCTGGATCTTGGCGATTTGCAGCCTATCCCCCAGCTCCTCCCGTATTTCACGGCGCAACCCTTCCTCAAGGCGCTCTCCCGGCTCGAGGCCGCCGCCGGAAAGTGCCCATTGGCCAGGAAATACACCGCGATTCTGCGGCATCTTGCAGAGCAGATATGCCCCTTCGTTCTGAATAAGCGGGCATACGATTATTCGCTGTCTCAAATGTCTCTCCCAATGACATGGGCTGGAGGCGCGCGTCGCCTGCTCCGACCCTTCGAACATCAGCTTTTCGCAGCCGCTGCAAGGTAGATCAAGGCGGCCGGGGGCGAGGATCGCAACTTTGATCGAGGCATGCCCGTAACGGCCGTGCGCGAGGCTGGCAGGGAGCTATCCGACGACGCGAAGCTGTTTATTGGAGGCGATAGGCAAAGCCTGCGCGCCGGACATACCAGCCGGTAGCTTTTTGCTATTCCCTTCCTGTCATAGACGTGTTACCAGCCCTCGCCAACTTCCAAGCAACACTTGCAAGATCGCCCGGTAGACGATTCGTTCCGGGCTTTCCTGTTTTTCACAGACGAAGGAATTGGCCATGGCACGCATCATTGAAACGCCAACCGGGTTGGATGCTCTGACATTCGACGACGTGCTCCTGCAGCCGGGACACTCCGAGGTCATGCCCGGCCAGACGAATGTCGCCACCCGCATCGCCCAGGATATCGATCTCAACCTGCCGATCATTTCAGCGGCGATGGATACGGTGACCGAAAGCCGTTTGGCGATCGCCATGGCCCAGGCCGGCGGTATCGGCGTTATCCACCGCAATCTGACGCCAGTGCAGCAGGCCGAAGAGGTTCGCCAGGTCAAGAAATTCGAAAGCGGCATGGTGGTCAATCCGGTCACCATCGGCCCGGACGCCACGCTTGCCGAAGCGCTCGCTTTGATGAAGGCGCACGGCATTTCCGGCATTCCGGTCGTCGAGAAGTCGCATCGCCTCGTCGGCATCCTCACCAACCGCGACGTCCGCTTCGCCTCCGATCCCAAGCAGAAGATCTACGAGCTGATGACCCGCGAAAATCTCGTGACGGTCAAGGATGGCGTGCAACAGCAGGAAGCCAAGCGCCTGCTCCACACGCATCGTATCGAAAAGCTGCTCGTTGTTGACGGCGATGGCCGTCTGGTCGGCCTGATCACCGTCAAGGACATCGAGAAGTCGCAGCTTAACCCGAATGCTTCCAAGGATGCTCAGGGCCGCTTGCGCGCTGCCGCGGCCATCAATGTCGGCGACGATGGTTTCGAGCGTGCTGAACGCCTGATCGAGGCTGGCGTCGACCTTCTGGTCGTCGACACCGCCCACGGTCATTCGCAGCGCGTTCTCGACGCCGTCGCCCGCGTTAAAAAGCTCTCCAATTCCGTCCGTATCATGGCCGGCAACGTTGCCACTTATGACGGCACGCGCGCACTGATCGATGCTGGCGCCGATGCAGTCAAGGTCGGTATCGGTCCTGGTTCGATTTGCACCACTCGCATCGTTGCCGGTGTCGGGGTACCGCAGCTTGCCGCTATCATGTCGGCGGTCGAAGCGGCGCGGGAACAGAATATCCCTGTCATTGCCGATGGCGGCATCAAATTCTCCGGCGACCTTGCCAAGGCGATCGCCGCCGGAGCATCGGCTGTCATGATCGGCTCGCTGCTTGCCGGCACGGACGAAAGCCCCGGCGAAGTCTTTCTTTACCAGGGCCGGTCCTTCAAGGCCTATCGCGGCATGGGCTCCGTCGGCGCCATGGCCCGCGGCTCGGCCGACCGCTATTTCCAGGCCGAGGTCCGTGACACGCTGAAGCTCGTGCCGGAAGGCATCGAAGGCCAGGTGCCTTACAAGGGTCCTGTCGCGGGTGTCCTGCATCAGCTCGCAGGCGGCCTCAAGGCCGCCATGGGCTACGTCGGCGGCGCCGATCTCAAGCAGTTCCAGGAGCGCGCGACCTTCGTGCGCATCTCCGGCGCTGGCTTGCGCGAAAGCCATGCCCACGACGTCACGATCACCCGCGAAAGCCCGAACTATCCGGGCTCGGGCGGCTGATCGATGGACGATCGCGCTCAGGGCAATGCCAGGTCCGTACAGGGCCTGGCGGCGATCCTAGCAGCTCTTTCCCTAGCACTATTCGCCTGGATCTACGCCGGCTTCGTGCGCGCCTTCAGCGAGGCGGCAGCCGGCCAACAGATGCTGGATGCGCGCATCGGCGGTTATGAGCGCGACGATGTCATCGCCATGCTGCGCTACCTCAAGGATCATCCCGATCCGGCCGCCATCCTGCATTCCATGTATCTGGGGCCGGAGCTGATCTTTCCGCTCGTACTCGGCGGTCTGCTGTTCTGCCTGTTGCAGATGATCGGCCCAAACGGCTTTTTCTTCGGCCGCGCGATCCCGCCGGGCGCGAGGGTCTTTATTTTCTGCCTGCCGATCTTCTATGCCGTTGTCGACTATGCCGAGAATATCGCCGGCCTCATGCTGTATCCGCCGGCAACGCCATCGGATGCGACGGTGGCGCTTCTCTCAAGCGCGCTGCCTATTATCGTCAGGCTGAAGTTCCTGACCCTGGTGGTGACGGTTATTCTGCTGGCCCGCTTCGCGATTTTTCGCTACCTCTCGCGGGACGGCTCCAAACCGTCCTGATCGACTACAGCGCCGTGCGTCATACGTCATACGCAACGGTCGCTGTCGCATTTTAGATCTGCTGTATAGTTTTCGGAAATTCCAAAGGAGTTGGCGGTGTGACAGGCTATGAAATGTTCTGGCCCATGGTGGCGCATGCGGTGCTTGTCTTCGGCCTCTACGCGCTCCTTGGGTGGCGCCGCCGTATTCTGGTCAAGGCCGGTCGTATCCAGCCCGTGCAGTTTCGCGAAAATCATACGGCGAACGAGCCTGCCGAGAGCCTTGCGGTGCGCAACAGCCTTGCCAACCAGTTCGAACTTCCTTTGCTCTTCCACGTCTGCTGCGTCCTGCTTTACACCACGCAGGCGGATAATCTCCCTTCCGTGATCCTCGCCTGGATTTTCGTTGCCACACGCTATGCCCATGCCTTCGTGCATGTGACCAGCAACGACCTGCGCTATCGCAGCCCGCTCTTTGCGCTCGGCTTCGTGGCTCTCGTCGGCATGTGGGTCTGGCTCGGCATCTGGCTCGCCTTCTCCTGATGCGGTCAGCGTGACTGTGGGCGCAACCGGCAGTCACGTTTTTGTGTTTTTCCTTTACCGTTACACCGCCACCTGCTGACCTATCTTGTCAGCGAGTGGCCGGTCGTTTTCAGCTTGCTGCCAAGAAAACAGGGAGAACTGAACCATGAGCACGGAAAAGCCTGTTGTGACGCAGGCGATGATCAACGCCTATGACGAATATACGCATCTGACGCTCGATCGTCGGAGCTTCATGGACAAGCTGACCAAGCTCGCGGGCTCAGCCGGAGCTGCTGCCGCCATCGCGCCACTGCTTGCCGCCAACAAGGCGAGCGCCGAGGTCATCGCCGCAGACGACAACAGGCTTGCGACAAAGGACGTGACGTTCGCCGGCAGCAAGGGCGAGATGAAGGGCTATCTCGCCCAGCCAAAGGAGGCGTCCGGCAAACTGGGTGGTGTCATCGTCATCCACGAGAATCGCGGCCTCAATGGGCATATCCGCGATATCGCTCGCCGCGTGGCGCTGGAAGGGTTCGTGGCGTTGGCGCCGGATTTTCTCTCCCCGCTTGGCGGCACGCCTGACGATGAAGACAAGGCGCGGGATATGTTCACCAATCTCGATCCGGCGTTGACGGCGGCCAATGCCGAGGCGAGCCTGACCTATCTCGCCAAGCTCGATGGTTCCAACGGCAAGGTCGGTGCCGTCGGCTTCTGCTGGGGCGGCGGCCTCGTTAATCGTTTCGCGACGATCTCGCCCGAGCTGAAGGCAGGCATTGCCTATTATGGCGCACAGCCGGCGGCAAGCGAGGTGCCCAAGATCAAGGCAGCTCTGCTGCTGCATTACGCCGGCCTCGACGATCGCATCAATGCCGGTATCGACGCCTACCGCAAGGAGTTGCAGGCCGGGGGCAAGACCTTCGAGATCTTCGTCTATGACGGCGTCAATCATGCCTTCAACAACGATACGTCGGCTGCCCGCTACGACAAGAAGGCTGCCGATCTGGCCTGGGGCAGGACGATCGAGTTTTTGAAGAAGCATCTGTCCTAGAATGATACGGTTGGCCTTCGCAGGCTCGCCGTTCACACGCTGATTATCCGCCCGAAACCATGTTTCGGGCGCTGCTCCAGGCTTTGATCAAAGCTCCTAAGTAATGAGTAAAATTGGACTTTTCCCGTTTACGCACATTGAACCCGTCCGGTGGCATAGCGTTTGGCGCGCTTGAGCGCCGTTCAGCATGATAATGAAACGGGTAGAGAATGACTCCGGATAATCCAGACCGCATCACGTTCCGAAAAAGGCCACAGCAGGAGCGGAGTATCCAACGTGTCGATGCCATCCTCTCGGCCGCGGCGACACTGATCGCCGAAAAGGGCGTCAGCGCCATGAAGATGACCGAACTGGCTGTGGTCGCCGCGATTCCGATCGGTTCCGTCTACCAGTATTTTCCGGACAAGGGCGCGATCGTCAGGGCCTTGCTCGATCGTCATGCCAAACTCATCCAGGAGAAGGTCGAGGAAGCCTTCTCCTCGGTGACATCGCTGGACCACGCCATCGAGCTGGTTTGCGGCATGATCGATTGGTATTATAGCGAGTTTCGCGGCGACCCGGCCTATCTTGGCGTCTGGCTCGGTACGGATATCGACAAGGATATCCTGCAGCTCAACATATTGCACAGCAATCGCGTCGCCGAGATCTTCCTGACCTGCATTCAGCCTTTCCTGCCGGCGGAAAGCCGCATCGACCTGAAGGCGCGCACCCAGCTTTTCAGCCATCTGATCGGTGCGTCCGTTCGCTTCGCCATCATGAGCGACGACGGCATGGCAAAACGCATGCTTGGCGAATGGAAGCAGGTAATCCGCACCACATTGCTGGCGGAGCCGGCGCTCTAACCAACGAGGGCGATCGCGTGGTGGGCCGCCAGAGCAATTCCAGGAAAGTACGCAGCGGTTTTCCGTCCGGAATTGCTTAAAACAAACCGCTCTAGCTCACCAACCCGGCAAGATCTGGTTGGCGCGCTGGCGCGGATAGATACGCGCATAGGTCTTCACATCGCCATCGAGGTCATCATCAACAACGGCCGGCGTGATATTGTCCAGGCAGGCGGAGATATGCGCGGTGATGGCGTTCATCAGCGATACCGAGAGCCCGGGCCGCTTCATGATGCCGATCTGTACGGGCGGCAGGGCCGGGAAGCCATCGGCCTGGGTCAGGACCTTCATGCCGGTTCGCAGCGCCGATTCAGGCATGACCGAGACAGCCATACCCGCCAGTACCGCGGCGGCAACGACAGTGCAGGACCAGCTGGTGAACAGGATCTGATATTCGCGACCGCCGGCATCGAGCGCCGAGCAGGCAAGCTGGCGCCACTGACAGTCGCGCCGGCCGACGGCGAGCGGGATGGGGGCGTCGTCGCGCAGCGGGTGATTGGCCGACCCGACCCAGCAGAGCGGCTCCGTCCGCACCACATCAGACATGCGCTCGCGCGGATTATGGGTGACGAGCGCGATATCGAGTTCGCCGCGATGCATCCGCTCGGCGAGATCGACCGAGGGTTCGCAGACGATGTAGAGCTCGACATTCGGATGCGTCTTGGCGAAACGGCCAATGATCTCGGGCATATAGCGGTCGGCGTAATCATCCGGCGTGCCGATGCGCAGCGTGCCTTCGAGACGGTTGTCGTCGAAGGCGGCGATAGCCTCGTTGTTGAGGCGAATGATCCGGCGTGCATAGTTCAGAAGCTTTTCGCCCTCGGCCGTCAGCCGGTTGCCCCGGCCGTCCTTGATGAAAAGTTGCTTGCCGACGCGCTCTTCCAATCGGCGCATCTGCATGGAAACCGCCGACTGCGTCTTGAACACGCGGTCGGCTGCCTTGGTGAAGCTGCCGGAATCCACGATTGCGATGAAGGTCTGCAACTGATCGATATCAAGCGGCGCGGACATGGTTCACCTATAAAGGAGTTTGATAGTTATCATTAGAAACATTCGTTGGACTGATCAATAGGGCTTTGGCATCTTCTGAATGCAATTCAGCATACCAATCGAACAGACATTCCTGTCGAACTCCTCCCGGCCTGTGCCCTTCCCCCGATCCCTGGGAAGGGGCTCGGCTGGCGTGTGCCCCAAGGAAAGGATTACGGAAATGCGCACGACAGATCAGACCCTCGGCCTTGTAACGCCATCGCTGTCTCTGACGGCTCGTATGACGGTTGCTTTTGGCAAAGCGGCTTCCGTCTGGCGCGCTCTCCGCAATCGTCGCGAGATCGACTATCTGAACGAGCTTGACGACAGCCAGTTGAGAGATATCGGCTTGACTCGCCAGGACCTCAGCGCCGCGTTGACTACCTCGACCTTCTTCGAGGATCCGTCCAGCCATTTGACCCAGTCCGCGCGCCGCTGCGCGCGCTCTTCAGCCTTCATCAACGCTCGCTGCTGATGAAGGGCAATCGTTTCCCCGCAGGGTGATAGCCAATAAGCCCTGCTTCTTTCCCGGTGTTCGGCCCAAGGGCCAGCACCGGGTTTTTTCTTTTTGGGGTGCCGTTCAGCGGGTGAATGTGCACGGCTACGTTGCTTCCCCCATCAACTGTCTTATCTTAGGGCCTGATCGAAATAGCAGGATACGATGATGGCAACGGTGATCTTCTTCCACTCCGTCTACGGTTTGCGGCAGCTCGAACACGAGGCGGTGGAGCGTGTGCAGGCGGCAGGGCACAAGGCCTTCGCACCAGACCTCTACGACGGTCTGATCGCCCGGTCGATCGAGGAAGGATTCGCCTTCAAGGACGAAATCGGCTGGCCCACGATTTGTGAGCAAGCGGAATGGGCGCTGGCCGGTTTGCCTGCCTCAACCGTGCTTGCCGGGTTTTCAATGGGCGCTGCGGTTGCCGCAAGCCTCTGGCCAAAGCGCCGCGAGACCGCCGGCATTCTGTTCCTGCATGGCATCGCCTCCATCATCGAGAATGCGCGCAAGGGCTTGCCGCTGCAGCTGCATCTGGCCGAGCCGGATCCATTCGAATCGGAGGAGGACGTTGCCGACTGGCGACGGGTCGTCGATCGCTCCGGGCTCGCGGCGGAGATTTTCCGATACCCGGGTGATGGCGGCCATCTCTACACCGATGCCAGCCTGCCGGACTACGATGCCAAGGCTGCCGACCTCACATGGAAGCGCGTCATCAGCTTCCTCGACGCCATCGATGCGAAAGCGTGACACCAGGACGCCTGGGCGGTGCTTGGATGGCATCCTTCGCTGTGTTTGATGCAGAGCCTGAACGATCTCGCCTTGAAACGACGCAACTTGTCGCTTAGTTTATAAGTATCGCCAATATCAACAGGATGTGTGCCGCAATGGATTCTACCTCGACCGCAATGTCTTTCAGCCTTGCCATCGAGGAAATTCGTATTCATGCCCATATCCATCGTTCTATCCAATCTTTCGTGGTCCACGCCTGACGGCCGGCTGCTCCTCTCCAATCTCGATCTGAGCTTCGGCGCCGAGCGCACCGGCCTTGTCGGCCGCAACGGCGTCGGCAAGACGACGCTGATAAGGCTCGTCGCCGGAGATCTGCAGCCGCAATCCGGTACGATTTCCTTCAACGGCAAATTGGGAATCCTCCGCCAGAGCGTGCAGGTGCAGGCAGACGAAACCGTTGCCGATCTCTTTGGTGCGCGCGAGGCACTGGCCGTTCTGCAGCGCGCCGAGCTGGGCGAGGCGACGAATGAGGAGCTTGCCTCGGCCGACTGGACGCTTGAGCAGCGCATGGTTTCGGCGCTCGATCGTGTCGGGCTCAAGGTCTTGCCGGAGACGCGTCTCGTCACCCTGTCCGGCGGGCAGCGCACCCGCTGCGCCCTTGCAGCCCTCATCCTCGACGATCCCGATTTTCTGATCCTCGATGAGCCAACCAACAATCTGGACCGCGACGGCCGCGCGGCTGTGATCGATCTGCTGGCGGGCTGGAGGGCAGGCGCCGCCGTCATCAGCCATGATCGCGAGTTGCTTGACACCATGGACGCGATCGTCGAGCTGACGTCGCTCGGCGCTTCGCGCTATGGCGGCAACTGGACACAGTATCGGGAGCGCAAAGCGCTGGAGCTATCCGCAGCCGAGCAAGATTTCGCCGAGGCCGAGAAGCGCGTCGCCGAAGTGGAGAGAAGCGCCCAGGCGGCTGTCGAACGTCAGGCAAGACGCGACAAGGCCGGCCGGAAAATGGCGGCCAAGGGCGGCATACCGCGCATCCTGCTTGGCGGGATGAAAGAGCGGGCGGAGTTGACGGGCGGCGAGAACACACGGCTTGCCGAACGACGGCGTGGCCAGGCCCTGCAGGATGCCGCGACCGCCCGAGAAAAGATCGAGATCCTGCAACCCCTCACGGTCAAGGTTCCGACGTCCGGCTTGCCGGCAAATAGGGGCGTGCTCAGGCTGGAGGGTGTTACCGCCGGCTACGATCCCGAGCGGCCGATCTTTCGCAATCTCGATATCGTCATGACGGGACCGGAGCGCGTCGCGATCACCGGGCCGAACGGATCGGGCAAGACGACGCTCCTCGCGTTGATATCAGGCGCGCTGGAACCGTGGAAAGGGACGGTGCGTGTTCTTCCATTCGCTCTATTGGACCAAAGGGTGAGTTTTCTCGATCCGTCGCTGTCGATCCGCGACAATTTCCGAAGGATCAATCCGGACGCAGACGAGAATGCCTGCCGCGCAGCCCTGGCACGGTTTATGTTCCGCGCCGATGCCGCGTTGCAGATCGTGTCCAGCTTGAGTGGCGGGCAGCTTCTGCGAGCCGGGCTCGCCTGCGTGCTCGGCGGCTCGGTGCCGCCCTCGCTGCTGATTCTGGACGAGCCAACAAACCATCTGGATATCGATTCCATCACCGCCGTCGAAGCCGGGTTGCGCGCCTATGACGGCGCGCTCCTGGTCGTCAGCCACGACGAAGTGTTCCTCGACAATATCGGTGTAGAGAGGCGGCTCGAGCTGCCCGCACGAACCGTCTCGGCATCGCCGAAGGCTTGATCGGCGTTGTCAGGCGTGGTTCGGACCTGCGATGCGATCGAGTTCCGCGATCGCATCGCCGGGCAATGTCAGGCCCGCTACGGCGATGTTCTGCTGCAGGTGGCTGAGCGACGAAGTACCCGGAATGAGGAGGATATTCGGGGCGCGATGCAGAAGCCAGGCGAGAGCGACCTGCATCGGCGTCGCGTTCACGCGGGTCGCAACATCAGACAGCGTTGAAGACTGCAATGGTGTAAAGCCGCCGAGCGGGAAGAAGGGCACATAGGCGATCCCGTCGCGTCCCAGCTCGTCGATCAACGCGTCGTCCGTACGCTGTGCAAGATTGTAGAGGTTCTGCACGCAGACGATCTCTGTGATCTTGCGGCCTTCGGCGACTTGGCTGCGCGTGACGTTGCTAAGCCCTATATGCCGCACCAGCCCTTGACGCTGAAGCTCCGCAAGAGCCGTCAGCGGCGCTTCGATCGAACCTTCGCTTGGGTGATGCGGATTGAGCATGATGCGGAGATTGACGACATCGATGACGTCGAGCTGAAGATTGCGCAGATTGTCGTGAACTGCCTGCCTTAGCTCGTCAGCTGAAAACGCCGGCAGCCAGGATGCATCGGCGTCGCGTCGCGCGCCGATTTTGGTGACGATGACCAGATCATCGCGATAGGGATGAAGCGCCTCGCGGATCAGTTGGTTGGTGACATGCGGCCCATAGAAGTCGCTGGTGTCGATGTGATCGACGCCGGACGCCACAGCTTGGCGCAGAACTGCAATTGCAGTGTCGCGGTCCTTGGGCGGGCCGAAGACGCCGGGGCCTGCGAGTTGCATGGCGCCATAGCCGAGCCGTTTGACGCGGCGGTCGCCGAGAGTGAAGCTGCCGGATTGGTCGATGATGGACATGGGTATCTCCCTTCAAGATGAGTGAGAAATAGGCCGTGTCTCAGTGTCTGATAACTGGGTGCAATCCGCACGGGCTGTGCGGAATTTCGAACAATGCCTGCAATTGGCATTGGCCTGCAAAGACGCCCAACCAGCACCCATGACGGGATATCGACTAAAGTGTTAGCTTTGCGTCGGCGCCGGCTTGCTGTCAGCTTGCAGATAGCTGTCGAATATCGCTTCCATGTTCTTTTGATAGTTCTTCTGCACTTCCAGGCCGCTGTCGAACATGGCGTTGAACATCTCGGTATAGGCCGCCATGTCGACACCCGCGGCGGGCTTGGCCTTCGGCTCTTCCTTTGCCGGGGCGACCGGCATCGGGAAGTTCCTCATCATGTCCTGGAACGCTTTGGCGAAAGGATTGTCGAGGAAGGGATTGGTTTGTGCGGCCTTCTCGTGCTTGGCCGGATCGGCGCCGAACATCAGTTCCATCGCCTGCGTGAAGGGGTTGTCGAAAATGCTCGCCTGCGGCGTGGGCTTCTGCTTCGGCGCAAAACCGATGGTCTGCAGCCAGCCCTGCATCATCTCGCCCATGGCGGTATTAAGAAAGGGATTGGCCATCTGCGGGATTTGGCCGCTGGTCTCCTTGAAGAGGCCGCCCATCAGCGTATCAGCCATGGCGGGCAGCATGCGCTTGTAGACTTCCTGGCCGATGCCGGTCATCTGCGCAGCTTGTGCAGCGATCGCGCGGGAAACATCCTTGGAGCCGAACAGCCGCGCCAGCACGGTGTTGCCGTCGGCGATGCCCTCAGGCGTGAAGGCCTTGCTCATGTCCTCGAAATATTTGGCGTAGCTGCCTGACGTGATGTCCTGCATCACGCCCATGAAATTATAGGGGTCCGTCGCGCTGCGCTTGAAGCCGGTCGAGAATGCGGGCATCAGCGCGGCCATCGCCTTCGCCGCTTGCTCTTGCGCGAGATTGAACTGCTTGGCCATGGCCTCCGTGGCGGCGCCGTTCTGTGCCTGCATCATCATGTCGAAGAGTGGCAGCATCGAAGTCCCTTTCCCCACAATGAGGCCGCTTCGGAATCAGGCGGCGCTTGATTCCGATAGTATAGCGGGAAAAAGGAGGGCGCATACCGGTTTCTGCCTTCATGCCGTCGAGGCGATGAAGGCAGGCAAGCCCGGTGTCAGTACTGATATTCCTCGAAGATCGGCTCGACTGACTGGTTCCAGCGGCCGTTGTAGAGCATCAGAAGATCGTCGGCGAGCGTGCCCTTTTTGGCAAGCACCTCATCGAGCGGTGCCAGGAACACGGTTTCGTCCTGCCCATCGCCGTTCAAGCGGCCGCGATTCTTGAGGCCGAGGCGGGAAATGCCGACCACTTCGCGCGCCACATCCATGAGGCTATGACCCTTCATGGAAGCCTTCAATCCCTGCGACGGCACGACATCGCGCAGCGCATTGACCTCGTCGAAGCTCCAGTCCTTGGTCAGCGCGTCGGCTGCCGTCAGAGCCTCGTCGTCATAGAGCAGACCGACCCAGAAGGCCGGCAGCGCACAGATGCGGCGCCAGGGGCCGCCGTCTGCGCCGCGCATTTCGAGGAAGCGCTTGAGGCGCACGTCGGGGAACAGCGTCGAGAGATGGTTCGTCCAGTCGCCCATCGTCGGTTCCCAATCGGTGATTTCGCCCTTCAGCGCGCCGTCCATGAACTGGCGGAAGGTGACATGCGTACAGTCGTGGTAACGACCGTCACGTACGACGAAATACATGGGAACGTCGAGCGCCCACTTCACATAGTCCTCAAAGCCGAAATCGTCGCGGAAGGTGAAATCGAGCAGGCCGCCGCGGCGATTGTCGGTGTCCTTCCAGATTTCGCCGCGCCAGGAGGAAAGCCCGTTCGGCTTGCCCTCGGTGAAGGGCGAGGAGGCGAAGAGCGCTGTTGCCAGCGATTGCAGCTTCATCGACACACGCATCTTGCGGCGCATATCCGCTTCGGAGGAAAAGTCGAGATTCACCTGGATCGTGCAGGTGCGGTACATCATGTCGAGACCCTTGGTGCCGACCTTCGGCATATAGCGGGTCATGATCTCGTAGCGCGATTTCGGCATGCGCGGCGTTTCGGCCAGCGTCCATTTCGGGCTACCGCCGACGCCGAGGAAGCGGATCCCCATCGGCTCGGCGATTTCGCGCACGGCCGCTAGATGGTTGTTCGATTCCTTGCAGGTCTCGTGGATGGTTTCGAGCGGCGCGCCGGAGAGTTCGAACTGGCCGCCCGGCTCGATCGAAATCGCGCCCATGCCTGTGGGTTCGCCGAGCCCGATGATGTTCTCGCCGTCCATGATCGGGTCCCAGCCGCTCTTTGCCTGCAGCCCCTTGAGGAGCGCGGAAATGCTGGCGTCGCCGAAATAGGGCACGGGGCTGTTGTCGGCACGGAAGAACACGAATTTCTCGTGCTCCGTGCCGATGCGGAATTTTTCCTTCGGCTTGTTGCCGGCCGCCAGATAGGCCGTCATTTCCGAGACCGAGCTGAGCGGAGTCTGGTCGGTAGTATCGCGCGCCATGGTATTACCTTAGATCTCGGAGGAGAACCCGCGCCGGTCGCAGGTCAATTGGAGGGTGATTGACGCGGATTGAGGTACGGTGCAAGTGAATTTCTTTCAAGGGTCGTTCAAAAAAATAGGATTTTATGTCTCGCAAGTGCATCGCACTCGTGTCTGCCGACGGCATATTGCACAAGCGTTCAAGACATCTCGCTATTCGCGCCGATAATTTGCCTCCACTGACATCAGCGGAGCATATCGATGAACGGCCCAAACGGCTTTTATTATCCCATATTGACGTTGCTTTTGGCCTCACTGGTCATCATGGGGAGTCCCGGCCCCTCGACGATCAGCGCGACGGCAATGGGGGCGGCCTATGGCTTCCGGCGGTCGCTTGGCTATGTCTGCGGCCTGATCGCGGGCACAGTCGCGGTCTTGCTGGCCGTGGCAGCCGGCGTCGTTGCGATCCTCCTGTCCGTGCCGCACGGTGCCTTCGTGCTGACCACGGTCTCGGCCGTCTACATCCTCCATCTCGCCTTCAAGATCGCCACCGCACCGCCGCTGTCGCGCAGTAACGACAATAAGGCGGCTCCGGCCTTCTCCGGCGGCTTTCTGCTCGCCGTCGCCAATCCCAAGGCCTATCTGGCGATTGCAGCCGTCTTTGCCGGCGTCAGCCTGTTTCAGGATCAACGCTTGCTCGACGCCACCGTCAAGATCGCGTTGCTGACCGGCATGATCATTACCATCCATATGGTCTGGCTTCTCGTCGGCGCGTCGCTCTCGCGCTTTCTGCAAGATCCGACGGTGTCGCGGATCGTCAGCATCTCGCTGGCGATCCTGCTGATCGTCGCGACCGTCGTCGCCGTATTGGAGTGAAACTCAGTTCCAGTCGCCGATCGCCGCCTGTATCATCGCCATGGCGGCAACGGCGGCCGTGTCGGCGCGCAGGATGCGCGGCCCGAGTGGAATGGCGGTGACGAAATCTAGGCTGCGCAGCAGAGCGCGTTCTTCTTCGGAAAAACCGCCCTCGGGCCCGACCAGCAGCGCCAGATGCTTCTCCTTTACCTGCGACAGCAGCGGCAGCGGATTCTGGCCGGCATCGCCCTCGTCACAATAGATGATGCGACGATCGCGCGGCCAGCCGGCAAGCAGGTCGGTCAGCTTTACCGGTTCGGCGACATCAGGAATGCCGAGGATGCCGCATTGCTCCGCTGCCTCGATGACATTGGCCTTGACCTTGTCGAGATTGGTGATCTTGCCCTGCACATGCTGCGTCATGACCGGCTGCAGCAGGCCGGCACCCATTTCGACGGCCTTCTGCACGAGATAATCGAGCCGTCCGACCTTCAGCGGCGCGAAGAGATAATGCAGATCGGAAGGGCTCGGCTGCGGCCGCGTTTCTGCGACCGGCGTCAGCAGGATGCGCTTGCGGGAGGGGAATGAGACGCTGACTTTCCACTCACCGTCGCGGCCGTTGAAGATCAGAAGCTCGGCACCATCCTCCATGCGCAGCACATTGGCGAGATAGTTGAACTGATCCTGATCGGCCTCGATGGCAGAGCCTGCCTTGATATCTGATGTCACGAACAGCCGCTGCATGCGGAAATTGGCGCGCATGGATTACCCCCCTAAAGCAATTCCGCGAAAAGTCCGCAGCGGTCTTCCCTGCGGAATTGCGCAAATACAAATGACGAAGCGGTACGAGGATCCGATGAGAAGCCCAACCGTCCTAAATGAAGAGCGCGACCATAACCCAATATACGACGGCGGCAAGCAGGGCCGCAACCGGAACGGTAATCGCCCAGGCGGCGATGATGGTCATGAAGTGCGAGCGGCGCACCAGGCGGCGGCGATGGATTTCGTCGGGATTGCGCTCGTCGGTGGTTTCCGGCTCGTTCCAGGGAATGCCCGCGGCTTCGGCTCTCTTGCGCATGTAGGCGAGGCGCCGCTTCGAGCCGACAGTCGACCATTCGCGGAAAAAGCCGACCCCGAAAACCGCCCCGACGGCAATATGCGTCGAGCTCACCGGAAAGCCGAACCATGCGGCGACGATAACGGTAAGTGCTGCGGACACGGCTACGCAATAGGCCCGCATCGGATTGAGCTTGGTGATCTGCTCGCCAAGAAGGCGAATTAGCCGCGGCCCGTAAAGCAGCACGCCCACGGAGATGCCGCAGCCGCCGATCATGACCACCCAGAAAGGCGCCTTGTGGGCAGTCGTCTCGGCCACAAGGTTGAGCGAGCCGCCGATGCCGACGTCGCGCACGATAGCCGCCAGCGGGCCAATGGCATTGGCGATGTCGTTGGCGCCATGGGCAAAGGACATCAACGCTGCGGAACAGATCAGTGGCAGACGGAAAAGCTTGCGCAGCGAGCTGTTCTTGTTTTCGAGCCCGACGGACTGCGCCGCGACCAGCGGTCGCGCAACGAGCCAGGTGATGATGCCGACGCCGACACCGATCGCCACGTTCCCGATATTGGGGATTGCGCCCTTCGGTTCCAGCTGGACGACGAGATAGCCCGCAAAGGCACCGGCCATCAGTCCGATCAGGATCGGAATCCAATGTCGCGCGGCGGCAATCTTATCATCGCGATAGATGATGAAGGTTTCGATGAAATAGAGGATGCCGGCGGCGATGGTGCCGCCAAGGAAAGGGGTTATTACCCAGCCCGCAGATATTGCCGCCAGGACATGCCAGTTCACCAGTTCCGGGCCGACCGATGCAGCACCTGCACCAACGACGGCCCCGACGATCGTGTGCGTGGTTGAGACCGGCGCTTTGAGCCAGGTCGCGAAATTGATCCAGAGGGCCGCGGCCAGCAGCGCCGCCATCATCAGCCAGGCCAGTTTGCCGACGCTGATGATCCGGTCGGTATCGACGATATGCGTGGAGATCGTGTTGATGACCGGACCACCGGCGATGGTCGCGCCGAGGATCTCGAAGATGGCCGCCATGACCAGCGCCTGTGTCATGGTAATCGCACGCGCCCCTACCGCCGCGCCGACATTGTTGGCCACGTCCTTCGCGCCGATGTTCATGGCCATGTAGCCGGCGAGCGCGACGGCTGCAAAGATCACCGTGGCGCGCGGCTTGTCGAACACGTAGATGCCGGCGAAGACCATAGCGAGGCCGAGAAAGATCAGTCCCAGTCCCGGTGCCACGAGACGCCTGGTGACATGGTGGGTCGCATCCTCGACATAGGTGAATTTGTCGAGGTCCTTATCGAGCGTCCGTTTTACTGGTGTGGCCGGTCGGTCGGGCATGCTATTCTCTGAAACAAAACTCTCGTATTGCGCCGCCTGCGAGGCCGCGCAATATCCACCGTCGATCCTGACACAATTTCTTGTGACTAATGTGGCTTACTTTATCTGCGCGATAGCGCTGGTTTGCGTCATCCGCTGTGCGAAGGCAAGGATCAGATCCCGCAATTCAGGCTCGCGCACGCGCTTGACCGCTTCGTCGCAGGAAACCCACTCCATCGTGCGCTCGCCCTTCTCCTTGAAGTTCTTGACGAGTTCATTGACCTCAAGCGCGTAGACCTGCACACGGCAAGGCACCTGGATGCCGTCTTTCAGCACCTTGTCGTAACCGAAGGAGCCGAGTGGCGTCGTTTCTACCGCCCCGCGCACGCCGGCCTCTTCATAGGCTTCGCGCGCCGCGACTTCGTGGGAGAGCTTGCCGGGCATCGGCCATCCCTTCGGAATAACCCACCGGCCGGTGTCGCGGCTGGTAAGCAGCAGCATCTCCAGCTCACCTGTCTTCTTCTTCAGCCGATAACAGAGCGCAGCATACTGTTGTCGCGGCGGACGCCGAAACATGAGTTGCACATCATTTGCTATACGGCTGAGTATGGCCAATTGTCGGTTCACCTTTGGGGTTGGAGATTCTGCTTTGCTTCGATCATAACATTGTGTGGAAAAAAATTGCGTTCCATATATGGAGATATGGTATTTCCCCACAAATTTATTGAGAGGTGAGTAGATAAAAGTAACAGGACTTGCCCCCTGATATTCGCCAGGGATTGTGCTGGAAGCGACATTCAACAGCATTTTTATGCCGCAGATGGCGCAGTTGCTTGGGCCTATGCGTCATTGCCTTGGAAAGAAAGATAAAACCTTGCCATGCCCGATCGTGTCGTGCCTCAACGCCTCCCGCCCTTGAACGCGCTGCGCGCCTTTGATGCCGTGGCGCGCCGTGGCAGCATCCTGAAGGCGGCGGAGGAACTCGGCGTCGTGCGCGGTGCCGTCAGGCAGCAATTGAATCTGCTCGAAACCTATTTCGGCGTGCCCTTGTTCGATCGGGAAAACGGCCGGCTTGTGCTGACGGCGAAGGGCCGGGCCTTTGCCGATTCTATAGGCGTTGCCTTCGGTATTCTCGCGCGGGCGTCCGCGGAACTGTCAGAGGGAAATCGCCGCACGCTTCGCCTTGGCGTTCCCTCAGCCTTCGCCGTCTGGTGGCTGATGCCGCGGGTGGCCGATCTGCAGGCAACTCTCGACGGCATCGATATAGACATCGTGCCGATGGCGATGGTCGAGCCGCTGGCGAGGCGCGCCGATCTCGAAGCGGTCATCATGGGCGGGGAATACAGGCCGACGCGGGATATCACGGCCATACGCTTCATGGAGGACGAATTCGGTCCTGTTGCCACGTCGGACGTCTCGTCGCGCCTGGGTCTTGGTTCCGGCGTCGCCGCCCTGGCCGGTGCGGTCGCGCTCGGCAGCCGTTCCGCTCCAAGCCTCTGGGATGACTGGTTTTCGGAAAGCGGCCGCGCGCCTGTCCGGTTCGCCCGCAAGCGCGAATTCGAGGATTTGCTGCTGGCCATCGGCGCCGCCCGCTCGGGCCTCGGCGTTGCCATCGCGCCCCGGACGGCCATTGGCGACGATCTCGTGCACGGGACGCTGGTCGCGCCCTATGGCTTCATTCACCGGCCGGCGGGCTACAGCCTCAGCATTCGCAGCAGCGACACGAAGGATCCCGCGCTCGTCCGCCTGGCTGACTGGCTGAGCCGGGTAGGGGCGGCGCAATCCTAGCAGGACATTCGGCCATATATTGGTCTCACACGGGTATGGCAGATTTTCTGCCATGCGGCCTATTCCAATGTCCATCGACAGGCCGCTGCCCATCGTGCCAGATCGGACCAACGAACCAGCCGCCAGGAGCACGTCATGCATCAGCCTTCTTCTTTGTCTCGCATCGATTGGGTTGCCCAGAGCTGCCGGTTGCTCGCCGCCACGGCCAGGGAATTTCGCGAAACGACGCCCTTTGCCGGCCTGACCATCGGCACCGGCATTCATCTGGAGCCGAAGACGGTCGCGCTGCTGATGACTTTGCGCGCCGGCGGTGCCGGTCTCGTCTGCACCGGCAATCTCAATAGCACCCAGCCGGAAACAGTGGATTATCTGCGCGCCCAAGGCATCAAGGTCTTTGCGACGCAGACCCGCGATGCCGATGAGCATGGCGCAAGCCTCGATGCGATCCTGGCGGAAAAACCGGATCTGCTGCTCGACAATGGCGGCGATCTCTTTGCCCGTGCGGCCGACAAGCCCTATGCTAATCTTCTTGGCGGCACCGAGGAAACCACCTCCGGCCGCACCCGGCTAATGCCGATGCGCGATAAGCTCAACATGCCGATCCTCGTCATCAACGACAGCCCGATCAAGCAATTCGCCGAAAACCGCCATGCCGTCGGGCAGAGCCTATTCGAGAGCTATCTGCGCTTCACCAATCGCTCCACCAACGGCAAGCGCGTCACCGTCTTCGGTTACGGCGCCTGCGGCAAGGGGACGGCTGCGTGCTTCCGCAATGCCTTTTCCGCTGTCAGTGTCGTCGACATCGATCCGGTCACGACACTCGAGGCCCATCTCGATGGCTTCACGACGCCATTGCGCGAAGCGGCGATCCGCTCTGCCGATGTCCTCGTGACCGTTACCGGCTATCCGAACATCATCACCGCGGCCGATCTGTCACTTATCAAGGATGGCGCGATCCTGATGAATGGCGGCCACTTCCCGCATGAGATCGACGTCGAGGCATTCCGCAGTAGCCCTGAGGTCGCCGGCATCGATCGCTACGAGGCCGAATATATCGAGACCGTGCGTATGCGCGACGGCCGGGCCTTCCACATTCTCGGCGGTGGCCACATGGCCAATCTCGCCGGTCCGCGCCCGCTCGGCAACACGGTCGAATCCATGGATCTCGGCTTTACCTTGCAGGCTCGCTGCCTGGAGTGCGTCGCCAAGGGCGGGCTCGGCAAGGAGGCCTGCGTCATCCCGGTTCCCGCCGATATCGACGCCATGGTCGCCTCCGCCTATCTGGACTTGGCGCGCTAGTAAAACGGGCGATCAAGCGCCGGCCAGCGCCTCTGGTAGCATTCGGTCGTAGAGCCCGGCCATCTCGTCGCCGAAGCAGCAGAAGATGATCTCACTGAAAGCGCCATCGGTACTTCCAGCAACGGCGATGCGCGTGGCGATCTCTGCGGCGGGCAAAACGGGAAAGCGGTAGACACCCGTGGAAATTGCGGGAAAGGCGATGCTCTTCACGCCATGCTCGCGGGCTAGGCCGAGGCTGTTGCGATAGCAGGCCGCAAGCAGCCCGTCCTCGCCACTGCCGCCACCGTTCCAGACCGGACCGACCGTGTGGATGACATGCCTTGCCGGCAGACGGTATCCCTTGGTGATCTTCGCTTGCCCGGTCTTGCAGCCGTTCAGCGTCCTGCATTCGGCAACCAGTTCCGGCCCGGCAGCCCGGTGGATCGCGCCATCGACGCCGCCTCCGCCGAGAAGGCTGCTGTTTGCGGCATTGACGATGGCGTCGACGGAAAGCCTGGTAATGTCGCCGAGAACGACGATGAAGCGTGTCCCCGTGATGTTCGAAAGATCGGAGCGAATGGTTTCAAGCGCGGACATGCTGATCTCCTCGAATTTCGAAAACCTCTCTTATCGCTCCCAATAGGGCACGGGGCCATAAAGTTCCGTCAGGAAGTCGATGAAGACGCGCACTTTCGCCGGCAGGAACTGCCTGGTCGGATAGACTGCCGAAAGCGTGACACTGTGCGACCCCTCATAGGCCGGCAGCACCTGGACGAGACGACCGTCGCGCAATTCGGGGCCGATGTCCCAGGTAGAGCGCAGCGCAATGCCGAAGCCGGCAATCACGGCCTCACGGATGACCTCGCTGGAATTGGTGATGAGCTTGCCCTCGGGGCGGAAGGTGAGGCCTCCCTTGGGGCCATCCAGCCGCCAGGGATCGTGGTTGTGCGCCGGCAGGCAGATATGCCGGCGCAAATCCTCTATATCCACGGGCACGCCGTGGGTTTCGATATAGGAGGGGGCCGCGCAGAGCACCCTGCGCACGGGAGCAAGCCTACGCGCGACGAGACTTGAATCGGTGAGTTCGGCAATGCGGATGGCGATATCGAAGCCGCCGCCGACGATATCGACGAATTCGTCGCTGAGCACCAGATTGATCGCCAGGTCCGGATGCGCCTGCATGAAGGATTTCAAGTGCGGGGCGATGTGCAGCCGGCCGAAGGAGGTGGGCGCGGAGATTTTCAGCGTACCTTGCATCTGCGCCGAGCGGCCGGCAATATAGGCTTCCGCCTCTTCCAGCCCGGCCAGGATGGCAAGCACCCGGTCATAGAAGCCCTGGCCGGCCTCCGTCAGCGAAATCTGCCGCGTCGTGCGTTGCAAAAGCCGCGTGCCGAGCCTGTCTTCCAGGCGCTTGATGCGTTTCGAAATGACGGCGGGAGAAAAGCCGAGCGCGCGGCCGGCCAGCGACATGCTGCCTGTGGCGACGACGCTGGCGAAGATTTCAAGATCCCCAAGATTGGTCATGCACTATTATTTCCTGTTTTGGAATAAATGCTTATCATTTGCGCCAATTTTGGGAAAGCGCTAAGCCTGTAATGTGCTAAAGCGCATCGCGAATTTTCAGATTTGGGTGTTGCGCGTCAGGTCTTTGATTTTACTGATGTCGTTATCGCAAAACCGCTCAACACTTTTGTACGACATGCGCTAAAAGGGAGCCGACGCCCCAAATCGAATGCAGGAGGAGGACGGCATGGCCGAGGCTATTTCATTTCTGGAGCCGCGCGCGGATGTTCTCGCCCGTCGCAGCACGATCGTCGCCGATCTCTCCGATCTCCTTGCGCCTGAATGTCTGATTCACGAGCCGCGGGAACTTGTTCCGTTCGAAACCGATGCTTTCGTGTCCTATCGGCGTGTGCCGCTTGCGGTGGCATTGCCGCGTTCGACCGCGGAAGTGGCGGCTGTCATGAAATACTGCCACCGCTACGGCATTCCCATTGTGCCACGGGGCGCTGGCACCTCGCTGTCTGGCGGCGCGATCCCGCAGGAGGATGCCGTCGTTCTCGGGCTTTCCAAGATGAACCGCATCCTTGATATCGATTATGCCAATCGTACGGCGACGATGCAGGCGGGTGTCACGAACCTGAATGTTTCCGAAAGCGTCTCGGCCGATGGTTTCTTCTATGCGCCGGATCCGAGTTCGCAGCTGGCCTGCACCATCGGCGGCAATATCGGCATGAACTCCGGCGGCGCACACTGTCTGAAATATGGTGTCACGACAAACAATCTGCTCGGCGTGAAGCTCGTCCTGACCGACGGCACGATCATCGATCTCGGCGGCAAGGCGCTGGATTCAGCCGGATACGATCTGCTCGGCCTCGTCTGCGGTTCCGAAGGTCAGCTCGGCATCGTGACGGAAGCGACTGTGCGGCTGATCGCCAAGCCGGAGGGCGCCCGGCCGGTGCTGTTCGGTTTCGATACCTCGGAAGAAGCAGGTGCCTGTGTTGCCGATGTCATTGCGGCCGGTATCGTTCCGGTCGCCATCGAATTCATGGACAAGCCGGCGATCGAGATCTGCGAGGCCTTTGCAAAAGCGGGCTATCCGCTTGATGTCGGCGCGCTGCTGATCGTCGAGGTCGAAGGCTCGGAGGCGGAAATGGACGACATGCTGAAAAGTATCGTCGCCATTGCCCGCACCCATAGCGTCAAGACGGTGCGGGAGTGCCAGTCGGCAACAGAAGCGGCCTTGATCTGGAAGGGCCGGAAATCCGCCTTCGGCGCCACTGGCCGCATCGCTGATTATATCTGCATGGATGGCACCGTGCCGCTCAGCCAGCTGTCCTATGTGCTGAAGAAGACGGCTGAGATCATCGACGGCTACGGCCTGCGTGTCGCCAATGTCTTCCATGCCGGCGACGGCAATATGCATCCGCTCGTCCTCTTCAATGCCAACGATCCCGAGGACGCCGCCAAGGCAGAGGCGGCCGGCAACGACATCCTGCGGCTTTGCGTCGATGCCGGTGGCTGTCTCACCGGTGAGCATGGGGTCGGCATCGAGAAGCGCGACCTGATGCGGCACCAGTATGACAAGGTCGATCTCGACCAGATGATGGCGGTGCGGGCGGCCTTCGATCCCGGCTGGATCCTCAATCCTTCCAAGGTGTTTCCGCTGGATGGGCGTGACGCCGCATGAACGAGTTCCATCCCACGACCGAGGCGGAAGCCGCCTCCATCATCAGCGATCACGCGGCACGCGGCGCGGCTCTTGCCGTCGTCGGCGGCAACACGCGATCCGGCTTCGGCAATGCGGTTGCTGCGGAGGCGGTGCTGTCATCCCGGGGTCTTGTCGGCATCGTTGCCTATAATCCGGGTGAGATGGTGATGACCGCGCGTGCGGGCACGCCGGTTGCCGAAATCGAAGCGGCACTGGCCGAAGGCGGCCAGATGATGACGTTCGAGCCCATGGATCATCGGGCGCTGATGGCGACGGAAGGTGAGCCGACGATTGGCGGGATTTTCGCGGCCAATATTTCCGGCCCGCGCCGCTTCGTCAGCGGTGCCGCGCGCGACAGCCTGCTCGGCGTTCGCTTCGTCAATGGCAGAGGCGAAATCGCCAAGGCCGGCGGGCGGGTGATGAAGAACGTCACCGGCCTCGACCTTGTCAAGCTGACGGCCGGCTCGCACGGAACGCTCGGCCTTCTGACGGAGGTGACCTTCCGTGTGCCGCCACGGCCGAAGACCGAGGAGACGATCGTCGTTACCGGCCTTAACGATGCCGAGGCGGCGCGAGCGATGGCCGCCGCCATGGCATTGCCGCTGGAAGTATCGGGAGCGGCCCATCTGCCGCTTACCGTCGGCTGGTCCTTCCTCGACGGCAAGCTGCCGAGAGGGGAGGCGACGGTATTGCGCATCGAGGGGCTTGCCGGCTCCGTCTGGGTGCGGGCGGAGAAGTTGACGGCTGCCATGAGCCGCCTTGGTACGGTGGCACGCCTTGGCGTAGATGACAGCCGCAGGCTTTGGCGCGAAATCCGCGACGTGAAGCCCTATTGCGACGGCACCACGCGCCCCATCTGGCGCGTATCGGTCGCGCCCGGTACTGGCCACCAGCTCGTCGCCGCTCTTCGCCTCGAAGCGGGGGTTGATGCCTATTATGATTGGCAGGGCGGCCTCGTCTGGATGCGAATGGAAGCCGAGCCGGAAGGTGACGTACTACGCCGCTATATTCATGCCTTGGGCGGCGGACATGCGACCTTGCTGCGCGCCACGCCGGCCCACCGCGCGACGACACTGGCCTTCCAGCCGCAGCCCGAGGCCGTGGCGCTGCTTTCGGCGCGCGTGAAGGAAAAGTTCGATCCGGCCGGGATTTTCAACCCAGGCAAGATGGCGTGACGGGGGCTCTGTTCGATGCAAACCAATTTCACTCCCGAACAGCTTGCCGATCCGCATGTAGCCGAGTCCGAGGCTATCCTGCGCAAATGCGTGCATTGCGGCTTCTGCACCGCCACCTGTCCCACCTATGTGACGCTGGGCAACGAACTCGATAGCCCGCGCGGCCGCATTTATCTCATCAAGGACATGCTGGAAAACGGCAGGCCCGCCGATGCCGAGGTGACGACGCATATAGACCGCTGTCTTTCCTGCCTTGCCTGCACGACAACCTGTCCTTCGGGCGTCGACTATATGCACCTGATCGATCACGCCCGCGCCCATATCGAGAACACGTACAAGCGGCCGTTGATGGACCGGATCACACGTAATGTGTTGGCCGCGGTCCTGCCTTATCCTGGCCGCTTCCGGCTGGCTTTGCAGCTCGCGCGCTTCGGCCGACCATTCAAAGGTCTGTTGAAGCGTATTCCCGCGCTGAAGGCATTTGCCGCCATGCTCGACCTCGCGCCGCGCAGCGTGCTGGCGCCGTCCCCATTTTCCAGGCCCCGCCGGCATGAGCCGCAGGCCGAGCGGCGCGGTCGCGTGGCGATCCTGACCGGTTGCGCGCAGCCGGTGCTCGATCCCGGGATCAACGAAGCGACCATCCGCCTGCTGACGCGCCTTGGTGTCGAGGTCGTAGCGCCCGAAGGGGAGGTCTGCTGCGGTTCGCTGGTACACCATTTGGGGCGCGAAGAGCAGGCGCTTGCCGCCGCCCGCGCCAATATCGACGTATGGACGCGCGAGATCGAAGCCGGCGGGCTCGATGCGATCATCATTACGGCATCCGGCTGCGGCTCGACGATCAAGGATTACGGGCACATGCTGCGCCTCGATCCCGCCTATGCCGAAAAGGCGGCGAAGGTATCCGCGCTTGCCAGGGATATCACCGAATATCTCGCCAGCCTCGATCTGCCCTCGCATATGCCGCGCGGCGTCACCGTCGCTTATCATTCCGCCTGTTCCATGCAGCATGGGCAGAAGATCACCATGGCGCCGAAGCTCCTCTTGAAGGCCGCCGGCTTTACGGTGCGCGACCCCGCGGAAGGGCATCTCTGCTGCGGCTCGGCCGGCACCTATAACATTATGCAGCCGGAGATTTCAGCCGAGCTGAAGGCCCGCAAGGTCAGGAATATCGAGGCGACGAAGGCCGATGTCATCGCAACGGGCAATATCGGCTGCATCATGCAGATCGCCACCGGAACGGGCATCCCGATCCTGCATACGGTAGAATTGCTCGATTGGGCCTATGGCGGCGAAGTCCCGGCCAAGCTGAAGGGATTGCAGCCGACTGCCGTCTGACCCATCTCCAGTAAAGCTGTTTTCGGCGTGTCGGCGATCTGCATCAACGTGACTCTGCTGTACGATGCGTCTGCCATTCGATCTCGAATTTGTCGGCGGCGATGCGCGTCATGCTGATGCGTTCCTGACCATCCTCGAAGAAGAGGCCGTCGATCAGGCCCGCTATGCCATCGTAGAACGAGCCTTCGACCAGGCTGGTGATGCGTTGCCTGTTCGGTCCCAGCAAGGCGAAATCGATAATCGACATGCATTGCCGCCGGCCGTCAGCGAAGACGTCGATGAGCCGCGGAACATCACCGGCCACATCAACCTCGTAATAGACGACGACAGGATCCTCGTTCTCCGGATGGATCCAGTCACATCGATAATAGGAAAGGCTCATAGGCCATTATATAACACACAATCCCCCAAGCCAGAACTGGTCTGGGGAATCGGCCAAGCCTAGGGCGATGCAGTCTTAGAAATTGAAGGAGACGCCGAAGTTGATGGCGTGGGTGAAGACCCGGGCCTTCAGCGTATCGCCGCTGTCAATCGAGACATTGTTTACGAAGTTATAGTTGCCCTTGTATTCGACGAAAGTCGACCAGTGCTTGGCGAACTGGTAGCTGACGCCGGCCTGGGCCTGCAGCGATGGGCCGCCGAACTGATAGTCGAAGGTCGTGCCAGAGGCGCGGGTGACTTCGACATGCGGCACGTTGATACCGGCGCCGAGGCCGACATAGGGCGTCCAGTTGCGGCTCGGATCCTGAAAGCGATACAGCGCGTTCAAGGTCAGCATGTTCAGGCCGTCGGTGAATTCAAAATGCGACCAGCCCGGCGTATTGCCGAGGTCGCCGTAGACCTTGGCATGGCTGTAGTCGAGCGAGACACCCCAGTTCGGCTTGTCGAACTGATCGAGCCACCAGATGCCGCGGAAGCCGAAATAGGGTGGCATCTTGAAGGATTTACCCGACCAATTCGGGTCGAAATCCGCCCCATCGGATGTCGTCACATTGCCGCCGGTCGCGCCCTGAAAGCCACCATAGGCCGAGAACTGCATTTCCGCCGAAGCAGAGCCGGCCGCAAACAGGAATGCCGAAATAGCAACTGCGGTCATGGCCGGTCGCTTGATACGAAATGCACGATGCATGAAGAATCCCCGGATGGCGAATGTGTTACTTAGCTAAGCACGCTACAATTACGCTTCCATTACAGTCACTAGTGGCTAGAGACCGCTTAGGCAGAAGAACTGACATGAAACTGAATGTAAATGGCCCTATCGGTAGGGCAGCGCGATAGGCTCGCGGCTGTAGCCATGGCGCAACAGTGTGTTGCTGCGGATAGCAAGGAATGCGCGATATTCCGGTGGAAAACGTCCCGGAGTTGCCGGCAATTGCCGAAACATCCCCGGGACGATCATTGCGGTCGGACTTGGGCGGCCGTAGCCGATCAGCCGCCGAACATGGTTCTGAGCAGATCGACGCCGCGATCCTCATAGCTGACTTCGCCCTGCTTGTTGCCGGGGCCGACGACGATGACCTTCGTGCCGATCGGAACACGATCGTAAAGATCCGTCACATCCTTGTTCATCATGCGGATGCAGCCGGAAGACATGTTCAGGCCGATGCTCCAGGGCTGATTGGTGCCGTGGATGCGGAAGGCTGTGTCGTTGCCGTTGCGATAAAGATACATGGCACGCGCGCCGAGCGGATTATCCTCGCCGCCTTCCTGATAGGCCGGCAGCTTGTGGCCCTTCTTGGCCTCGCGGACGCGCATTTCCGGCGGCGGCGTCCAGCCCGGCCATTCCGCCTTGCGGCCGACCTTGACCACGCCCGACCATCCGAAGCCTTCGCGGCCGACGCCAATGCCGTAGCGTCTTGCGCGGTTGTTGCCCTCGACGAGATAGAGATACTTGTTGTTGGTATCGATGATGATCGTGCCGGGCACTTCGTTGGTCGACAGCCGGACGAGCCGCCGCTGGAACTGAGGCTTAACCTGGCCCTGGGGCTGCACGGCAACCCGGATGACATCGCTGCGGGTGGCCGGTGCGACGCTGGGAGCAGAAGCGGTGAAGGCTGCGGCATTCGAAGCCGCAAGAAGAAGCGCCGCAACGGCGCCGGCCGCGACGACGGATAGTCCTGTTTTCATATGTCATTCCCCTCGCTGATTTCGGCAAGAAACTACCGGAACCTGCGGGGGGATCAAGATCAAAATGTTCGCGGCAAAGAATCGTCCGGAAATCCGGAGGTTTCTTCTATCATTGGGCGAGAAATAGTCGCCTCAATATTATAGGGCGAGGGCGGATGGGCGCGGCGAACTCTCGGCCTCGACCGACCATGCTCGCCACACCTTTCGCCGATGCCTCACTGACTACATCACGACGACTCGGGTTCCGACCTTCACGCGGTTGTAGAGATCGGTGACATCTTCGTTGCGCAGGCGGATGCAGCCGGAGGAAACGGCGCTGCCGATCGTCCAGGGCGCATTGGTGCCATGGATGCGATAGAGGGTGGAGCCGAGATACATGGCGCGCGCGCCGAGCGGATTGGCTTCGCCGCCATCCATGCGGGCCGGCAGGTAATGTCCTTTTGCAGCTTCTCGCGCCACCATTTCGGACGGCGGCGTCCAATCCGGCCATTCCTGCTTGCGGGTAATGGTGTGAGCGCCAGCCCATTCGAAGCCGGGCTTGCCGACACCGACGCCATAGCGCCGCGCCTTGCCGCCGTCCATCACCAGATAGAGGAAGCGGTTGTTGGTGTCGATGACGATGCTGCCCGGCTTTTCCTTGGTCTGGTAGTCGACGATCTGCGGCAGGAATTGCGGGTCGACCTGACCGCGGACGGCCGGATACTGCGGACGGGCCATGGCGACCTGCTGTACGACGGGGCGCGAGAACAGCCCGCGTGGCTGAACGACCCGACGAACCTGCTGATCGCCTTGCTGTTCCATTCGAGGATCGGCTGCGCGACGCACCATTGGACGGGCGTAGACGACCGGCTGCACGCCGCCGCCGCCAAGCTGCGTCACCCAGGGAGCCGTCAGATCAGGGCTGACGATAACGGGCGGGCGCGACTGATAACGATCACTTGCAAGGGCGGAAGAGGCAAGCAGGCTCAGAGCGCCGGCAGCGCACAGAACGGCATGTTTCATCATCGGACAAACTCTCTACATATGGGCCGAGGATGGGCGCATCAGCACCCGGTCGAAGCCATGGTGCCACTTGCGCGCGAGCGAATGGTAAACATCTATTCATCAAAATGCCGAGAAGCCGATAAAGCTTTATCAGGGTTACCGCTTGGTTTTGAAAGATGGTTTTCAAGTTGTAAATCAGGAATCGGAATGCGCGGTCGTCGAAACCGGCTTATGAATTTAAGCGTTTGATTGATCTGGTTTTATCCGATAATTGCATACCGGTTTCCGGTGGCGCACGCCGAAATAGGGGACGAATCGCGAAAATGGCCGAAACGGGCATCATTACCGGTGAAGATGGCAAGGACCGCTGCTTCTGGCATGGTAACTTGCCGGAATATCAGCGCTATCACGACGAGGAATGGGGTCGCCCAGTTGTCAGCGACATCAGGCTCTTCGAAAAGATCTGCCTCGAAGGTTTCCAGTCGGGCCTGTCCTGGCTGACGATCCTGCGCAAGCGCGAGAATTTCCGCGCCGCTTTCGCAGGTTTCGATTTCGAGAAGGTGGCCAGGTTCGATGATGCCGATATCGAGCGCTGCGTCACAGATGCCGGCATCATCCGCCATCGCGGCAAGATCGTCTCCACCATCAACAATGCCCGCCGCGCCATCGAGATGCGTGGCGAATTCGGATCGCTTGCACGCTATTTCTGGAGCCACGAGCCGGCTGCGGCCGAACGTCCCGAAATCTTCGACCTCGCGCATCTTCGCGCCAACCCGACGACGCCGGCCTCCGTTCGGATTTCGAAGGACCTGAAGAAGCGCGGCTGGACCTTTGTCGGCCCGACCACGGTCTATGCCTTCATGCAGGCGATGGGCCTCGTCAACGATCACCTTGAAGGTTGCTACTGCCGGAAAGAGGTCGAGGCGATGCGCTGCGAATTGGTGCGGCCATGAAGAGTACGCTCCTCGGCATATCATTGACAATATCAGCCCTGTTCGGTGCCTCCGCAGCGCTGGCTCAAAGCGACACCCAGCAGCAGCTGCCGCAGCTCGACCGCGGCGAGAAGATCGAGAAGCTCGGCTTCCCGGCCGTGCTCGAGAAATTGACGGGATGGACGAAGTTCGGCAAGGGCAAGGTCTACACGCTGCCGCTCAAAAAGGGCCAGCATGTGCGGATCACCTTCAGCTCGAAGAGCAAATATACCTTCATGGCAATCTTCGATCTGTCTTCGAATGACGACGAATCCTTCTTCGGCACGGATGAGGATGGCAACACCGCCGATGTGACCGTCAACCAGGACACGACCTGGCTGATCAAGCCTTACTATTCGCGCGTCACCCGCCGCCGCGGTCTCGGCGCGCCCTATGAAATCCTTATCGATCCCAATCCGCCGGCGGCACAGCAGGCGCCCGCCGACCAGCCGAAGGATCAGGGACCGACGCTGTTCCCACCGCGCTCCAAGTAGGGGCAGTAAGCAGTTTCAGGAAAAGCGCGTCGCCGCTTTCCGTCCGGAGTTGTTTATGACAACGGCTCCGAGGCTCAGGACAGCGCCTGTATGACCTCGGACAATTCTCCGAGATGGCCGATCTTACGGAAGCGCGGCGCTTCCGTTGGCTCCTCCACATGCTCGAAGGCCCAGGTAAGCTCGTGCGGCACGAAGACACCGTAGCTGCCGGCCGCAAGCGCCGGTACGATATCAGACTTCAGTGAGTTGCCGATCATCATCGCCCGTTCCGGGCCGTCGCCGACCTTGGAGAAGATGCGGCGATAGGTGGAAGCATTCTTGTCGGAGACGATCTCGATCGCATCGAAGAGGTCGCCTAGGCCGGATTGGGCAAGCTTGCGTTCCTGGTCGAAAAGGTCGCCCTTTGTGATCAGGACAAGCAGATAGTTGCCGGACAGGGCCTCCAGCGTCTGGCGCACATGCGGCAGCGTTTCGACGGGATGTGCGAGAAGATCGCGGCCGATATCAAGGATCTGCGCGATGACGCTCGCTGGCACATTGCCCTCGGTGATCTCGATGGCCGTTTCGATCATCGAAAGCGTGAAGCCTTTGATGCCGAATCCGTAGTGGCGCAGGTTGCGCTTCTCTGCTTCGAGCAGGCGTGCCGAAATATGGTCGCTATCGGCATGGTCGGCGAGCAGATCGGTAAATTGCAGTTCCGTGAGCCGGTAGAACTGTTCGTTCTGCCAGAGCGTGTCGTCGGCGTCGAAGCCGATCGTGGTCAAGGGGCGTTGCGACATGGTATCTGCGTTCCGCATAAGGATGAGGACCGGAGTCTATCCTCCGTTGGCGGGGAAGCAAGAGTAAGTAGCGGTAACTGCATCGTGATCGCCCGCGGCTCTCGCGTTGAAATCGGATTGTGATGCATTATGTCGTTGTTGTCTCGATCGCCGCGGAGCCAGAGCCGGGTATCGACGACCGTCTTATGACCTCTCCAGGGCAGCGCGATCGCGGCTGCAATGCCGAGGCCAATTCATAGCCAAGAGAATAAGAGTCCACAGGCCGGAAGCGTCTTCCGGCTGACCACAAGGGAATTTCTCCTATGCGTTACAACCAACTCGGCAATACCGGCATGTTCGTTTCCGAACTTTGCCTGGGCACGATGACCTTCGGCGAGGCCAATCCGAACAGCAGCTGGGGCTCGATCGCGGATGTCGACCAGGCGCTGGCCGACAAGATCGTGGAAAACTCGCTTGCCGCCGGCATCAATTTCATCGATACCGCCGACGTCTACTCCTTCGGCAACTCGGAAAAGCTGCTCGGGCAGGCGCTGAAAAACCTCAACGTGCCCCGCAAGGATGTTGTCATCGCCACCAAAGTCTATGGCGTTATGGGCGACAAGCCTAACGATCGCGGCGCCTCGCGCGGCCATATCATGGATTCCGTCCAGGCCAGCCTTGATCGCCTGCAGACCGATCACATCGACCTCTATCAGATCCACGCCACGGATCGGGTAACCCCGATCGACGAGACGCTGCGGGCGTTAGATGATCTCGTATCCCGCGGGCTGGTCCGCTATGTCGGTGTCTCCAACTGGCAGGCCTGGCGCATCGCCAAGGCGCTCGGCATTTCCGAACAACGCGGCTTTGCCCGTTTTGAAACCGTGCAGGCCTATTATTCCATCGCCGGCCGCGATCTGGAGCGTGAGATCGTGCCGCTAATGGCAGAGGAAAAGCTCGGGCTGATGGTCTGGTCGCCGCTCGCCGGCGGTCTACTCTCGGGTAAATACGGTCCCGGCGCTCCAGGCAATGGCGAAGGACGGCGTGCAAGCTTCGATTTCCCACCCGTCGACAAGGATCGCGCCTGGGCCTGCGTTGCCGCCATGCGCGAAGTGGCGGAAAAGCACGGCGCCAGCGTCGCCACGGTCGCGCTTGCCTGGATCCTCGCGAAGCCCTTCGTCACCAGCATCATCATCGGCGCCAAGCGTCTCGATCAGCTCGATCAGAACCTCGCCGCCGTCAAGCTGAAGCTCAATTCCGACGATATTGCGAAACTCGATGACGTCAGTGCCCTTGCGCCCGAATATCCCGGCTGGATGCTAGCTCGCCAGGGCGCTCAGCGCGTGCCACAGCCCTTCGAGCCGAAGGCCTGATACCGTGGTGAGGCCGGGCCGTCATGTCTCGTGGCGGCCTGGCGGCGATTACAGCTCGATGACGATCTTGCCGAAGGGGCCGCGATCGAGATGATCGAAGGCTACCGGAACCCCATCAAGCGTGTAGCGGTGGTCGATGACCGGCTTCAGGCCGATGCTGTCAACCGCATGCACGAGATCTTCCAGCGCGCGACGATGGCCGACGCCGATGCCTTGTACGGTAGGAGATTTCAATAATAGCGGTGCCGCCGGGCCGGAGATGTCGAAGCCCTCGAGGACGCCAATGACGGAAATCCGGCCATGCGGCGCGACCGCCTTCAGCGACTGCGCAAAATTCGGCCCGCCGGCGATTTCAATGATGTGATCGATGCCCTGATCGTTGGTGAGGCGGTATACCTCTTCCACCCAGTCGCTCGTGTTGCGGTCGATGCCGTGATGCGCGCCGAGCGCCTTCGCCCGAGCGAGCTTTTCCGGACCCGAGGAGGTGACGAACACCTCAGCGCCCTGAGCGGCGGCAATCTGCAGGCCGAACAGAGCCACACCGCCGGTTCCCTGCACTAGGACACGATCGCCGGGCTTGATCTTGCCGCGCTCGACCAGCGCAAACCACGCCGTCAGACCAGCACAAGGAAGCGTGCTCGCCTCGGCGTCATCCAGACTCGTCGGCGCCGATGCGAGCCAATCCTGCGGCACGGAGATATATTCGGCGAGCACCCCCGCATAGAAGCCGCCAAATGTCTTGTAGGGAGGTGTGCGGGCGTCGCCGAGCGGCTTGCCGTCGAGCCAGCCGGGATGGAAGGTCGAAATGACGCGATCACCGGTCGAGAATCTGGTGACATCGTCTCCAATCGCCTCGACCACGCCCGCCATGTCGGATGCCGGCACGAACGGAAACTGGATCGGCAGGCCCATGCCCGTCTCGCGCACGAGCTTGTCGCGATAGTTCAGCGAAACGGCCTTCACCCGCACGAGCACTTCGCCGCGCGCAGGCGTGGGAACCGCCGTTTCCGTAAGGTTCAAAGGGGCGCCGACGGCGATCTTATCGAGGGTCCAGCGCTTCATGCTCTTCGTCATCATGATCTCCTGAGAGGAATTGGAAGGAATGAGCGCAGCTTATCGTTGCTTGCATGTCGCCAGTGGCGATATTATTTCCGATAAATGGTTCCCTGAAGGAAGCAATCGTCATGAATGACATGCTCAACGGCATTCCGGAATTTGTGGAGGCGGTCGAGGCCGGCGGCTTTTCGGCGGCGGCGGCACGCATGAATCTGTCGCGCTCGGCGATCGGCAAGACCATTGCGAAGCTGGAGCGGCGTTTGAACACGCGTCTGTTCCATCGCACAACGCGGATGCAGAGCCTGACCGACGAAGGGCAGGCCTTTTACGAGCGCTGCCGCCGGGCTCTGGACGAGATACAGTCGGGCGAGGCCATGCTGGAATCAGGCAAGCGTGAGGTCAACGGCCGCCTGCGCATCTCGATGCCCGTGCTTTTCGGCCGCCGCTGCCTCGCGCCGCTGCTGCTCGAGCTTGCTCGCATGCATCCTAAACTGGAACTCGACCTCTCCTTCAGCGATCGCGTGGTCGATCTCTTCGATGAAGGCTTCGATCTCGCCATTCGCAACGGCGTACTGCGCGACGAAGCCGGCCTTGCCGCGCGCAAGATCGCCTTCCATCGCATGACGCTGTGCGCGTCGCCGGATTATCTTGCTGCAAGGGGAGTGCCGCAGACCATCGAGGAGCTCTGCGGCCATGATCTGGTCGTTTACGCACGATCCGGCGAGACGAAGCGATGGACCTTCCTGCAGGGTGACGGTACGGCCGTTGACTACCTCCCGGAAACGCGACTGCGCTTTGACGATCTGGAGGTCATTGCAGATGCGGCTGTTGCCGGGATGGGGATTACCTGGCTACCCTGCTGGCTGGTGCGGGACCATGTATATGCCGGTAGGCTCGCGCAGGTGCTGAACGTCTCCAGCCGGCCGGTCAATATTTATGCCGTCTGGCCGCAGACGCCGCATCTTCCGCTGAAGATGCGCGTGATCATCGATCTGCTGGCCGCCCGCCTGCCTGGAATCATGGATTGAGCCGCAAGAAGCAGGCGGCACTTGCTTGCCACCTGCTGTCGTGGATGAATTACTTGCCGTGCTTCTTCAGCCAGGCCTTCATTTCCTTGATCTCGGCTTCCTGCGCGGTGACCACGGCTTCCGCCAGCTTGCGCAGTTCCGGATCCTTTCCGTATTTCAACTCGATCTTGGCCATGTCGATCGCGCCCTGATGATGCGGGATCATGCCGCGGACGAAATCCGCGTCGGCATCGCCGCTATAGTGGATCATCATGTCCTTGTGCATCTTGCCCATGGCGTCGTTGTAGGCCTTGCTGGAGGCGCCTTGGTCACCCATGGGCTTGCTCATATCCATGCCCGGCATGTCTTCGGCGAAGGCGGGAAGGCCGAGGGCGAAAGCAAAGGCACCGGCAAGCACAAGCGATTTTGAAGTGGACATAGCTATTCTCTCTCCGCTTCTGGACGGTATCCGGATTTGAGCGGACGGTCGCTCGTTGATGGAATGCAGATGATCGTCAGGCAAATCGGGGAGGGGGCTGTGTCGGCTGCGACCGGGAGTCGGCGAGGCGCTCGCCGGGCTCGGGCGCCGGATAGGAGAATGCAAGCTTGCCGCCTGTGACCGCAAGCGTCGGCATCAAGGCGAGACAGGCCGCGCAGGATGCCACGTGATCCATCCCGCCGGCGCAGGGATTTTCCGGCTTCTTGTCCTGATGCTGCATCATGCCGCCTGTCATGCCAGCCATATCGGCCATGCCGCCATACATGGTCATCGTCGATGTCGGGGGCGCTGCGGACATGGAATCGCAGATGGGACAGTTCGCGAGCGCCGGCATGGCGCCGTAGAACAGCCAGGCAACTACCATCGTCAGGATCGCAAACAGGCGCATGAATAGGAACCTAGATGCGCTCGCGGCAAAGACAAGCGCAAATTGCGATCCCCCACGTTGGGAGACGATCAAGGTCGCAGTTTGACTTCTCTCAGGACTTCGACAGGCGGAAAGCTGATGCAATCGACGACGTCAAAGGTGAGGGTGAATCGGCCTGGCGTTGCCGCGGCCCATTTCAGCGCCTGGTCCGCCGAGCCCGAGGGGATCTTCATCGCTATGGTGCAATGCGGCACCCAGCGATCCGGGCGGGAATGCTCGTGGCAGAGTGCGGGGTCGATCTCGTCGTGAATGGCGGCATGTATGTTCTTCAGGATCCGATCATCTACCGGGCGTGCCCAAAGCACCAGCATCTCGCTCGGAAAATGGCCGATGCCCGAAAACTCGATCGGCAAGGATCGCATCGCGCCGAAGACCTTCTCGGCAGCCGCAAACAGCAAGGAGGGAGCGATATCCGCATAGACGGCAAGCGTGAGATGCGGTGCGTAGTTCAGCGCCTCCATCGATGGAGCGGCTTCGAACCGGCTCGCCTCCCGCCAGAGATCCAAAACCGGGGCGGCGTTGTCGTTGGCGCATTTCAGAACGATCGCATATGGCATGGTATCTATGTCGCCTTGTCTAGGTTTTGTCCGTTTTGTCCGTCGTTAGCATAGAACAATCCTTGCCGCACTCAGCCCAATCCGCTAGTTAACCGCGACTGTTCCCGTACCGGATTACCCTAGATATGAGCGACAAACAGAAGAAACCGCAGAAGCTCAAGGCCCGCCTGCCGCGTGGCTTTGTCGATCGTTCGGCCAGCGACATTCGCGCCGTCAACGAAATGACCTCTAAGATCCGTAGGGTATACGAGCATTATGGTTTCGATCCTGTCGAAACGCCGCTGTTCGAATATACCGATGCGCTCGGCAAGTTCCTGCCCGATAGTGACCGGCCGAACGAGGGCGTGTTCTCGCTTCAGGATGATGACGAGCAGTGGATGTCGCTGCGTTACGACCTGACGGCGCCGCTTGCCCGTCATGTCGCCGAGAACTTCAACGAGATCCAGCTTCCCTACCGCACCTATCGTGCCGGCTATGTTTTCCGCAACGAGAAGCCAGGCCCAGGCCGTTTCCGCCAGTTCATGCAGTTCGACGCCGATACCGTCGGCGCACCGGGCGTGCAGGCGGATGCCGAAATGTGCATGATGATGGCTGACACGCTGGAAGCTTTGGGCATCAAGCGTGGCGACTATGTGATCCGCGTCAACAACCGCAAGGTTCTCGACGGCGTGCTGGAAGCCATCGGCCTCGGCGGCGACGACAAGGCCGCACAGCGCCTGAACGTGCTGCGCGCCATCGATAAGCTCGATAAGTTCGGCCCGGAAGGTGTGGCGCTACTGCTTGGTCCCGGCCGCAAGGACGAGTCCGGCGACTTCACCAAGGGTGCCGGCCTCAACGCCGATCAGATCGAGAAGGTGCTCTTCTTCGTCGGCATCAAGGACTACGTCGAAAGCGCTGTTCAGCTTGCCGAGCTTGTTGCCGGCACGTCCAACGGCGTCGAGGGCGTCGACGAGCTGAATTTCATCGGCAGCCTCGTGACAAGCGCCGGGTATCAGGCCGATCGCATCAAGATCGATCCATCCGTCGTGCGCGGCCTCGAATATTACACCGGTCCGGTCTACGAAGCCGAGCTGCTGTTCGACGTCACCAACGAGAAGGGCGAAAAGGTCGTCTTCGGCTCGGTCGGCGGCGGCGGCCGTTATGACGGGCTCGTCTCGCGATTCATGGGTCAGCCGGTGCCGGCCACCGGCTTCTCCATCGGCGTGTCGCGCCTGATGACGGCGCTGAAGAACCTTGGCAAGCTCGGCACGGAAGAAGTGATCGAGCCCGTGCTCGTCACCGTCATGGATGGCGATGTCGACGCCATGGGGCGCTACCAGCGCTTCACGCAGCAGCTGCGCACCGCTGGCATCCGCGCCGAGATGTTCCAGGGCAACTGGAAGAAGTTCGGCAACCAGCTGAAATATGCCGATCGCCGCGGCTGCCCGATCGCCATCATCCAGGGTGGTGATGAGCGCGCCCAGGGCGTCGTCCAGATCAAGGATCTGATCGAAGGCAAGCGCCTCTCCGGTGAGATCGAGGACAATGCCAGCTGGCGCGAGGCTCGCGTGGCGCAGGAAACCGTGCCGGAATCCGAGCTGATCGCGAAGGTGCAGGAAATATTGGCGGCGCACGCGGAAGACCGGAAGAGGGCGGGCTGATGCCCCTGATCAACCTTCCGGATTTCGCCGGCGATTTGCTTGATGAGTTTACCCTCCGCGGGACGGAGAGGGTGGATACACCCATCATCCAACCGGCTGAACCCTTTCTCGATATGGCCGGCGAAGATCTTCGCCGACGCATCTTCATGACCGAGAGCGAAACCGGCGCCAGCCTGTGCTTGCGTCCGGAGTTCACCATCCCGGTCTGCCTGCGCCATATCGAAACCGCTACCGGTACGCCGAAGCGCTATTCCTATCTCGGCGAGATCTTTCGCCAGCGCCGCGAAGGCGGTCATGAGTTCTATCAGGCTGGGATCGAGGATCTGGGCGATGGCGACACGGCCAGCGCCGACGCTCGCGCCATCGGCGATGCCATCGGCATTCTGAACCGTTTGGTCCCCGGCAAGTCGCTCTCGGTCACGCTTGGCGATCAGGCCGTTTTCGAGGCCGTGGTACAGGCGCTCGGCCTACCGTCAGGCTGGCAGAAGCGGCTGATCCACGCCTTCGGCAACATGATGCAGCTCGAAACCCTGCTGGCGCGGCTCGCAAGCCCGCAGCCGGTCACGGGGCTCGATGCGCATGTGCTGGATTTCCTCAATCGTGGTGACGAGCAGGGGCTGATCAAGCATATCGACGCCACCATGCAGGCAACCGGATATTCCACCAATGCCAGCCGCTCGCCGCAGGAAATCGCCCGCCGCCTTCGCGAGAAGCTGGTGCTGTCGGAAACCCAGCTCGATGATGCCGCATTCCTCGTATTGAAGGAATTCCTGTCCTTGAGCGTGCCGCTGGCGGATGCCTCTGCCGCGCTTGCCGGCTTTGCCGATGCGGCAGGCCTGAAGCTCGGCAAGGCATTGCAGAGCTTCGATGCCCGCGTCGCTGCGTTGGCCAAGGCCGGCGTCGATGCCGCGAGGATGGACTATCGCGCTGCCTTCGGCCGCCCGCTCGATTATTATACTGGCCTCGTCTTCGAGGTGACGGTGTCCGGATCGAGCGCAGTGCTTGCCGGCGGCGGCCGGTTCGACCGGCTGATGACACTGCTCGGCGCCAAGGACCACATCCCGGCCGTCGGTTTCGCGCTTTGGCTCGACCGGATCGAAAATGCGAGGGCCGCCTGATGACCATCACCATTGCGCTGCCCTCCAAGGGCCGGATGAAGGACGATTGTTCGGCCGTTTTCGAGCGCGCCGGCATGCCCATCGTCGCCGTTGGCAACGACCGCTCCTATCGCGGCCGCGTCGAGGGCTGGGATGGTGTCGAAATCGCCTTCCTGTCGGCCTCTGAAATCTCCCGCGAGGTCGGCAATGGCAGCGTCGATTTCGGTATCACCGGCGAGGATCTTGTTCGTGAGGGCATGGCGGAAGCCGACCGCCGCGTCGAATTCTGCGCAAGGCTTGGCTTCGGTCACGCCGATGTCGTCGTCGCCGTGCCGGAAATCTGGCTCGATGTCGACACGATGGCCGACCTCGGCGACGTCGCCGCCGATTTCCGTGCTCGCCATGGCCACAGACTGACGGTTGCGACGAAATACTGGCGCCTGACCCAACAGTTCTTCTCCAGCCAGCACGGCATCCAACTCTACCGCATCGTCGAAAGCCTCGGCGCGACGGAAGGCGCACCTGCTGCCGGTTCGGCCGATATCATCGTCGACATCACCTCGACGGGTTCGACCTTGCGGGCCAATCACCTGAAGATCCTGTCGGATGGCATCATCCTGCGCTCGGAAGCCTGCCTGGTGCGCGCCCGCAAGGAACGCCATGAGGGCGACTCGATGGTTCAGCGCATCATTGCGGCGGTGCGCAGCGCGCTCTGATTTTTCTGTTTCCTATTCACGCAAAAAAGCCCGCCTGGATGTTCCAGGCGGGCTTTTTGTCTTGGGAAGTATGCGGCCAATCAAGCCGTCGCGTAGACACCACGGCGTGCGTCGAGCGAGTAGGCGCCTGCGCCATTGGTGGCGAGCATGATGTAGGCGCCGGCCAGCGTGATGTTCTTCAGGAAGTTCACGAAGTTCAGGCCGTTGATCCAGCCGTTGGCCGCCGCCGGGAAATCCGGAACATTGATTGTGCCCAGATGGAAGACGATGCCGGTGAAGACGCAGAAGGCGGCGAGCAGCCAGCCGATGATGCGGATCTGGAAGCCGATCAGGACGCAGACGCCGGTGACGAATTCGAAGGCACCAGCAAGGTAGGTAAGCAGCGTTGCAGCCGGCATGCCGGCGCCGGCGATCATGCCGGCCGTGCCTGCCGGGTCGGTCAGCTTGCCGAAACCGGCAAAGATGAACATGAAGGCGAGCAGGATGCGCGCCACAAGAATGAGGATGTTGTTGGTATTGGACATGACAGTCTCCAGTGAAGTCGTTTTGGTTCGGTGGCGACAATTTCTGGCGACAGATATCAGTGATTTTTCAGAGGCTGGAAAGATAAACAACTGCATACAATTAGTTCACAATCATTGAACAATGGTGCTGGCAGGCCTCTTCCCATATGCGCGGTATCGGCTATGGTGGCGCCAATTCATTGCCAAATCATAGTCTTAAGGAGCGAGTTCCATGGCCGATCTCTCGTCATTTCCGATCACGAAGCGCTGGCCCGCCAGCAATCCGGATATCATTCAGCTCTACTCGCTGCCGACGCCGAACGGCGTCAAGGTTTCCATCGCTCTTGAAGAACTGGGTCTGCCTTACGAGCCGCATCTCGTCTCTTTTGGCACCAATGACCAGAAGTCGCCCGAATTCTTATCGCTCAATCCAAATGGCCGCATCCCGGCGATCATCGATCCCAATGGTCCGGACGGCAAGCCGCTCGGCCTGTTCGAATCCGGCGCGATCCTTGTCTACCTCGCGGAAAAAACCGGCAAGCTCATCCCAAGCGATGCTGCGGCCCGCTACGAGACGCTGGAATGGGTTTTCTTCCAGATGGCAGGCGTCGGCCCCATGTTCGGACAGTTCGGTCATTTCTTCAAATTTGCCGCCGATAAGGTCGCCAACAACTCATATCCGGTAGAGCGCTACCGCGACGAAGCCAAGCGTCTCCTGAGTATTCTCGAAAGCCGCCTGCAGGGGCGCGAGTGGATCATGGGCGACGAATATACCATTGCTGATATCACCACCTTCCCGTGGGTGCGCGGAGTCGATGTCTTCTACGGCGGTCGTGAGGTGTTGGAGTTTGAAAGCTTCCCCGCAGTCATGGCTTGGCTCGACCGTGCGCTTGCACGCCCGGCCAGCCAGCGCGGCCTGAACATTCCGAAGCGGGATTGACGGCGTCTGGCGAAGCGAGGGCAGGAGCCCTCGCACTCATTGTGCTTCAGCCTTACTGCCGGGTCGCCAATTGGCTGCCCGGCTCCAGCTTGAAGCGGGGAAACAGGAAGACGCCGACCATGCTGCCGGAATGCCGTTCGTCCGCAGCGATCGATTCGCCGACGCAGAAGATCGGCTGGCGATTGCCGTTGGCGCCTCGGGTCGTTGTCGAGTAGCAGAAAGACGACGTGGCCGTTGCCGCCTGCTCGAAAAGATCGAGGATGCGCGCGCGATCCTGCGCATCGTAGCAGTGCATCAGGCTCAGGAGCCCGCATTCCGAAGAGCTCAACCCATGCAGCATGGTGCTCCACTGCCCGAGCTTGATAAGCCCGCTCGACAGGTCGCCGGTCCAGCCTTCGGAAACACAGAATTGCGCGAGGAGATCGGGATCTTGGCTGTCAAACGCCAGCGAGCCAGGCGCAAACGGCGCTGCAAAATTTGCTTTGGCAATCTTGAACAAGCTGATCCCCACCACTTGAGCGCAAGGGCTCCTGCGCACTGCGTTTGAATTCCATATGTCGCCGGATTGAAGGTCTGACTGCCTGCTGCACCGTCATGAAGAAAACAGAACCGCGTCTCCGCTATTGTCGTCTTTCAACAAAGTTCCCGGATGGCGAGCCGACCTGCGAAGTCATTTTCAAGTAATAAATTTGGACGAACCCAACCTCGAAGGTCATGGCTAAGCCACGCCGCAGGTTAATCCTGCCCAAAATCAGTAAAATTTTCGTGCATTGCAGCTTACTCTCCAAAATCGCTGCGCTGCGAGTTATAGGGGCTTTTTCTAAAACGGCAATGGGGAAGTTGCACAAAATTGCATTGCCAGGAGAGCTTGCGGGATTTGCGCATGGATCGGTTTGGCACAACAAAAAAGGCGGCCCGAGAGCCGCCCTTCGTCAATTCCGGATGCCGGATTGAACAATCGAATAAGGCTATGGCCTTATCATATCATGTCCATGCCGCCACTTCAGGCCGCTTGGCGGCCTGAAGCACTAAAAGTGCATGGGCGAAGCTTTATGGACAATTCTGTGATTAGGCCGTTGGCCTATCACATCATGTCCATGCCGCCCATGCCGCCCATGCCGCCCGGCATGCCAGCAGGGGCATCCTTCTTCGGCAGTTCAGCGATCATGGCTTCGGTGGTGATCAGCAGCGAAGCAACCGAAGCTGCGTTCTGCAGAGCCGTGCGAACAACCTTGACCGGGTCGACGATGCCCATTGCGATCATGTCGCCGAACTCGGACGTCTGGGCGTTGTAGCCGTAGTTGTCTTCGTTCTTGTCGAGAACCTTGCCGACAACGATCGAAGCTTCGTCACCAGCGTTTTCAGCGATCTGGCGAACCAGCGACTGCAGGGCGCGGCGAACGATGTTGACGCCAGCTTCCTGATCCTGGTTTTCACCCTTGGCAGTGATCTTCGTGGAAGAACGCAGGAGAGCAATACCGCCGCCCGGTACGATACCTTCCTGAACAGCAGCGCGCGTCGCGTTGAGAGCGTCGTCGATGCGGTCCTTCTTTTCCTTCACTTCGATTTCCGTCGAGCCGCCGACGCGGATCACGGCAACGCCGCCAGCGAGCTTGGCAAGACGTTCCTGCAGCTTTTCGCGGTCGTAGTCGGAGGTGGTTTCTTCGATCTGAGCCTTGATCTGGGCAACACGGCCTTCGATGTCGGACTTGGCGCCAGCGCCGTCAACGATCGTGGTGTTTTCCTTGGAGATCGAAACCTTCTTGGAACGGCCGAGCATGTCGAGGGTAACGGACTCGAGCTTGATGCCGAGGTCTTCGGAGATGACAGTGCCGCCCGTCAGGATGGCGATGTCTTCCAGCATGGCCTTGCGGCGGTCGCCGAAGCCAGGAGCCTTGACAGCAGCAATCTTCAGGCCGCCGCGCAGCTTGTTGACGACGAGCGTAGCAAGAGCTTCGCCTTCGACGTCTTCAGCGATGATGAGGAGCGGCTTGCCGGTCTGAACGACAGCTTCGAGAACCGGGAGCATGGCCTGCAGGTTCGAGAGCTTCTTCTCGTGCAGGAGGATGAACGCGTCTTCGAGGTCGGCGATCATCTTTTCCGGGTTGGTTACGAAGTACGGGCTGAGGTAGCCGCGGTCGAACTGCATGCCTTCGACGACTTCGAGTTCGGTTTCGGCGGTCTTGGCTTCTTCAACCGTGATGACGCCTTCGTTGCCGACCTTCTGCATGGCTTCAGCAATATCGAGACCGATCTGCTTTTCGCCGTTTGCGGAGATCGTGCCGACCTGCGCAACTTCTTCCGAAGTGTTGATCTTCTTGGCTTTGGCCTGGAGATCCTTGACGACTTCTGCAACAGCGAGGTCGATACCGCGCTTCAGGTCCATCGGGTTCATGCCGGCTGCAACAGCCTTGGCGCCTTCGCGAACGATCGCCTGGGCAAGAACGGTTGCAGTGGTGGTGCCGTCACCGGCGACGTCGTTGGTCTTCGAAGCAACTTCGCGGACCATCTGGGCGCCCATGTTTTCGAACTTGTCTTCGAGTTCGATTTCCTTGGCGACGGAAACGCCGTCCTTGGTGATGCGCGGAGCGCCGAAGGACTTGTCGATAACGACGTTACGACCCTTCGGGCCGAGCGTGACCTTCACTGCGTCAGCGAGGATATCAACGCCACGAAGCATCTTTTCGCGGGCGCTGCGGCCGAATTTTACTTCTTTAGCTGCCATGTCTAAAAACTCCTGAATTCGCATTGAACGGGTTTATGGCCCGTCAGCTGTATCGGAAAAGGGGAACCCGGCTGGATTAGCCGATGATACCCATGATGTCGGCTTCCTTCATGATGAGAAGGTCTTCGCCATCAAGCTTGACTTCGGTGCCCGACCACTTGCCGAACAGAATGCGATCGCCGGCCTTGACGTCGAGCGGGATGACCTTGCCGGATTCATCACGAACGCCAGAGCCTACAGCGACGATTTCGCCTTCCTGCGGCTTTTCCTTGGCGGTATCGGGAATGATGATACCACCCTTGGTCTTTGCTTCGGACTCAACGCGACGAACGACGACGCGGTCATGAAGGGGGCGGAAATTGGTTGCCATTGTCTAATCCCTCGATCAAATGACTTCACGGATCAGCGGGGGATCCGTATGGGCTTTGTTAGCACTCAGCATCGGCGAGTGCTAGCGACCGTGATTTAGGGGTGGCTACTGGGTGAGTCAAGAACAGCACTGTGAAATTTTTACGGCGCTGATCACCTTGTTTCTAGGATGATTAATGCCCATCGCGATCCCGCTTAGCATCCCGTTGCATGTACTCCACCATTTTTGGGCTCATGGAGAAGGGTGTCGCGCCGCTCTTTCTTGGAAGTCTTGCTGATGCTTAATTCGCGTTATTTGCGCTTCGCCAAGGTTGCCGGTGCCTGTCATTCCGGCCTTGTGCGGCGCAAAAACCTCGCGTGTCGCTCTTGTAATTTGCCGGCCGGTTTGCGATGTCAGCCCGTGATTTATGTAATGCGAGGATGGCATGGGCAAACGGATCGAAAGCTTTCGCGAGATTGGCGGACTTTATGACGTTGCGCTCTGCGACGTCTGGGGCGTGCTTCACAATGGCGTCACCGCCTACAAGGAAGCCTCGATCGCGCTCGAAGCGGCCCGCGCAGAAGGTCTGACAGTCGTCCTCATCACCAACTCCCCGCGTGTCGCTCCCAAAGTGGTCGAGCAGTTGCGGGCGATCGGCGTTCCAGACAGCGTCTACGACCGCATCATCACGTCGGGCGATGTCACCCGCAAGCTGATTGCCGAAGGCCCGAAGAAGGTGTTTCTGCTCGGTCCGGAGCGGGATACCGGCATCCTCGAAGGGCTGGATGTCCAGCGCGTCGATGCCGGTGAGGCCGAAAGCATCGTCTGCACCGGCTTCTTCGACGACGAGACCGAAACGCCTGACGACTATACGGACATGCTGATGGCTTGGTCCGTCCGCAATGTGCCGCTCATCTGCGCCAATCCGGACCTCGTGGTCGAACGCGGCCATCGGATGATCCCCTGCGCTGGTGCCATGGCGGCCTATTACGAGCGCCTCGGTGGCCAGACGCGTATCGCCGGTAAGCCGCATCAGCCGATCTACAATGCGGCGATTGCCGCGGCCCGCGAGGTCAGGAGTGAGTTTCCGCTGTCGCGCGTCGTCGCCATCGGCGATGGCATGCCGACCGATGTGCGCGGAGCGCTCGATTACGGCCTTGATCTTCTTTATATCAGCCATGGCATCCACGCTCGCGAATATATGATCGACGGGCATACGGATGAGGCTGCTCTCGGCGCCTTTCTGGCGCGCGAGCAGGCCTCACCGAAGTGGTGGATGCCGCGCCTAGTCTGACCGGAGTGGTAGCCGATGACCGTTTTCCATCGCAACGAGACGCGCGACGCGCTTCCGGATGCTCTCAAGGGCGGTGTCGTCGCCATCGGCAATTTCGACGGCGTTCATCGCGGTCATCAATCGGTGCTTGATCGCGCGCTGGAGATTGCGAGGGAGCGCGGCGTTCCGGCTCTCGTGCTGACTTTCGAGCCACATCCGCGCACCGTGTTTCGCCCGGATCACCCCGTATTCCGCCTGACGCCGGCACCGCTGAAGGCGCGTCTGCTCGAAGCCATCGGTTTCAATGCCGTCATCGAATATCCATTCGACCGCGCTTTCTCTCAGCGCTCGGCCGATGAGTTCGTTCATTCGATCCTGATCGATTGGCTGCACGCTTCCGAAGTCGTCACCGGCTTCGACTTCCATTTCGGCCATGATCGCCAGGGCGGCCCGGCCTTCCTGATGAACGCCGGCAGCCGCAACGGTTTCGGCGTAACGCTCATCGATGCTTTTCGCGATGAAAATGCCGAGGTTATCTCCTCAAGCCGCATCCGCACATTGCTTGCTGACGGGGAGGTGGCCCAGGTCGCCGGGATGCTCGGTTATCGCTATACCGTCGAAGCGCCCATCATCGGTGGCGAGAAGCTCGGTCGCACGCTCGGCTTCCCAACGGCAAACATGCAGCTTCCGCCGGAAATATCGCTGAAGGCCGGCATTTATGCCGTGAGGTTCCGCGCAGCCGACGGCATCATTCGCGATGCTGTTGCGAGCTATGGCCGCCGCCCAACGGTGACGGACAATGGCGCGCCGCTGCTTGAAACCTTCGTCTTCGATTTCAGCGGCGACCTCTACGGCCAAATCTGTTCGGTGTCCTTCTTCGGCTATCTCCGCCCGGAACTGAAATTCGACGGGCTGGATCCGCTGGTCGCACAGATCCGAAAAGATGAAGAAGAGGCAAGGGCGCTTCTTGCCGGCGTCCAGCCACTGAGCGACATCGATCGCTGCATCGCCTTCTCCTGACTTCATTATAGAAAACTGCGCGCAGGGATTGCGGCAGTGCGGTATCTTTTTGCCTTGAGCGCGTGGAAAGATGCTGCAATGCTCATATTGCAGGGCGCGAGTCGCCGCGTCCCTTTTCCGAAAGGCGCAGGTAATGGACAAACGTTTCGGAACGGCGGCCTGCTGGCTGCTCGTCATCCCCTATATAGGCTTGCTTTGGGTCCCCTTCTATAACGCTCACGATCCGGTTCTGCTCGGTTTCCCCTTCTTCTACTGGTATCAACTGGCCTGGGTGCCGATCACCGCGCTGCTGACGTGGATCGCTTATCGGAGCATGCGCAATGACGACTGATATCGATCCGACAGCACTTGCAGTCTTCATCTTCTTTCTGGCGCTCGTTACCGTCATGGGCTTCGTGGCCGCCCGCTGGCGCCGGCCGAAGACCCTTGCCCATATCGACGAGTGGGGCCTTGGCGGCCGCACCTTCGGCACCTGGATCACCTGGTTCCTCGTCGGGGGTGACTTCTACACGGCCTATACCGTGATCGCCGTACCGGCACTGGTCTACACGGTCGGCGCTTACGGCTTTTTCGCGCTGCCCTATACGATCGTCGTCTACCCCTTCGTCTTCATGGTCATGCCGCTGCTGTGGCGGCGCGCGAAGGATCATGGCTACGTCACGGCAGGCGATGTCGTGCACGGCCAATACGGCTCCCGCGCGCTCGAACTGGCGGTTGCGCTTACCGGGGTCATCGCGACTATGCCCTATATCGCTCTACAGCTCGTCGGCATGACGGCGGTGTTCAAGGCTCTCGGGCTTCACGGTGAATTGCCGCTCGCCGTCGCCTTCATCATCCTGGCGCTCTACACCTACTCTGCAGGCCTTCGTGCGCCGGCGCTGATCGCTTTCGTCAAGGACATCATGATCTATATCGTTGTCATTGCCGCCATTGCGCTCATCCCGGCCAAACTCGGCGGTTATGCCAATGTCTTTGCGGCGGCCGACGCGGATTTCAAGGCAAAGGGTGCGGGCAGTCTGCTGCTTGGCGGCAATCAGTATGTCGCCTATGCGACCCTAGCGCTCGGCTCGGCGCTTGCGGCCTTCATGTATCCGCATACGCTCACCGGCATCTTCGCCTCCAACAGCGGCAACACCATTCGCAAGAATGCCGTGCTGCTGCCGGCCTATACGCTGCTGCTCGGTCTGCTGGCCTTGCTCGGCTACATGGGCCACGCGGCAAACCTGAAGCTGGACAGCGCTAATGATGTCGTCCCGGCCCTGTTCCAGAACTTGTTCTCAAGTTGGTTTGCCGGCTTTGCCTTTGCGGCAATCGCCATCGGCGCGCTCGTCCCTGCCGCCGTGATGAGCATCGGCGCTGCCAACCTCTTCACCCGTAACTTCTGGAAGGCCTATATCGATCCGCAGGTTTCCGATGCCGGCGAGGCAAAGGTCGCCAAGATGACCTCGCTCATCGTCAAAATCGGCGCGCTTCTCGTCATCATTTTCCTGCCGACGCAATTTGCGCTCGATCTGCAGCTTTTAGGCGGAATCTGGATATTGCAGACCCTGCCAGCCCTGGTCTTCGGTCTTTATACCAAATGGTTCCGGGCGCCTGCGCTGCTGGCCGGCTGGTTCGTCGGCTTCTTCGGCGGCACCTACCTTGTCTGGGATGCCGGCTGGAAGCCGCTGCATATGGTTCCCCTTGGAGATGCCGGTTTCACGGCCTATACGGGGCTTTTGGCGCTGGCGGCAAACATCGTCGTTGCCGTCATCCTCAATGCAGTCATGCCGGCACGCGCCACCGCGCGCGCCTGATACGCGCAACACCCTATCGACCGCGGGCGGAAACGTCCGCGGTCTTTCTATGTGCCGCGCGCGTTGTTTCCTCTTCCTTTCCTTGGAAAAAACGCCTATGAACCGGCGGCTATGACCCAATTTCGGCTGAGCCTATCGATACGAATTATTGGCCCGGCCTTCCGCGCGCTTTAAGCTGCCGGAAGGTCCGGGTTTTTGGTGCCCGCTCCCAGGGCGCTTTCCGCCGCCGAAAAATCCCCATATGGCTGCGCTTTTCAAGCGCAAGACGCCCGAGACACCGAGGCAATTGTCAGAACTATGACCGATACCACCGAAAAGATGGACTATTCCAAGACCCTTTACCTGCCGGAGACTGATTTTCCGATGCGCGCCGGCCTGCCGCAGAAGGAGCCGGAGCTGGTGGGTCGCTGGCAGCAGATGGACCTCTACAAAAAGCTGCGCGCCTCCGCCGCCGGCCGTGAGAAGTTCGTCCTGCATGACGGCCCTCCCTATGCAAACGGCCACATCCATATCGGCCACGCGCTTAACAAGATCCTGAAGGATGTCATCACGCGCTCGTTCCAGATGCGCGGCTATGACAGCAATTACGTTCCGGGCTGGGACTGCCACGGCCTGCCGATCGAGTGGAAGATCGAGGAAAAGTATCGCGAGAAGGGCAAGAACAAGGACGAGGTTCCGGTGAACGAGTTTCGCCAGGAATGCCGCGACTTTGCCGCCGGCTGGATCAAGATCCAGTCCGAGGAGTTCAAGCGCCTCGGCATAACAGGCGATTTCGACAATCCCTATCTCACCATGAACTTCCATGCGGAATCCCGCATCGCCGGCGAGCTTTTGAAGATCGCCCGTACCGGCCAGCTTTACCGTGGCTCTAAGCCGGTCATGTGGTCGGTGGTCGAGCGCACCGCGCTCGCAGAAGCCGAAGTCGAATATGCCGATGTCGAGAGCGACATGATCTGGGTTAAGTTCCCGGTGGCCGAAGGCTCTGCACATCTTGCCGGCGCCTTCGTCGTCATCTGGACGACGACCCCTTGGACGATCCCCGGCAACCGTGCGATCGCCTATTCGTCGCGCGTGTCCTACGGGCTTTACGAAGTTACGGAAGCCGCCAACGATTTCGGCCCGCGCCCCGGCGAGAAGCTGATCTTCGCCGATAAGCTTGCGGAAGAATCCTTCGCCAAGGCAAAACTGCAGTACAAGCGTCTGGCCGATGTCTCTGCCGACGATCTGGCTGCTATCACCTGCGCGCATCCGCTCGCCTCTCTCGGCTACGACTTCAAGGTGCCGCTGCTCGATGGCGGCCACGTCACCGACGATGCTGGTACGGGCTTCGTGCACACCGCACCGAGCCACGGTCGCGAGGACTTTGACGCCTGGATGTCGCATGCGCGTGATCTCGAAAAGCGCGGTATCTCCGCCACCATCCCGTTCCCGGTCGATGACGCCGGCTTCTATACGGCCGACGCTCCCGGCTTCGAGGGTGGCCGCGTCATGGACGACAACGGCAAGAAGGGCAACGCCAACGACATAGTCATCAAGGCGCTGATCGAGACGAACACGCTCTTTGCGCGCGGCAGGCTGAAGCATTCCTACCCGCATTCCTGGCGCTCGAAGAAGCCGGTCATCTTCCGCAATACGCCGCAGTGGTTCGTCTATATGGACAAGGACTTCGATGACGGCTCGACGCTGCGTAGTCGTGCCCTGAAGGCGATCGACGACACCCGCTTCGTACCGGCTGCCGGCCAGAGCCGCCTGCGCGCCATGATCGAGCAGCGCCCGGATTGGGTCCTGTCGCGTCAGCGCGCGTGGGGCGTGCCGATCTGCATCTTCGTCGACGAGCACGGCAACATCCTGCAGGACGATAGCGTCAACGCCCGCATCCTCGAAGCTTTCGAACAGGAAGGCGCCGATGCCTGGTTTGCAGAAGGCGCACGCGAGCGTTTCCTCGGCGAAAAGGCCAACGAGCCCTGGACGCAGGTCATGGACATCCTCGACGTGTGGTTCGACTCCGGTTCGACCCACTCCTTCACGCTGGAAGATCGCCCGGATCTGAAATGGCCGGCCGACGTCTATCTCGAAGGCTCCGACCAGCATCGCGGCTGGTTCCATTCGTCGCTGCTCGAAAGTGCGGCGACCCGTGGCCGCGCGCCTTACGATACGGTCGTCACGCATGGTTTCACCATGGACGAGCAGGGCCGCAAGCAGTCGAAGTCGCTAGGCAACGTTGTTGCCCCGCAGGATGTCATGAAAGACGCCGGCGCCGACATCCTGCGCCTGTGGGTCATGACCACGGACTATTGGGAAGACCAGCGCCTCGGCAAGGCCATCATCCAGACCAATGTCGATGCCTATCGCAAGCTGCGCAACACCATCCGCTGGATGCTCGGCACGCTGGCGCACGACAAGGGCGAAGTCATCGCCTATGCCGACATGCCGGAGCTGGAGCGGCTGATGCTGCACCGTCTCGCCGAACTCGACGAGCTGGTGCGTGAAAGTTACGACGCCTTCGACTTCAAGCGCATCGCCCGCGCCCTGATCGATTTCGCCAATGTCGAGCTGTCGGCCTTCTACTTCGATGTCCGCAAGGATGCGCTCTACTGCGATGCCCCGTCGAGCCTGCGCCGCCGCGCCTCGCTCGCCGTCATCCGCACGATCTTCGACTGCATGGTGACGTGGCTGGCGCCGATGCTGCCGTTCACGACGGAAGAGGCATGGCTGTCGCGCAATCCATCGGCTGTCTCCGTGCATCTCGAGCAGTTCGTGACCGTTCCTTCCGAATGGAAGAACGAAGCGCTCGCCGAGAAGTGGAAGACAATCCGCGCCGTGCGCAGCGTCGTTACCGGCGCGCTTGAAATCGAGCGCAAGGACAAGCGGATCGGCTCTTCGCTGGAAGCCGCCCCGGCCGTCTATGTCGCCGATCCTGAGCTGTTGAAGGCGCTTGAAGGGCAGGATTTCTCGGAAATCTGCATCACGTCGGGCATCACCATCGAGAGCGGCGAAGGCCCGGCGGATGCATTCCGTCTCGACGATGCCGCCAAGGTCAGCGTGCTTCCGAAGCTTGCCGAAGGCCGCAAATGTGCCCGTTCGTGGCGCATCACGACCGACGTCGGCTCAGACCCGGAATATCCGGATGTCTCGGCGCGTGACGCTTTGGCGCTGCGCGAACTCGCTGCAGCATCGGCCTGAAGATAGGAATCGATTTTCGAAAAGCCTGATGCGTAGATTCAAAGAGGTAGAGCGTCCTTTGTGCTTCCAAAAGGAAGCACGGCGCTCTAGTGTCAACTGAAGAATATTACCGGGTGAATTGCCTTTGCAGTGTTCATCCGGTAAAAGCTGCCTGAAATTGGCCTGATTTTTGCGGCAGTTGCCGTGAAATGGGGTTCTGTTACGTTTATTCCGGCATGGCTGGGAAGGGTATTCATGAGAGCGATGCATAGCGTTCGTGTCGGCGTCAGCTTGGCGGCACTTGTGATTGGCTGTGGCGTGATGTCCGGCTGCCTCAGCAGCCCGACTTACGGTACCGGCAAGACGGCTGGCGTGCAGCTCCTGGACGATCTTGGCGATATCGCTTCCGTCTCGGCCGCGACGCCGAAGGATAAGGGCGTGAAATATCCGAACCGCCCCGGCCTTGTCGTGGGTGGAGACAAAGACGCGCTCACGGCGCCGCAGCAGTCGCTGGCAAGCAAGGACAATCCGGCTTGGCTGGAATCGCCCGAAGATGCGCGTAAGCGCCTTGCAGCGGAAGCCGACGCCAAGAAGAACGACGTAAACTATCGTTCGCCGCTGGCTCAGGCCGACACCAGCAAGAACCGCATGACCGAAGCGCAGCAGACGGCCGCCTATCGCGCCGCTCGCCAGGATCAGGCCGGTACTTACATCGATCAGCGCCGCTACCTCATCGACCCGCCGCAGGAATATCGTCAGGTTTCCGATCCGGCAGCTCTCAACGACGTCGGCACGCCCGAGTCGAAGAAGGAAAAGAAGCGCAAGAAGGATGCCGAAGCTGCGCAGCAGTCCAACAACAGCAGTTGGTGGAAGCCCTTCCAGTAAGCAATTTGAAAAAGCGGCGGCGCCAGCTCCGCCGCTTTTCAGTCTTCGGAGCGTTTCGCTTGAAAGAAGCGTCTCAGAATTTCGGCGGAACTAGTCTCGCCGAGGCCGGAATAGACCTCCGGCGCATGATGGCAAGTTGGTTGCTGATAGAAACGCACGCCATTGTCGACACCGCCACCCTTCGGATCCTCGGCGCCATAGTAAAGACGGCGGATGCGCGCGAACGAAATGGCCGCGGCGCACATGGTGCAGGGCTCCAGCGTGACATAGAGATCGGCGCCTGTAAGCCGCTCCTGGCTGAGCTCTTCGCAGGCCAGGCGGATGGCGACGATTTCGGCATGGGCGGTGACGTCATTGAGTTCGCGGGTGCGATTGCCGGCCCTGGCGATGATCTTGCCGTCGAGGACGACGACGGCACCGATCGGCACTTCGCCACGCTCTCCGGCACTGCGCGCTTCGGCGAGTGCAAGCTCCATAAAATGATTTGTAGCCGCCATTCAAGATTTTCCACTTAACCGCAGGGGCGCGACCTGATAGGAACACGCCTTAAAAATTCAGGCAAACAACAAATGACAATGAATGACAAGCCCAAGCGGCCTGGGTCGAAACCCTTTGCTGGCGACAAGAAGACGATAAAGCGCGATGCTGCGAAGCCGGCGAAGGCTTCGGCCGCTGGCGCTGCAGCCGATGCGGCAGCCGGAGATGGAAAGGCCGAGCGCATTTCCAAGGTCATGGCGCGCGCCGGCGTAGCCTCGCGTCGTGACATCGAGCGCATGATCCTCGACGGTCGCGTCACGCTCAATGGCGTCCTCTTGGAAACGCCGGTGGTCAACGTGACCCTTTCCGACAAGATCGAGGTCGATGGCGTGCCGATCCGCGGCATCGAGCGCACGCGTCTGTGGCTCTACCACAAGCCGGCCGGCCTGGTGACGACCAATGCCGATCCGGAAGGGCGCCCGACCGTTTTCGACAACCTGCCGGAAGAACTGCCGCGCGTCATGTCGATCGGCCGTCTCGATATCAACACCGAAGGTTTGCTGCTGCTGACCAATGACGGCGGCCTTGCGCGCGTTCTCGAGCTGCCGACGACAGGCTGGCTGCGCCGCTACCGCGTCCGCGCCCATGGCGAGATCGATCAGGAAGCGCTCGACAAGCTGAAGGAAGGCATCGCCGTCGACGGCGTGCTCTATGGCTCGATCGAGGCGACGCTCGACCGCACGCAGGGATCCAACGTCTGGATCACCATGGGTCTGCGCGAAGGCAAGAACCGCGAAATCAAGAACGTGCTGGGCGCGCTCGGCCTTGATGTCAATCGCCTCATCCGTATTTCCTACGGTCCGTTCCAGCTGGGCGAGTTGCCGGAAGGGCGCGTGCTCGAAGTCCGCGGTCGTACGCTGCGCGATCAGCTCGGCCCGCGCCTGGTCGAGGATGCCAAGGCGAATTTCGACGCACCGCTCTACAATGCGCCGGCAGTTGCTGATGCCGAAGAGGTGGAGGCGAAGCCTGCGCGCACGGCCTCCGCACGCCCGACCAAGGAAGAACGTCCTCGTCGCGAGCGCCCGGAAGACAAGCGCGAGCGGGCCTTGAGCCGTCTCGATACCAAGCGCGATGATCGCCGGGATGAAGGCCGTCGAGAAGGTGGCCGCAAGGACGAGGACCGGCCGCAGCGCCAGCCGCTTGGCGCGCGCCGCAACGCCAATGTCTGGATGGCGCCTGGCGCCCGCCCACTCGGCGAAAAAGCAGCTGCAAAGGCCGCTAAGAATGTCAAGACCGCCACAAGGCGCGGCGAACCTGAGCGTCCCCAGCGCGGCGGCTTCGACCGCCCGGACGAGGGCCCCCGCGTTCGCATCAATCGCGTCGACGAGGGTGATGGCGAATGGATCCGTTCGAGCGAGGAAGCGCCGCGCAGGTCGCGTGGCGATGACGAAGGCTTCGATCGTAAGCGCTCCTCTGACCGCCCCCGCGGCGATCGCCCTCAGGGTGATCGTCCGCCGCGCGACCGTCCGTTTGGCGACCGTCCTCCGCGTGGCGACCGGTCCTTTGGCGACAAGCCTCGTGGGGATCGTGCCTATGGCGACAAACCCCGCGGCTCGCGACCAGAGGGTGGCGACCGTCCTCGTGCGAAGTCCTTCGGCGGCGAAGCCCGTTCCGAACGTCCCCGCAGCGACCGCCCGTTTGGGGATCGTCCACCACGCGGTGACCGTCCTTTTGGTGACAAGCCCCGTGGTGATCGGCGTCCGCGTGCCGAGGGAGACGAGCGTCCGCGCGCCAGGTCCTTCGATGGCGAGCAGCGCTCCGAGCGTCCCCGCGGTGACCGTCCTTTTGGTGATAAGCCTCGGGGTGATCGCCCATTTGGGGACCGCCCGCCGCGTAGCGATCGGCCCTTCGGTGACCGTCCGCAGGGAGAGCGTTCCTTCGGTGATCGGCCGGCCGGCAAGCCCTTCGGTAAGAAGCCGGGTGGTGGTAAATCCTTTGGCGGCAAACCGGGTGGCAAGCCCGGCGGCCCGCGCGGCTTTGGCGGCAAGCCCGGTGGCGGCGGTCGTCCGTCCGGTGGCCCGGGCCGTGGCGGTCCCGGTCGCGCCGGCAGGGGCGGCCCCAAGGGCGGAAGAGGCTGACGCGCTGTGAGGATCGTCGGCGGTGAGTTTCGCGGTCGCTCGCTTGCAACGCCGAAGTCGAACGACATTCGTCCGACGGCGGATCGCACGCGCGAGAGCCTGTTCAATATTCTGAGCCATGCCTATCCGGAGGCCATCGACAGCACCCGGATGATGGATGTTTTCGCCGGTACTGGTGCGGTCGGCCTGGAGGCAGCCTCCCGCGGCTGCCGCCATGTGCTGTTCGTCGAAAGCAGTGTCGAAGGCAGGGGCCTGCTCTGGGAAAACATCGATGCGCTCGGCTTGCATGGCCGCACACGCATGTTGCGGCGGGACGCGACCGATCTCGGCAGCGTCGGCAATCTCGAGCCTTTCGATTTTCTCTTTGCGGATCCGCCTTATGGCAAGGGTTTTGGCGAAAAGGCCTTTGCCGCTGCCGCAGCAGGCGGCTGGCTGGTGCCGGGCGCCCTCGCGATCCTTGAGGAGCGCGCCGATGTGACCGTTGCAGTGCCGCCGGACTTCCTGTTTCTGGAGGTGCGCACCTTCGGCGACAGCAAGATGCATTTCTTCCGTTATCAGCCGCGATCGGCATAGCGGTGGAAGGAGAAGGAAATGGGCGACTACGCTGATTTCGTCGGCAGCGACTATCCGGCTGCCGCCTCCGGCACGCCGAGCGTCGCGGTTGCCTTCGGCTGCGGCGGTGCGCGGGGCCTCGCTCATATCCACATCATAGAAGCGCTGGACGAACTCGGCATCCGTCCGGTTGCGATTGCGGGTGCCTCCATCGGCTCGATCATGGGCGCGGCCATGGCCGCCGGCATGAGCGGTGCCGAAATCCGGGATTATACGCTGGCAACGGTCGGCAACCGGCCCGCCGTGCTCAACAAGATCTGGAGCTTGCGGCCGGTCAACATGCGCAGCATCCGCTTCGGCCAGTTCAATCTCGAACGCATTCTCCGGGCTTTCTTGCCCCCCGCTTTTCCCGAGGATTTCTCGGGGCTGCATATCCCGATGAAGGTGGTGACGACAGATTATTACGGCCAGGCCGAGGTGGTGATCGAAAAGGGAGAGCTGTTTCCGGTTCTCGCCGCATCCGCCGCAATTCCCGCCGTTTTCATGCCGGTAAAGCTCGGTGATTGCGTGATGATCGATGGCGGCATCATGAACCCGGTTCCCTACGAGCATCTGGCTGGGCTCGCCGATATCATCATCGGCGTCGACGTCGTCGGCGGCCCGGAAGGTGGTGGCCGGCACATTCCGAACCGCATCGAAAGCCTGTTCGGCGCGGGCCAGCTGACCATGCAGTCCAACATCGCCTTGAAATTGCGCCTCCAGGCGCCGCAAATCTTCCTGCGTCCGATTGTCGGCCGCACCGGCGTTCTCGATTTTCTGAAGGCCCGCGATATTCTCGCCATGTCCGCCGGCGTCAAGGACGAACTCAAATTCGCCCTGGACCGGGTGATAACGGCGAAAAACTGAAGCTTTTCCCCTTTTCCCGAAGTTGCTTTGCCCGAACTCCGCAAAGCCGCCTAACGACAGCCAGCTAAGCCCGCTCCGGCTCCTCCTCTGGCAAGGCCACCAGATCGTCGGCATCGCTGTAGGTCTCTGCTGCACGCTTCGGCTTTACCAGCGGCTCCGGCTTGACCGGTCGCGAGTAGAGCATGTCGGTGCCGGCTTGCAGCCCCTCGCTCACCTGCAGCACGAGCCGTTGCTCGTCGCGCTTGCGGATATCCTCGCCGATCTCGTAGGCCTCCGCCTCGCTGACACCTAGCGCCTCAAGGGCGCGGCGGCCGAAGAGCAGACCGGATTCCAGCGTTTCGCGCAGCTCGTAATCGACGCCCCTGTGGCGCAGCTCGATCGAGTGAACGCGGTCATAGGAGCGCACGAAGATGCGCGCATGCGGGTAGTCCGTCTGCACGAGCTCGACGATCTTGTCCGTCACCTCGCGCAGATGCGTGCTGACGACGACGATCTTGGCTCGGTCGATGCCGGCGGAGCGCAGCACGTCCTTGCGGGTGCCGTCGCCGAAATAGATGCGGAAGCCGAAGCTCGATGCCTGGCGGATACGGTCGGCGGAGAAGTCGATCACGGTGACATCGCGGCCGCTGGCGAGCAGGATCTGCGCGGCGATCTGGCCGAAACGCGAAAAGCCGATCATCAACACATCGGAGCCGGCGCCCTCGAAATCCTCTTCCAATTCTTCCTGCGCATCGCCCTTGACCAAGCGCTTCGCAAGCGCGGAGCTGAGAGGTGTCAGCGCCATGGAGAGCGTCACCATGGCAATCAGCGTCGATGCGGTATTGGCCGAGAACAGCCCGCCGCTGGCGCTCGCAGCGCTGAAGAGCACGAAGCCGAATTCGCCGCCTTGCGGCAGGAGGCCGGCGATGCGCACCGCATCATTGTGCGGGGAGCCGGTGACGCGGCAAAGCGCATAGATCACCACCGCCTTGATGACCATCATGACAGGCACGGCGAGCACGATCAGCACCCAGTTGTCGAGGATCACTTCGAGTTTCAGCGACAGGCCGACAGCAATGAAGAAAATGGCAAGCAGCACGCCACGGAAGGGTTCGATATCGGCTTCCAGCTCGTGGCGGTAAGAAGATTCCGCCAGCATCACGCCCGAGAGAAAGGCGCCCATCGCCATGGAGAGGCCGGCAAGCTGCATCAGCGTTGCCGATCCCATGACGACGAAGAGGGCAGCGGCAATCATCGCTTCGCGGGCGCCGGTGCGGGCAATGACCTGAAACAGCGGCGTCAGCAGATAGCGGCCGGCAATGATCATCGCCGCCACCGCGCCGACGGCGATCGCAAGGCTCGGCAGTGGGTTGGAGGTTTCCTTCGCGCCGTCGAGGACGGTGATCAGCGCCAGCAAGGGCACGATGGCCAGATCCTGCAGCAGCAGCATGGAGAACGAGCGCTGTCCGTATCTCGTATTGACGTCTCCCTGCTGCTCGAGGATCTGCATGGCAAAGGCTGTCGAGGAGAGAGCCAGGCCGAAACCGATGATGATGCTGCCTTTCCAGCCGGCTATGCCGCCGAGATAGGAGGCGACCATCAAGGCCACGCCGCTGAAGACGACCTGTGCCGTTCCGAGGCCGAAAATATCGCGGCGCATCTGCCAGAGGCGGGACGGCTTCAATTCCAGGCCGATGATGAACAGCAGGAAGACGACGCCGAGTTCGGCGACCGCCAACACGGCTTCGCTGTCGCCGATACTGTGGAGGATCGGGCCGATCACCACGCCGGCGGCCAGATAGCCAAGCACCGTGCCGAGCCCCAATTTCTTGAAGATCGGCGCCGTGACGACGGCACCTCCGAGCAGCAGCAGGGTTTCGGTGAAAAGCGTATTGGGGGCGGACATCGTCTTTTTCTTTCCGTGGGGCAGGCGGTGTTGCAACGCATGGCCATCATAAACAACCAGGCGTGAAGGGATTAGAACAAGAATCGGCTTTGCCGCCCTTGATGCTTTATGTAGTGCACAATAAATGGAACGCGAAGGAAAGGCCAAATCATGACCTCAGAAATCGATTCCGCCACTCTGCTTTCCCGTGCCAGCCAGTTGATCGATCTCGCCCGGAAAGCCGGTGCGGATGCGGCCGATGCCGTCGTCGTGCGGTCGCGCGCACACTCCGTCAGCGTTCGCCTCGGCAAGGTCGAGGGCACTGAATCCTCCGAAAGCGACGATTTCTCGCTCAGGGTCTTTGTCGGCAATCGTGTCGCCAGCGTTTCGGCCAATCCGGGCTTCGATCTGAGCGCACTTGCCGAGCGCGCCGTGGCCATGGCCAAGGTTTCGCCGGAAGATCCCTTTGCTTGCCTCGCCGAAGAGGCGGATCTCGCCAAGAGCTACCCCGATCTCGAATTGTTCGACCCGACCGAGGTTTCGACACAGCAGCTGCGGGAAGCGGCGCTTGCGACCGAGGCGGCAGCGCTTGCCGTTCCCGGCGTTACCAACTCTTCCGGCGCCGGCGCTTCCGCCGGCATGGGCGGCCTCGTGCTTGTGACGTCGCATGGTTTTGCCGGCCACTACATGGGCTCGCGCTTCGGGCGCTCCGTCAGCGTCATTGCCGGCGAGGGCACTGGCATGGAGCGCGACTATGATTTCGACAGCCGCCTCTATTTCGCCGATCTCGATGCTGCCGAGGAAATCGGCCGCCGTGCCGGCGAGCGTGTGGTCAAGCGCGTCAACCCGCGTCAGGTTCCGACGGACAGGAACGTCACCGTCGTCTTCGACCCGCGCGTTGCGCGCGGCTTCGTCGGCCATATTGCCGGCGCGATCAACGGTGCATCCGTCGCTCGCAAAACCAGCTTCCTGCGCGACAAGATGGGACAGCAGGTGCTGAAGGCCGGCCTTTCGATCACGGATGATCCGCTGATCGTACGCGGCCCGTCCTCACGTCCCTTCGATGGTGAAGGCGTGTCCGGCAAGCGGCTGGTCATGATCGAGGATGGCGTGCTGAAGTCCTGGTTCCTCTCGACCGCGACCGCGCGCGAAATCGGCGGCGGGCTGAAGACCAACGGCCGCGGCGTGCGCGGTGGCACGGCGGTATCGCCCGCATCCACCAATCTCGCGCTGGAGCCGGGCGATATTTCGCCCGAGGAACTGATCCGCAACGTCGGGACGGGCTTCTATGTCACCGAACTGATCGGCCAGGGCGTCAACATGATAACAGGCGAATATAGCCGCGGTGCCACCGGCTTCTGGATCGAGAATGGCGAATTGACCTTCCCAGTGTCGGAGGTGACCATCGCCTCCAATCTGAAGGAGATGTTCATGCGCGTGACGCCGGCGAACGACATCGATCGCGATTTCGGAGTTGCCGCCCCCACGCTTGCCATTGAGGGTATGACGCTTGCCGGACGTTAACGACCGGCAGAGATTGGAACTGTAAATGAGCGATGACCAGACGGCCGGCCGGCCTGATGATGTGGACCTGATTGTTGAGGCCGCACTCGAGGCGGGCAGGATCGCTCTGGGTTTCTTTCGGCAATCGCCTGAGGTCTGGTGGAAGAATAACGGCCAGTCGCCCGTCAGCGCTGCCGATTTCGCCGCCAACGAGAGCCTGGCCGCCATTCTGCGTTCGGCGCGGCCCGATTATGGCTGGCTCTCCGAGGAAACGGACGACGATGAGCAGCGCTTGTCGCAGGCGACAGTTTTCGTCGTTGACCCGATCGACGGTACGAGGGGCTTTCTCTCTGGCCTGGATCTATGGTGTGTCAGCGTCGCCATTGTCACCGACGGACGGCCTGTGGCGGGTGTACTCTACGCACCGGCGTTGGACGAGCTGTTTGTCGCGACCGCTGGTGGCCCGGCGCTGAAGAACGGCAAGCCCATCAGCGTTTCGCAAAGGCTTGGTGACGATCCGCATCGACTGGCGACCGGCGAAGACATGCTCAAGAGTTTCGATCCCGATTTTCGCAGGAACGTCGAGCGCGTGAAGCATATCCCTTCGCTTGCCTATCGCCTCGCCATGGTGGCGGATGGGCGCCTCGAAGGAACGATCGTCAAGCGCAACTCCCATGATTGGGATCTGGCCGCCGCCGATCTCATTCTGGAGCGGGCAGGCGGAGCGCTTGTGGATCTCTCAGGCAATATGTTGCGCTATAATCGCGCGCAAGTGTCCCATGATGAACTTTGCGGCGCGTCGGCAGCGCAATTGCCGGAGTTTCTCCGCCAGCTTTCCCACCGAAGAGACGGTTGACCTTTGCGTCAAAATCCCTCAGATGAAGAGCGGAGGGGGACGATAGTAGAAAGAGACGAAAATGACTGATACCAGCGGCAAAAAGCAGCTCCTGCACCTCGTCTTCGGTGGTGAACTGGAGAACCTCGAAGAAGTTCAATTCCGTAACCTCAAGGAACTCGACATCGTCGGCATGTATCCCGACTATGCGAGCGCACTGACGGCCTGGAAGTCCAAGGCGCAGCAGACTGTCGACAACGCCCACATGCGTTACTTCATCGTCCATCTGCATCGCTTGCTCGATCCGCAGGAAAAGGCGGCCTCCTAAGTCGCCTGATACCAAAGTTTGCGTTTGATATTTTCGTCCGGAGAGGCGTTATCGCTTTAAATCCGGCATCGAAACAGTATCTTTGTCACAATAAGAACGAAAACTCGGCCGTTTATCCGGCCGTTTGATAATCAGGATTGGCATCGATGATGATCAGCTGGGATAGGAGTCGATCGAGATGAGCAGCCTCAGGGCGCGTCTTGCCTTGAGCGCCTATCGTCTTGGCGGCATCGCTGTCTATCCGTTTCTCGGGCCGTATCTCGCGGTCCGTGCGGCCAAGGGCAAGGAAGACGGCACCCGCAAGCTGGAGCGCTCCGGCTATGCGAGCGCTAACCGGCCTCAGGGACCGTTGATCTGGTTCCATGCCGCAAGTGTGGGCGAGACATCGGCGGTCATTCCACTGATCCGCGAAATCCGCCGCCGCGACATTCACGTCATCCTGACGACGGGCACGATCACCTCGGCCAAGGTGGCGCATGAGCGCCTCGGCGAAGAGGTCATTCATCAATACGTGCCCCTCGATCTCCGACCGGCCATCCGCCGTTTCCTCGATTACTGGCAGCCCGATTGCGCCATCTTCGCCGAATCCGAGATCTGGCCGACGACCATCACCGAGCTTGGCCGGCGCCGTATTCCACAGATTCTCGTCAATGCCCGCATGTCGGATCGCTCTTTCGCTCGCTGGAGCAAACATCCTTCGTTGGCTGAGGCGCTCTTTGAAAATCTTGCCCTCGTTGTTGCTCAGTCCGATCTCGATGCTGAGCGCTACCGCGATCTCGGCGCCGTGCAGGTGCTCAAATCAGGCAACCTCAAGGTGGATACCGACGCGCCGTCCTACGACGCTCCGACGCTTGCCAGCTACATGAAGCAAATCGGAAACCGGAAGACCTGGGCGGCGGTTTCGACTTTCGAGGGCGAGGAGGCTGCCGCGGGCACGGTTCATACCATGCTCAAGGAACATAACGGCCAGCTCACCATCATCGTGCCGCGCCATCCGGACCGCTGCGATGCGATCGAGGCGATGCTCATCGAGCAAGGCTTAAAGGTGGCCCGCCGCACCCGCAACGATATCCTTTCGGCGGATGTCGATGTTTTCCTCGGTGATACGATCGGGGAGATGGGGCTCTATCTGCGCATGACCGAAGTCGCCTTCATGGGCAAGTCGCTGTTCAACGAAGGCGGCCAGAATCCGTTGGAGCCTGCCATGCTAGGTTGCGCGATCCTGACAGGCGGCCATGTCCAGAATTTCCGCGATGCCTATCAGGTGCTTGCCCGCCGCGGCAGCGCCCGCATGGTGCGCGATACCGAGATGCTGGCGCGCGGCGTGCATTATCTGCTGACCAACGACACGGCACGGCGCACAATGATCGATGCCGGCTTCGTTGCTGTGCATGATATGCGCGGTGCATTGGCGGCAACCGTCAAGGGGCTTGAGCCCTACATCAATCCGCTGTCGGTGAAGGCGCGGCTGATGCCGAAGACGATGGCGAACGGTTAAGAAGGAAAAGGCATGGCAGCGGTCAAGCTGGGAGCGATTGCGGGCATTCTTTTCGACAAGGATGGAACGCTGCTTGACTATGATGCGAGCTGGCTGCCGGTCAATCGCGAACTGGCCAGAATTGCAGCTCAAGACGATCCCATTCTGGCGGATCATCTGCTTTCCGCTTGCGGCATGGACCCGATCACAGGTCACATTGTTCCTGACAGCCTGCTGGCGGCCGGCAATACCCGGCAGATTTCCGAGGGCCTCGTGGCCGCCGGCTCGCAACTGGCCGTTTCCGAGCTGGTGGAGAAGCTGGACGCGCTATTTGCACATGCAGCGGATTTCTCTTCCCCTGTCACTGACCTTGCCGCCTTCTTTCAGAGGTTGCATCAGCGCGGCTACAAGCTCGGCGTTGCGTCAAGCGACAACGAGCGTTCCATCCGCCAGACCGCGCGCCGCTTCGGCTTCATCGACTATCTCGATTATATCGCCGGCTATGACAGCGGTTTCGGCACCAAGCCGGAGCCCGGCATGGTGCTTGGCTTCTATGCGGCAACCGGCCTCTCGCCGGCGCAGGTCGCGGTTGTCGGCGACAACAATCATGATCTCCACATGGGACGCAATGCCGGCGTCGGCCTAACCGTCGGCGTGCTGACGGGCACCGGGTCGCGCGAGACGCTGACCGCCGCCTCCGACTATTGTCTCAACGATATCACCGAGCTGGAAAGTCTGCTCATGCCGGTCGCCCAGCTTGCCTGATCTTGGCAAGGGCTTGCTTTTTCATCCGATCTGCCGTTTTTTGCCACTTTGCTGACGTGTCAGGCGCGAGGCTGGAATAGAATATGGTATCGGAAGCACCACCCTTCTGGTGGCGAAAACCGGATTGGCGTGCGTGGGGGCTCTCGCCCTTTTCCTTCCTTTATGGCCGCATCGCCGGGCATCGAATGGTGCATGCCCACCGTGCCTCCGCGCGCGCGCCGGTCATCTGCATCGGTAATTTCACCGTCGGCGGGGCGGGGAAGACACCTACGGCGCTTGCGCTTGCCAAGGCTGCGAAGGCCAAGGGCCTGACGCCGGGCTTCCTGAGCCGCGGCTACGGCGGCTCGCTCGATGTTACGACCGTCGTCGATCCTGCGCATCATCATGCGACAGCCGTCGGTGACGAACCGCTTCTGCTGGCCCGCGAGGCGTTGACGGTCATTGCGCGCCGCCGTGCTGAGGGCGCCGAGCGGCTCGTGCGCGAAGGTGCCGATCTCATCATCATGGATGACGGTTTCCAGAGCGCGCATCTCGCCATCGATTATGCCCTTGTCGTCATCGACGCTGGCAGGGGCATCGGCAACGGTTATCTTGTTCCGGCAGGCCCGGTGCGGGCGCCGCTGCGCACGCAGCTCCTCTACGCCTCCGGCATATTGAAGGTTGGGGATGGCAGCGCGGCCGATCGCGTCGTTCGCCTTGCCGCCCGTGCCGGAAAGCCGTTCTTCACGGCTGCAGTCAAGGTTCGTGGCCAGGAGGACTTGCGCGGCCGGAATGTTCTTGCCTTCGCCGGCATCGCCGACCCCAGCAAGTTCTTTCGCACAGTCGAGACGCTCGGGGCAAATATCGCGGCCACCCGCACCTTCGGGGACCATGAGCATCCAGGTGAGGATGATGTGTCGGATATTCTCGATCTCGCCTCCCGCGAAGGCTTGGAGATTGTCACCACATCAAAGGATTACGTTCGCCTGATGGGCCATCACGGCCGTGCGGATGAGTTGCTCGGGCGTTGCAGGGTCATCGAGATCGACATGGTCTTCGAAGATCCGCAGGCGCCGAGCATGATCATCGACAAGGCGATTGCAGCCGCTCGCGAGCGCCGTCTGCGGGAAGGAAGCAGCGTCAGGTCTGGCTAAAGCATGTCGCGATACGCGAAGCGGAGGAGAAGTCAGCGCTTCTGATTGGGAAGAGCGCCGGCGCGTTTTTCGGCTTCAAGCGAGGAAATCACGTCGGCATAGGGCTCCTGGCGGGCGACGCTCCAATAGCGAAGCTCGTCCAGCGCAATGCGTTGACCGGTCATGGCGCAGATGACGTGGGAACCCGGCATCAGGATCTGGAAATCGCCGTCAAGATAGCGAATTTTCGCCTCGCGGTTTCCGTGTCCCTCGAAAAGATTCATATCCTGCTGTCCTTGATCTCTGTCACCTGTTTGCCATACCGCGATGGACGGCTCTTTTCCAGAGCATTTCCAGGAAAAGCGCCTGGCGGGTTTCCATCCGTAGCACCTCGACTAGGAAAACATCCTAATCCTATCGAACTCAGGCGTCTCTAGCTACGTCCGAAGAGCCGCTCTATGTCCGACAGTTTCAGCTCTATATAGGTTGGCCGGCCGTGATTGCACTGTCCGGAACCCGGCGTCGCCTCCATCTGGCGCAGCAAAGCGTTCATCTCCTCCGGCCGCAACCGCCGTCCCGAACGCACAGAACCGTGGCACGCCATGGTCGCGGCGACGTATTCGAGTTTGGCGGCCAAGCCGGACGCCGTATCCCACTCGGCGATCTCGTCGGCCAGTTGCCGGATCAGGCCCTGTGCGTCGACTTCACCGAGCATGGCTGGTGTCTCCCGAACCGCGACCGCACCGGGGCCGAAGCGTTCGACGGTAAGGCCGAGTTCGCCAAGTTCCTCCGCAAACGCCATCAGCCGATCACAATCTTCCTCGGGAAGATCGATGATTTCGGGGATCAACAGCACCTGAGAGGACAGCCGCTTCGAGTGCAGGGCCTTGCGCATCGCTTCGAAGACCAGCCGCTCATGCGCGGCGTGCTGGTCGACGATCACAAGACCACTATCGGTCTGGGCGACGATGTAGTTTTCGTGCAGCTGCGCGCGCGCGGCACCGAGCGGAAAACGAGAAGGCTCCTCCGCCCGCACTGGTTCCATCGGCGGCGGCGCCTCTGCCCGTGCGGTGGGTGTTGCAAGCCCGTCAAAGCTAGCCTGCGGCCTCTCGGTAAAACCATATCCATTAGATGACGCCGCTCTTTCATAGCCGCTGGCATAAGGGCGCGTTGGTGAGGTCTCCGGCGTCCAGGGCGGGGCCGGCGGCGATGGCCGCCACGCAGGCTGAAAGCCCGAGCGACCGGCACTGAAGGCGCGCAACATGCCGTCCGCTCCCGTCGTCGCGGCGCGATCGCCCTCCCGCGCCAGCGCCTCGCGCACGGCGCCGACGATCAGGCCGCGAACGAGGCCGGGATCGCGGAAACGCACGTCGGATTTCGCCGGATGCACGTTGACGTCGACTAGCGCCGGGTCGAGCGTCAGCGACAAGACGGCAACGGGGTAACGTCCGGAAGGAATGGTTTCCGCATAGGCGCCGCGGATCGCCGAGAGGATCAGTTTGTCCTGCACCGGCCTGCCGTTGACGAAAGCATATTGATGCGCCGAGTTGCCGCGATTGAACGTCGGCACCCCGGCAAAACCGGTGAGGCTTACATCCTCGCGCACGGCATCGAGGGCGATGGCGTTGTCCTTGAACTCGGCCCCGAGGATCTGGGCCATGCGGGCGAGATGGTCGTTGCCGGTCGCCGCGAATTCAAGCGTCGAGCGGTCGCTGCCCGAGAGAACGAAGCGCACCCGGGGAAACGCGATTGCCATGCGCTTGACGATTTCGGTGATGGCTGCCGCTTCCGCCTTCTCCGTCTTCAGGAACTTCAGGCGGGCTGGCGTGGCGAAGAAGAGGTCGCGCACCTCGACGATCGTGCCGGGATTGGCCGCAGCCGGGCGCAGATGCAGCACCTTGCCGCCGGCAACGGCGATCTCCGCACCGCCTGCTGCACCCGTTCTACGGCTGGCGATCGATAGCTTGGCGACGGAAGCGATGGAGGGCAGGGCCTCGCCGCGGAAGCCGAGCGTGCGGATATCCTCGAGCGTATCGGAGATTTTCGAGGTGCAGTGGCGGCGGACCGCAAGCTCCAGATCCGCCTCTTCCATGCCGGAGCCGTTGTCGCTGACCCGCAGCAATGCTTTGCCGCCACCGGCCGTCGCGATCTCGATGCGCGTCGCACCGGCGTCCAGCGCATTCTCGATCAATTCCTTTGCGGCGCTCGCCGGGCGCTCGATGACTTCGCCTGCGGCAATCTGGTTGATCAGGGTTTCGGAGAGTTGCTTGATGGCCATTGCTGCATTCTCGTGGATTCGCGGCGGAGAGGAAAGAGGAAAGGCGATTTGCCCAGTCTCTTCCACCCGTTTCCATGCCTTGCCGAGGGGTTTAATCAATGTTTAAGGGAATGATGACAGGTTGCCGAGCAAGAACTTGAAATGACTGCAGATGGCGCGCCTCGTGCACGCTGAGGGCTCTTGACGGCAGGTTGGTGGCCGTCAACTTCCATGAGCCATGGTTCCATCTGCTTCAAGTGCCCAGGCCAGCATGATATTTTCATAAGTTTACCTGCAGAGCGGGCGCCGCCCTGTCGATTTGTCATGTTGTGAAACTGGTAGAGTGTAGGAATAGAACGAATGACTGCCGAGATTGAGAAGGCAGCTTTGGCAATGATGACGGAAGATCCGCCTTCCGGCAGCAACCTGCACTCGATGTTTTTTGATGCGTTTTGCGACGGGCTTTCCAGCGCTTTCTTCGCCTACGACAAGAATGATCTTCTGCTGTTCGCCAGCCGCCAGGTTCTGAATTTCTTTCCAATCCAGCCTGAATTTCTGCGATCCTGCACCCGTCTGCGCGATTTTCTCGGCGCCGTCTTCGACACAGGCGTGCTCTGTCAGGCTGGCCCCAGCAAATCGGCGGCCAATCGCGACGGCTGGATTTCGCAACGCATCGCCTCGCATTGGCGTGAGCGATCAGAGACGACGGAACATTTTGTCGACGATCGCCGTGTCCGCATCATTAATCGGCGGCTGTCATCCGGTATCGGTTTCTGCATTCTCTCCGACGTCTCCGAAATGAAGAAGCGCGAAGAGCAATGGCGCATCGATATGGAGCGTGTGCAGCTCACCGAGGATATTCTCGACGGCCTGCCGTTTCCGCTCTTCGTCAAGGACCAGAACATGGTCTATGTCGCTGTCAACAGGGCGTTCTGCGACAAATATCAGACGGCGGCCGACGAGGTTCGCGGGCGAAAGGGCATCGATCTCTTCTCCACCGATCTTGCCAATCGCTTTGACGAGAGCGACCGGCACGTCATCGAGACCGGCGAAATGTCGATTTCGCGTCAGCGCCAGATTGCACGCGATGGCGTCCAGCGCGACATTGTCACCCGCAAGCAGCGCATCGGCAAGCCCGGCCGCTATTTCCTCGTCGGCACCATGCAGGATCTGCCGAAGGACGGAAGTGATTTCGACGAATTCGCGCTTGCGTCGCATATCCGGGAGAACAGCGACCAATCCTATCGCCGCGCCTATGTTCCGATGGCAGCGCTGCAGGCCGTTTCGCGCCGGCCGGCTGCCATGGAGACCTTCGCGCCTGAAAGTTTCAGCGGCCGAAAGGTGCTTGTCGTGACAGCCGATTTTGCAGCAGAGACGGCTGCGCTTAAGACGCTCGGCGCCTATGGCTTCGAAGCCTGCGTCGTGCACGACGAGAACGAAGAGGCGGCATTTCTGGACGTGGCGAGTGCGCATGGCGTCAAGATCGATCTCGTCATCGTCGACAATCAGCTGGGTAAGCGAGGCATCGAGCTGGCCGAGCGGCAGAACGTGGCGGTTCTTTCGCTGGATGGATCGCAGCTTGCCACCGAACTGACATTCCTCATTGCCCGCCACTTCAATCGCAATATTCGCGGCGCGCTTGCCGGAGACGCCACGCAATCTGGGCCGGCGCCGGAATGGCGGCGAGGGGACGTGGGCGAGGAGCGCCGGGTGCAGGTCGTGGTTGCCGAAGACAATGACATCAATCAGATCGTCTTTGCGCAGATCCTTGAAGGCCTTGGATACAGCCACGCCATCGCGGCCAGCGGCGACGATGCCGTGCGGCTGTGGCAGGAACATCGTCCCGAACTTATCCTGATGGATATAACGCTGCCGGGCTTAAACGGTTTCGAGGCCGCAAGGCTGATCCGCGGCGCGGAAAAAGGCAGCGGCTCGCATACGCCGATCATCGGCGTGCTGACGCAGGCATTCGAGCGCGATCGTAAGGAGTGTGCAGACGCCGGTATGGATGATGTCGTTCTGAAGCCGGTCAGTCCGGACATTATCGAAACGGTATTTCAGAAGTATATGCGCTCTGCTCGTAAGGTTCAGAGCAGGTAAATGTTACAATGATACCACATCCGACGGCAAGTTATCGTTGGTATCGATTGGTTGTCGTCTCGCTATCCTTTGTTAAGACTTCGCCTTCATGCTTCGTCCAGGGTGGAGAAAACATCGGAACCTAATATGAAATCGGCTGAAATGCTGTCTGGGCCAGTCAGTCAGGAATCGCAGGCTGTAGCTTATACCGATCCGCTGACGGGATTGGGCAATCGTCATCGCATGCGCGAACGCACGCGCCAGCTTTCGCTTGAGCGCGCCAGCGATCCCGCGCCCTTCACCATCGGCATCGTCAATCTGGATTCCTTCAAGCCGATCAACGATCTGTTTGGCGTCGAGGCCGGCGATGAAATCCTCTGCCAGGTCGCCCATCGCCTGAGGGCCTGCATTCCGGATGGCGCGGCGGTGACGCGCCACGATGGAGACGAGTTCGCTTTCGTCCTGCCTCTGGTCTTCGAACGGGTCGGTGCCGAGAAATTCGGGCAGATGATCCGCGAGGTCCTGTCGGCGCCCTATGATCTCGGTGATCGCAATGTCCGTCTGTCCGCCTCCTTCGGTTTCGCCATCCATCCCTTCGGAGGGGAGGAATTCGACGATCTCCTGAAGAACGCCGAAACTGCGCTCTATCGCTCCAAGCGCCGCGGTCGCGGCCAGATCACCGTCTATTCTCGCGAAATCGCCCAGGAAATGAAGCGGGCGACCCAGCTCGAGCAGGCCCTGCGAAATGCCATCATTTCCGATGCCATCGACGTGCATTTCCAGCCGATCGTTTCGCTCGCCAACAATATGGTTCTAGGCTTCGAGGCGCTTGCCCGTTGGAACGATCCCGATCTCGGCTTCGTTTCTCCCGCCGTCTTCGTGCCGCTTGCCGAAGAGCGCGGCTTCATCGACGCACTGTCGGAGACGCTGCTGCGCAAGGCTGCCGAAGCCGCTCTCTCCTGGCCGCGTGACCTCTTCCTGTCCTTCAATCTCTCCTCGGCGCAATTGATGGATCCGGGCACCAGCAGCAGCGTGCTGGCCATTCTCGCCCGCGTTGGTCTCGACCCCCATCGGCTTGAGCTCGAAATCACCGAAACCGCCGTGATGAGTTCGGCCGACACTGCCCATCGGATCATCGCCGATCTTCGCGCGGCCGGAGTTCGTATTTCACTCGACGATTTCGGCACCGGCCAGTCGAGCCTTGGGCGCCTGCGTGAATTCATTTTCGACAAGGTAAAGATCGATCGCGCTTTCGTCTCCCGCATGAATTCCGACCGGGCGTCGGAACATATCATCAAGGCAGTGCTTGCCATGTGCGAGGGGCTGGAACTGCGTGTGGTCGCCGAAGGTATCGAGGAAAATGCCGAGGCTGCGAAGTTAAGGGCGCTCGGCTGCGCCATGGGGCAGGGCTATTACTTCGGCAAGCCCGCCGACAGCGCCGCGACGCTTCGCTATCTGCAAACCCATTACTTCGAACAGGGTAGTGAGCGCGAGATCGCTTGAAGCTATAAGTGCCAAATGAAAGCGGCGGCCCACGAGGGTCGCCGCTTCGCTTTTGGTTGAGATCGATCCCGTTACTTGCTGGTCGAAGACGTTGTCGTGCTGTCGGTTGCCGGCATGGTCGACGTTCCGGCCGAACTTGCCGCCCTATCCGAAGCCTGCATTGCAAGCGTCTTGAACTCAGGTGCCGATTTCAGCGCATTGGCCGTTTCTGTCGTCGTCAGCTTGATCGTACCATCCTGCGCGTTCTGGGTGGCGCTGATCTTGATGAAGGGGACGGCGACATTTTTCTGGCCCATGCCGAGGAAGCCGCCGACGCCGACCACTGCGGCGACAACGCCGCCCTGCTTCTGCAAGATCAGGTCGTTGATGCTGCCGATACTTTCATTCTGACCATTATAGACCGACTGGCCCATATAGGTCTTGGCACTGATCTGATCCGCGGACTGCGTGGTCAGATAACCGCCCGCCCGCTCGGTACTCGTCGAAGGAGCTGGAGCCTGCGCCTTGGTCTGCGGCATCGCATTGTTCGTCTTTGCTGCGCCGGGGGTCGCTGGAGCGGTTTGGGTCAGCGGCGCGTTGCCGCCACCATTATCTGTCCCGCCGTTCGAAGGCTGCTGTGCCTGGGCGAAAGCCATTGGCGACAGAACGGATGCAGCTGCAAAGATCGCGCCCGCAGCAACGGAAGTGAAAAGTTTCCCAGTCATCGTGAACCTACCTTTCATTCTGATGGGCATGCCTAATGGAACGCATGCATACCAGTGCGAGTGGGCTTCTTGCTTACTGACCATCATCGTACCGGTCGTAAGGCTAATGGCTCAGAGAAGCATTGGTTCCGTCAAAAGTTGCAGAAAGTCGGGTCTTCGAAGCCGTAGATTGCAGTAATTTTGTGAAAAAACAAATGGTTGGCCTCATAATGCAAGGCTGAGATTTGAAGGTCGCGGCTGTGTCGAAAAATGGTCACGCTCACTCTTGCAAGATTTGGGCAGATCGCCGTAGCGTAAGCGACGTCGCAAGAGTGGCCTTCGCGTGAACTGACGCGAAGGCATGTTTCAATCAAAGCTTGTATAGCGGATCGAAAACGCCACGGACCGTCGGGCCAAGCTCGAGAAGCGCGCCGGCCTGTGGCTGCATGGACCGGGCCTCGTCATCGAGCCCTTCCCATGCGGTCGTCACCGCCAACCGGTCGGCGTTCTTGCCGATGAAGGCCGGGCAGGAGGGCTGCATGGCGGGCACGCGATAGCGTTCGATGCGCAGGCCGTCCGGGCTATACTTGTCAACGAAGCCGGAACCCCAGCGGGCGTTCCAGATATAGCCGTCTGCGTCGCAGACCGAGCCGTCCAAGCCGCCCGGATCCTCCATGCTGTCGACCATGACGATCGGCTCGCCTGCCGGAAGCCCGGTTTCGGGGTCGACCAGAACCCGCATAAGCTGGCTGACACGGGTATCGGTGAAATAGCCGATGGTGCCGTCGGGCGAAAAGCAGATCGAGTTCGGAATGCTGATCTGATCGAAGATCTTGGTAACTTTGCCGCCGGCCGCCACGTGATAGATGGCGCCTGCCTGCAATTCCGCGCGCTTGCCCATGGTGCCGATCCAGAGCGATCCGGAAATGTGCGTTCGGCCGTCGTTGGAACGGTTCTCCGGCTTGTCGGCTTCGATCGCCGTGTAGAAGCTCAACTCGCCGCTCGCGATATCGCGAAGGAACAGACCTTCTTCGGTGGCGATCATCTGCCGCTCGGCATCGACGCGGGCAAGCACGCTCGCCATCATCGGCAACGCGTGAACCTGCTTCCTACCGGTCGGCAGGTGCAGTTCATGCAGCTCCTTGCCAAGGATATTGAACCACCAGACGGTGTCCGTATCGGGATCGTAGGTCGGGCCTTCTCCCAGGACGGACGAGGTGTTGCAGAGAATATTTCCCTGAAAATCATGGATATCGGTCATTGGTCAGGCTCCTATGGCGGCGTCATAGGCGTAAATGGTCGTCTTGGCGCGTTCGGCAACCTCTGCTGCCGTCATTCCAGGCTTGTAGAGGCTGGTCCCGAGCCCGAAAGCCAGGATGCCGGCCTTGGTGTAATCGGAGAAATTCCTGTCCGAAACACCACCCACTGCGGCGATAACGAGCTCGGGCGGCAGCACGGCACGGATGGCTGTAATGCCGGAAGCGCCGAGCACGCCTGCGGGAAAGAATTTCAGGCCGGTAGCACCAGCGCGGGCCGCCGAAAGCGCCTCGGTGGCGGTGAAGACACCAGGCATCGTCACCATGCCCTTGTCGCGGGCGAGGCTGATCACCGCAGGCTCGACATTCGGTGTCACCAGCAGCTTGCCGCCGGCGCCATCCAGCCTGTCCACGTCTTCGACCGTGAGAACAGTACCGGCTCCGATCAGGCAATCGGCAGGCGCCATCTTCGCCGCGATCTCGATCGAGCGGAAAGGCTCCGGCGAATTGAGCGGAATCTCGATGGCGCTGAATCCGGTCTCGATCAGGGCGCCGACGATCTCGGCCGTTTCCTCCGGCTTGATGCCGCGAAGAATGGCAATCAGCGGGCGCTTCATGGGCGGGAAGGCGATACGGGTGGTCATCAGCTTTTGCTTTCCTTGTTGAACCAGATGGCTTCGGCGGCGGCGGAGAGCCCCCGGCGGACGGCGGCATCGGCATCTATGGTCTGGTAGGTGAGAGACAGGCTGCGGAACGCATCCTCGTAGAGTGCCTGCAACCGACCGGAGGCGACGAGGGTGATGGTCGCTCCCTGTCCGGCGGATGACAGCGCGCCCGCGATCTCCGCGCCGATCAAGGTACCGGAGATCAGTGCCTGCGCGCCGGCGGTCGTCGTGCCGTGCAGCAACTGGCCCGAGCGGGCGGTGAACAGCAGATTGGTGGCGAGCTGCGGCTTTTCATAGGCTGCCTTCAGCGCGGTATCGAAGGCCTTGGCATCGACGGGCATGTCGGCCGCGCCGGCCACGGCATGGGAGAGGATGCTGTGCTTGGTGATGACGTCGAAAAGCTCTCCCGTCATGAAGGTGGAGAAGCCCGTCACACGGCCATTGACCACGCGCACCCATTTCGAATGAGTTCCCGGCATGCAGACGATCTGCTCGCCCTTCGCATCGGCGGCAATCGCGCCGAGCAATTGCGTTTCTTCGCCGCGCATCACATCGGGGGCTTCCTTGGCTCGCTGCGCAAGGCCCGGCAGGATGCGAACGTCACGCGCCTCGCCGGGAACGGCAACCGCGCCCGTGAGAATGGCGGCAAGCGATGTCGGCGTGTCGATGTAGCCTGCTTCCACCCAGCCCTGGCGCGCGCCGGCCATGCCGCAGACGATGACCGGAATATCCGAGGGGGCGGAGATGGCGTCCAAATGCGCCTGCAAGACCTTGGCAAAGCCGGTCTGGGCGGCCGTCGTCATGCCTTCGCCGCTTCTGCGTTCCGCCAGAATGCTGCCGTCTTCGCCGATCAGCCACAGTCGGAAACTGCTGGTGCCCCAATCCACCGCGATGAATGCGGGTTTTGTCATAGGAAATGCTCCAAATCTTTCACTAGAAAATGCCGCCGTCGACGATTACGGATTGTCCCGTCATCGCGCCCGAGCAGTCGGATGCAAGGAAAAGTACCGGGCCTACGAGATCCTCGGCCTTCAGCACCCGCTTGAGGCACTGTCGGTCGACGGTTTTGGCCATGCCATCCTCCGTCAGCCAGAGTTCGAGCTGTCGATCCGTCACGATCATGCCGGGCAGGACGGCGTTGACGCGGATATTTTCCGGGCCGAACCGACCCGCAAAGCTCTTCGTCAGTCCGATGATCCCCGATTTCGCGGCCGCATAGGAGGAAAGTGTCGGCGGGTTCATCTTGAAGACTATGGAGGAGAAATTGACGATCGCTCCACCGCCGGCCGCCCGCATGCCGGGTGCGGCCGCCTGCGACACGAAGAAGACCTGTTTGAGGTTGATCGACTGACTGTTGTCCCAATAGTCCTCGGTCGTCGTGTCGATATCCTGCCGGTCATCCCATGCCGCGTTGTTGACGAGCACGCGGATGGCTCCGAGATCGGACTCGATCGCAGCGACCGTATTCTTGATCTGGCCGATATCGCGCAAATCGGCATGATAGAAGGAAACGGCATGCCCCGGCTGGGCCGAGAGTTTCGTGGCAAGCGCTTTGCTCGGCTCTTCGGCAATATCAATGAAGGCGACTTTTGCGCCTTGTCGGGCGAAGCCTTCCACAAGTGCCGCGCCGATGCCGGTGCCGCCACCGGTGATTAGCACGGTACGATCTTTCAGATCGGGAAATTGTGCGTGCGTGCCAGCCAAGATATTTCCTCCTCTGTTCGTGGTGAAGTTCCATTATTTGGAACAAAATTTGACTATGTGGAATTATCCAATTACACTTTGACTATGTCAAGGATGCCCCGCGCAGCGCGGGCGACAAATGAAAGGCTACGAAGCTGAGTTCCGACCGCGAGAAGGGCGATAGCCGCCGCGAACGAGAAACCGGCACGCTCGGCAAGCTGGTTGCGCTGCTTGATCTCGTTGCGCTTGCAGACGCTCCGATGCGCTTTACCGATATCCTTTCGCTCACCGATCAGCCACGCGGTACTCTGCATCGCCAATTGTCGCATCTCGTCGAGGAAGGGCTGTTGGAGGTCGATCGCGATGGCCGCTACCTCATTGGCATCAGGCTTTTGAAATTGGCCTCGCGCAGCTGGGCCAGCAACGAGTTTCGCGCCGTTGCCGAACCACATCTGCGAGGCTTGCAGGAGGTCACCGGCGAAACCGTACACCTCGGCGTGTTGCGCGGGGTGGAAGTCATCTATCTCGATAAGGTCGAGGGGCGGCAGTCCGTGCGCATGTATTCGCAGATCGGCAACGCGTCCCCGGCCTATTGCACAGGCGTCGGCAAGGCGGCCCTGTCCGCGCTCGACGATGCCGCGCTCGCCGAGCGGATCGCTGGTCTCGAATTTCTGCCCTATACCGAGCATACCTTACGTAGCGCCACCGAATTGCTCGCGGATATCCGCGATATAAGGGTGAGGGGCTATGCATTCGATCGAGAAGAGCATGAGAGCGGCATATGCTGTGTTGCCGCGCCAATCTGTCCGCATGGCGATCACATGCTGGCCGGCGTTTCCGTAACCGGTCCGGCCTATCGCGTTACCTCAGCCAAGCTGCAGGAATGGGCGCCACTGGTGGTGGCGACGGCCGATTCTATCATGGACGATATGCGCAACCGAATGGGTCCGAAGCGCTAAGACTGTGCCGGTTTGATACGGCTGTCACTTAAATTCGGTTAATTTATCGTTATTCGTGCAAGATCTTAGCTGAATTGCGTCTTAAACCTGAATTTGATTGTTGAGATGTGCGTAAGAACTGCCATTATCCTCTAATGATTGACGAGTCATAGAGGATTTGGCGAGATGGCGGGCAGATATAATAGTAATGAACATTGACGTAAGGGAAATTCTATAAAGTATATATTTGCGCAAGCGCCGGTTATCCGGGGCTGGTACGATGACGCCGAGGGAGAGAGCGACGGAAATTGCCTATTCTTCCCTCTTTTACATAAAGAAGACTAATAATGGCAGCATTGATGCAGGCGGGCGCATCTCCTCGTGGCGAGGATTTCATTGAGGAAATCGGCAGGCTGAAAACACAATTCGATGTGTTTCGCTTCATGAAGGGGTTGACGGAGGTCTATCGCTGCCGGGCGTTCATGATCGTCAACCTTCCGCCCATCACCTCCTTCGACCTGCAGAGCAATTCGGTGATCAACAATTGGCCGGCCGAACTTCTTTCGATTTACGATCAAGAGGGATTGCTACAGACCAGTCCCGTGCTGCAGCGCATGCGTCGTACGACTCTGCCTTTTGTCTATGATGTCGCCGCCACACCGAACCGCGAGGAGAGTAAATCCCAGTTCGTCGTCGCTCTGTTCGAGCGGTTTCGCATGACGCGCTTCGTCTATCTGCCGACCCACGACGTCTCCGGTCTTCGTGGTGCGGTATCGCTCGCCAGCGACCGGGAGCCTTTTACGCCCGAGGAAATCAAGGATCTCTACTATATAGCAATTCACGTTTTTGATCGGCTCGCGGAAATCCGCAGCATGGATGTGCGTGTCGTCGATGCGCTCACGGACCGCGAAATCGATTGCCTGAACTGGACAGCGGCAGGCAAGACCAGCGCCGAGATTGCAGAAATCCTGTCGCTCTCGGAACATACGGTCAATCATTACCTCAATCGGGCAACCAAGAAGCTCGACACCGTCAACCGCACGCAAGCCGTTGCCAAGGCTTTGCGGGTGGGATTGATCAAGTAGCGATCGCGGGCTTGGTGATCGAGATTTGCACGGCTTTCTGCCTCAATTTTGCACGGTGCGCATAAAATGTGCGGAGGCATTTATTGCGCTAAGTCGGTCAGAGTGCGGGAATTTCGTCTAACTAATTATAATAATTGATATTTTCTTAGAGCTGCAAAGTTGGCACGCTTCCTGCTTATCAAGAGATAGAAGTCCGGAGGGGACTTTGATAACAGCGCCGAACAATGGCGCGGATCAAATGACCGTCGCCGATGCCATCGCCACCGCTTCTCCAGGCGCAGGCACCGGCGGCGGTTGTTGCTTATTTAACACGCTTAGCAAGATCGACGACATAGACAGACCGTTTTTCACGTCCTTGCCCTATTTCTTTCCGATGGTTGCTCTATGTCGGCCCGCAAACGTCTTCCCAGGTTGGGAGTGTGTTGCGGCTGGTAGGGTCATAGACCCGGCGGACCTGCCGGCCGCAACCGAAGCGCTTTTTAACGACGGCGCTGAATTTCGTTTGGCGAACTCCTGCCACTCCACTATCTAAGCCAGATGGATTTCGAGAGATTGCGGCGCATGCCGCACTTTCGATGCAGCGCGCAGCGAGGATGGCATGGCAGACATCACCAAGGAACAGGTGCTGGAAACGTTGAAGACGGTTCGTGGCCCGGACCTGGAGCACAATATCGTCGAGCTCGGCATGGTGTCGGATGTCTTCATCTCGGATGGCAAGGTGTATTTCTCCATCACCGTTCCCGCTGAGCGCGCCAAGGATCTCGAACCGATGCGCCTTGCGGCCGAGCGTGTCGTCAAGGACATGCCCGGCGTCAAGGGCGCCATGGTTGCCTTGACGGCTGACAAGAAGGCCGGCAGTCCGACGCCGCGCCCGGCCACGCCCCAAGCCGCTCCTCATGGTCACGGCCATGCCCACGCTCATCCGCAAGGCCAGCAGCAGCAGCCGCGCGCCGGTAAGATCGGCGTTCCGGGTGTCGGCGCCATCATCGCCGTGGCTTCGGGCAAGGGCGGCGTCGGCAAGTCGACGACCGCAGTCAACCTTGCTCTCGGCCTTGTGGCCAACGGCCTGCGCGTCGGTATTCTCGACGCTGACATCTACGGCCCGTCGATGCCGCGCCTGCTGAAGATCTCCGGTCGTCCGACGCAGATCGATGGCCGCATCATCAATCCCATGCAGAACTATGGCCTCAAGGTCATGTCGATGGGCTTCCTCGTCGAAGAGGAAACCGCAATGATCTGGCGCGGGCCGATGGTTCAGTCCGCGCTGCTGCAGATGCTGCGCGAAGTCGCCTGGGGCGAGCTCGACGTGCTCGTCGTCGACATGCCGCCCGGCACTGGTGATGTGCAGCTCACCATGGCGCAACAGGTGCCGCTTGCCGGTGCCGTCATTGTTTCGACACCGCAGGACCTAGCGCTTATCGATGCGCGCAAGGGGCTGAACATGTTCCGCAAGGTCGAGGTTCCCGTCCTCGGCGTCATCGAGAACATGAGCTATTTCATCGCTCCGGATACCGGCGCGCGTTACGACATTTTCGGTCATGGCGGCGCCCGCAAGGAAGCAGAGCGGATCGGCGTGCCTTTCCTCGGCGAGGTTCCGTTGACCATGGGCATCCGCGAGAGTTCCGATGCCGGAACGCCGCTCGTCGTCGCCGAGCCGGATGGTGTAACCGCCGGTATCTATCGCGAAATCGCCGCTAAGGTCTGGAAGCAAATCGCTAACACGCCGCAGCGTCCTGCCCCGGCGATCGTGTTCGAATAATTCACGGCGCCTTGTCTGCTTTCTATAGAGTGACGGATTGTCTTGATTGTATCCTGTGATATGACTTCGCGGGATTACAAAATCCGCGGTGAAAGCGCGCAATGAAGGGGTTGTGACTTGATTCTTTGCGAGCTTTGCTGCATATGCGCCGCCGGCGTGGAGCCGGTCGGTTATTTCCGATGATTGTTCCCCGCCGAATGGTGGTTCTGCTTTGTTCGGATCGGCGGTTTCGTCAGGGCGGACGAAGGACTGGTACAGCAGCGCAGTGCAACGTGGACACGGATTCCCGGCCGGCCCGGCGGGACAAGACCGGGGTTTTATGAGCTTTTTTCGTTGGCCATTGGTGGGATCGCGGCAGGCGTGCGCAACGCGCTTCGGCCGTAGTTTTGCCCCTGCGGCGGGAGCTCGTAGTTGATCACTGCTTATTGCTCGGATTCCAAGCCTCTTGAGCTTCCGGATCTTTCGGCCGCTGCGCGATTGCCTGACAATGCCGTCTGGATCGACATGGTCGAACCATCGCGCGAAGAGGAAACCAATATCGAGCGCCTTCTTGGGCTCGAAGTGCCGACCCGTGAAGACATGAAGGATATAGAGCCGTCGAGCCGGCTTTATATCGAAGATGGTTCCGTCTTTCTGACCGGCTCCTTGTTGTGGAAGGCCGACACCAATCTGCCGATGCTGACCGATGTCGCCTTCATCCTGACGGGAAATCGGCTTGTGACCATTCGCTATGCGCAGCCGAAATCCTTCGCGCTGTTCATTGCGGCGCTGCCGCGCATTCCGCAGGAGCGGCGCACCGGCATCGCGCTCCTCGTCAAGCTGCTGGAAACGATCGTCGACCGCACCGCCGAGGTCCTTGAACAGGCGGTGTCCGGTATCGATATATTGTCGGTGCACGTATTCGGCGATCGTTTGAAGAAGATTCGCCGTCCGTCGAACTATCTGGAAGAAAAGCTCAAGGACATTGCAGGCTATCATCGTACGATCAGCAAGGTACGTGACAGCCTGAGTTCCCTGTCCAGAGTGCTGACCTTCCTGCATACCATCCCCGCCATGCAGCAGGATCCGGAGACCAAGGAGCTCTGCCGCAATGTGTCGCGGGATGTTCAATCCCTGTCGGAGCATGCCTCCTTCGTCGCAGGCAACATTACCTTCCTGCTCGATGCGTCGCTCGGACTGATCAATATCGAGCAGAATGCCATCATCAAGATCTTCTCGATCGCTTCCGTGGTGTTCCTGCCGCCGACACTCGTGGCGTCCGTCTACGGTATGAATTTCGAGCGTATGCCCGAACTGCATTTCGCCTACGGCTACCCGGCGTCGCTGACGCTGATGGTCATATCCGCCATCGTTCCGTTTTTCTTTTTTCGCTGGAAAGGCTGGCTCTGAGAGTCTAGTGATCCTGAATGTCTAACGAAACCCATCATTCTCCCGACGGGAAAATGGACGCTCGTAAGCTTGCCTACCTCGCACTCGGTTCGATCGGCGTGGTCTATGGCGATATCGGTACGAGCCCGCTCTACGCCTTTCGCGAAGCTTTGAAACCGGTCGCTGCAGATGGGCTGACGCGCGGCGAAGTCATCAGCGTCATTTCGCTGATGTTCTGGACGCTGACCATCATCGTCACCATCAAATATGTCCTTTTTCTGCTCCGTGCGGACAATGACGGCGAAGGCGGCACGCTGTCGCTGCTTGCCCTGTTGATGAAGACTGCGAATGGCCACACCGCCATTCTGATGTTGCTCGGCCTGCTGGGCGCGGCGCTTTTTCTTGGCGACGCGATGATCACGCCGGCGCTTTCGGTTCTTTCGGCGGTCGAAGGTCTGAAGCTTGTCACGCCCCAACTGTCCGATTACATCGTGCCTATATCGGTCGCGATCATGGCGTTGCTCTTTGCGATCCAATCGCATGGCACCGGCGCCGTCGCCCGTTTCTTCGGCCCGATCATGGCTCTCTGGTTCATCGTCATGGGCCTTGCCGGCGTCATGCATATTTCCGATGATTTCAGCATTCTGGCCGCGCTCAACCCCTGGTACGCGATCAACTTCCTCATACGGGAAGGCTTTCTCGGCATTGTCGTCTTGGGCGCGGTGTTCCTGACGGTAACGGGTGCGGAAGCCCTCTATGCCGACCTCGGCCATTTCGGTCGCCGCCCGATCCAGTGGGCCTGGTTTGTGCTTGTGTTTCCGTCGCTGACTTTGAATTATCTCGGCCAGGGTGCTCTGGTATTGCGCAACCCCGAGGCCATGTCCGACCCGTTCTTCCTGCTGTATCCGCACTGGGCGATCCTGCCGGTGGTCATTCTCGCTACTCTGGCGACGATCATCGCCAGCCAGGCCGTCATCACAGGGGCTTTCTCGCTCACGCGCCAGGCGATCCATCTGGGTTTCCTGCCGCGCATGGAGATTCTCTTCACATCCGAGACCAATACCGGCCAGATCTTCCTGCCGTCCGTGAATACCGTTCTGTTCTTCGGCGTCATTTTCCTGGTGCTGAGCTTCAAGACCTCAGACGCGTTGGCGACTGCTTACGGTATTTCGGTCACTGGCGCGATGGTCGTTACCTCGATTATGGCCTTTGAGTTCGTCCGCGTTCGTTGGAACTGGTCGCTGCCGATGGCTGTCGCCGTGCTGACGCCGCTGCTGCTGCTGGAATTCGTCTTCCTCGGCGCCAACCTTCTGAAGATCCACGACGGCGGCTATGTTCCGGTTACGATTGCAACGGCATTCACTGTCATCATGTGGACCTGGCGCCGCGGCACGAGAATCCTGATGGAAAAGACGCGGCACACCGATATCCCGCTGTCGTCCTTCGTCAGCTCGATCGAGCGCAAGAGCGATCACTCGCCTGCGCATGTGCCGGGCACGGCGATCTTCCTGACGAGCGATCCGGAATCGGCACCCGCCGCACTGCTGCATAACCTGAAGCATAATCACGTCCTGCACGACAAGAACGTCATCCTGACGATCCGCACCACCAACAAGCCGCGCGTCGCTCAGGAAGAGCGTTATTCTGTCGAAAAGGTTTCCGAGCGCTTCTCGCGCGTCGAGCTACGCTTCGGCTTCATGGAATCGCAGAACGTCTCCCAGGCCTTGGCGACCTTGCGAAAAACCGGTCTGAAGTTCGACATCATGTCGACCTCCTTCTATCTCGGTCGCCGCAAGCTGGTGCCGGATGCGAAGTCGGGCATGCCGCATTGGCAGGACCGACTCTACATCGCACTCGCCAACGCCGCGACCGACCCTTCGGATTACTTCCGCCTGCCGGCCAACCGCGTGGTGGAACTCGGCTCGCACGTCATCATCTGACGCACACGCGGTCATTGCTTCTCCAAAGGCCTGGCGGATATCCGCCGGGCCTTTTGCTTTTCTATTGCGCGAGTAGAGCGTGATGATATTCAATTTAAAAGTGAATAGCTCGCTGCTTTCGGAGGGGGACATCGAGAATGCTCAAGCAGACCTTATTCATCATGCGTTGCGATATGGAGGCCCAGCACATTGGGCCTTCATCCGGGGCGGAGCTACTCAAGGTCTTTACGTAATTCTCCGGGACGCCAGCTTGAGCACGCCCGCCACGTCGGTAGCACGTAACCATCCGAATTAACCATCCATCAAGGTTAATGGGAGATTATTCCGGCTCCTGGTGTCGAGTGCCGTTTGGAGTCCGGTGTTGTCTCGTTCGCGTTATATCAGCCGAAAAATGCGGTTCCTGCCGGAGAACTGGACGTCGCCAGCCGTCTTCGGACTTTGCGCCTGGCTCATCTTTCCAGCACAGGCCGCCTATGGCGATCTCGCCGGCCTGCTCGCGGGCATCGATCGGGAAGGGGCCAACTGGCGCATGGTGATGACCGCGTCGCCAGCCGGTTCCACGCACCAGGCCGAACTCGCCTTCGGAGATGCGAAAGCCGCCACCGCCGTCGGCGACGGTGGTCTGATGTTGCCCGATGGTCGCCGGATCGCCTTCCAGTCCGAGCAAAAAGGTAGCGACCCGCGCCCGGATGAAGACCGCGTCAACAGGCGGGCCAAGAAGAGCCGCGTGGTCACCGTCGCGCCGATGCAGCCGCCGAAGGATTTTTCCGCCGGCTCGGTGCTGCAGCGTGCGAGCATGTTGCTTCGCCCTCAATCCGATACCGGCGAGCGCACCGCTTTCCTGAAGCCGAAACTCGGCGGCAAGGAAATCCAGATCGCCACTGCCTTCTATAAGAAGCAGCCGATAAAGCCGGATGACAGTGTGCCAACCTATCTTGCAAACCTCGTCACCAATCCGAACGCCGATGTCTTGGCTGCCGCTTACGCCTCGCCGGTGCCGGACTATGCCCGCACATCGCCGTTCGACAGCATCCTTGCCAAGGATCAGGACGGCGAAGGGCGTTTCGTGCCGCAGATCGGACCGAAGGATCACTCTTGGGCGGCAAATGTCCTGCCGCCATCAGTATTCTCTTCGGATGAGCAGCAGTGCCTGGCGACGGGTATCTATTTCGAGGCGCGCGGCGAATCCGTGAAGGGGCAGGCGGCCGTCGCCCAGGTCATCCTCAACCGGGTTCGCAATCCGGCCTATCCCAAGAGCATCTGCGGCGTCGTCTACCAGAACGAGGATTGGCACAATGCCTGCCAGTTTTCCTTCGCCTGCGACAATGTCAAGGAACGGGTGAACTCGCCGGAGCACTGGCGTATTGCCCGTCAGGTCGCCATGGCGGTGACCGCCGGCAAGATCTGGCTGCCGGAAGTCGGTTCCGCCACTCATTATCATGCAGTCTATGTCCGTCCGAGCTGGGCCGCCGAAATGGTGAAGGTCGGTCGTATAGGGATGCACATCTTCTATAGAACCTATGGCGGCGGCTGGAGCTGAGGCGCCTGGTTCGGGTGTTCTCGCCGAACGAAAGCGTGCGATCGCCTGCAAAATGGCCACAGGAAAGCCTGGGCTGAAGAGGATTCTTCGGCTCAGTTTTCACCCGGCACGGCTTTTTCTGTTTAAGCTCATGATTTAATTAGGCTAATTTATGGCTGGACAGATGACGTCTACGCCTTGACTATGCTTTTTCCTAAAACTATGTTGCGCGCGACTTCAAAACGGGCCGAAAGGTGGCGAAACCTGCTGTTCGTTTACGCGTTGACCGGGGTAATGGGATAGCGCGCAACGAGAACAGGGAGGATACCACCATGGCGGATGACCGCGACGAAGGTCTGGAGCAGCGACGAGCGCAACTGGGGGCCGAACTGGCAAACAAGCGCTCCGAGATGAGAGAGGGTGAACACGGGGAGGTTCGCGCCGAGGTGAGCCGCAAGGGCTACGCTCAGGCGATGAAGCTTTCCAGCGAGTTCATAGCCGCAATCATCGTTGGCGCCGTTCTGGGCTACGTCTTCGACCGTTTTATTGGTACAGCGCCGTGGGGCATGATTATTCTGCTGCTTCTCGGATTTTGCGCTGGCGTACTGAATGTGCTGCGGTCTGCAGGCAGGGTGGCGACGCCTATGCTCGATGAACGTACGCCTGACAAGAAATGAGCGGAGGCGGCGCTATGTCGCTGCTTCCAAATAAGAGGCATCCGCTCGGTGGAGCGGGAAAATGAAAGAGAACAAGCGGTGGCAAACGATCCTACCCATCAGTTCCTGATCTTCAAGATTATCCCGATCGACATCGGTGGAATTGATTTTTCGTTCACCAACGCTTCGCTGTTCATGGTTGCCTCCGCTGTGCTTTCCGCCGGCTTCCTGTATTTTGCCGCAGCACCGCGCGGCGTCATCCCGAGCCGCTCCCAGTCAGTCGCGGAAATGGCATATGAGTTCATTGCCTCCATGCTGAAAGAGGGGGCGGGAACGAAGGGGATGAAGTTCTTCCCGCTTGTCTTCTCGCTCTTCATGTTCGTCCTGACGGCGAACCTGCTCGGTCTCGTTCCTTACTTCTATACCGTTACCAGCCAGATCATCGTTACCTTCGCGCTGGCGCTGCTGGTTATCCTTACGGTCATTCTCTACGGCTTCATCAAGCACGGGTTCGGCTTCCTGAAGCTCTTCGTACCGCACGGCGTTCCCGGCATCCTTCTGCCGCTGGTGGTGATCATCGAGATTATCTCGTTCCTCTCCCGCCCGATTTCGCTCTCCGTTCGTCTCTTCGCCAACATGCTGGCTGGCCATATCACGCTCAAGGTGTTCGCAGGCTTCGTTGCCTCGCTCGGAGCTCTCGGCGCAGTCGGCATCGGTGGCGCTATCCTTCCTCTCATCATGACCGTCGCCATCACCGGTCTCGAGTTCCTTGTCGCCTTCCTTCAGGCTTACGTCTTCGCGGTACTGACTTGCATGTACCTCAATGACGCAATCCATCCGGGTGGCCACTAAGGATAAAGACATTGGCGTCTAACGGCGTCAGTCATTCACCGCACAACCATTTCAAAGGAGTTCAACATGGACGCGGAAGCAGCAAAGTTCATCGGCGCAGGTTTGGCTTGCTTTGGTATGGCCGGCACGGCTCTCGGCCTCGGCAATATCTTCGGCAGCTACCTGTCCGGCGCACTGCGCAACCCGTCGGCTGCTGACAGCCAGTTCGGCCGTCTGGTATTCGGCTTCGCCGTTACGGAAGCTCTGGGCATCTTCTCGCTGCTCGTCGCTCTCCTCCTGCTCTTCGCCGTCTGATATCAGCGGCGTCATAGATCACGGTTCGCGGTTAGCGAGCCGTGATTCTTTGTATTTGCAGACCACCTGGAGGTGAGCATGTTTGTGACCCCGGCATATGCTGACGAAGCACCGCCGGCCGCCGGAGCGGTGCACACGGAAACGGGTGCGCCGAATGAAGGCCATCACGGCGGCGTATTCCCGCCGTTCGACCATACGACCTATCCGTCACAGCTGCTTTGGCTGGTGATCACCTTCGTCATCTTCTACGTGGCCATGCAGAAGATCGTCATCCCGCGGGTTGGCGGCATTCTGGAAAGCCGGCATGACCGGATCGCCCAGGATATCGAGGAAGCTTCGCGTCTGAAGGCCGAAGCCGACGCTGCCGTCGCGACCTATGAAGCCGATCTGGCTGCAGCTCGCGCCAAGGCGAACACCATCGGTGCCAGCGCCCGCGATGCTGCAAAAGTCAAGGCTGAGGAAGATCGCAAGGCGATTGAAGCAAGCCTGGCCGAAAAGCTCAAGGCTGCCGAAGCCCGTATCGCAGAGATCAAGGCGAAAGCCTTTGGCGATGTCGGCGCGATTGCCGAAGAGACGGCCGGTGCTGTCGTCGAGCAGCTGGTTGGCAATGTCGCCGGCAAAGCCGACGTCGCGTCCGCTGTGGCCGCCGCGTCCGCCAAGCAGGAGGGTTGATCGATGTTCGCTTTAGACAATACTTTCTTCGCGTTTGTCGGCCTTCTCATCTTCCTCGCTCTGATCGTTTACCTGAAAGTTCCGGGCATGATGGCAAAGTCGCTGGACGACCGCGCCGATCAGATCCGCAACGAACTGGCCGAGGCCAAGCGTCTGCGCGAAGAGGCTCAGCATCTGCTGGCTGAATATCAGCGCAAGCGTAAGGAAGCCGAAGCAGACGCAGCGAATATCGTTGCCGCTGCCGAGCGCGAAGCCGAGATGCTGACGACGGAAGCCCGGAAGAAGACGGAGGAATTCGTCGCCAACCGTACGGCTCTGTCCGAGCAGAAGATCAAGCAGGCTGAAGCCGATGCAATGAAGGCGGTTCGCTCCGCTGCCGTTGACCTGGCGATTGCCGCCGCTGAAACCGTGCTTGCAAACAAGGCCGGCGGAAGCGTTCAGGCAGGTCTCTTCAATGACGCAGTCAATGAAGTGAAGACCAAACTGAACTGAGCGTGTGAGAGATTGCACTTCGAAAACCCCGCCTCGGTGGGGTTTTTTGTTTTCATCTCACTTTCCGCCGTTTGACTAGCGTTACCATGCACGTCTAGATCGTTTCACGGGAAGGGGGGCAGATGCAAACATCGCACGATCAAGGGCCGCTTCGCGATGGCGACACTGTCCTGCGGCAGGCGTGTCCGTGGACGCCGAGCATACACGCTTTGTTGGCGGCCTTACCCGAACATGGCTTTACCGCGGCGCCCGCGCCGATCAGCTTCGATGCTGTCTGGGAGAGGGTGAGCTATCTGCCCGGCGCAACGGGTGATCTCGATAGCAGTCGCGAAATGCGCGCCGAAAAGGCCCTGCGATCCGCAGCCTCTCTTCTTCGCCATTATCACGATTGCTCCGCGCTGCTCCTGCCTTGTCTTGAGAGGGCGCGCGTATGGCAACTATCCTCCAGAGAGCCTGCTGAGATCATCTGTCATGGAGATTTCGCGCCTTACAACGTCGTTCTGAACGATGGCGAGGTGACTGGTATCATCGACTTCGAGGCCGCTCATCCAGGCCCGCGCTCCTGGGATATCGCCTATGCCATCTACCGGTGGGCACCGCTGTCTTCGGATGTTGAGGTGGAAGGCCTGGGCAGGTTGGACGATCAGATTAGGCGTGCACGCATGTTTGTCGATGCGTATGGAATGTCGATTGACGCCCGCCACCTCATTCCGGAAGCCATCGTTGCAAGGCTGGAAGCATTGCTTGCTTTCATGGAGCAGGAGGCTTCGCTCGGCGTCGAGCGCTATCGCCGGAACTTGCAGGATGGTCACGATCGCATCTATCGCCGCGACATAGCCTATGTACTGAAATGGTCTTTGGAGATCACCGCTGGGCTTGTTGATTGAGGGGTGAACTATCTCGGTCGCCTCAGACCACGTCTTTCCTCAGCGGGCGGAAGCTCATGCGGTGCAGAGAGCAGGGGCCATGCTGTTCGATGCCGGCGCGATGCTGCGCAGTACCGTAACCGGCATGGGCAGCGAAGCCGTAGGCGGGAAAGACGCTGCCCGCACGCGCCATCATCCGGTCGCGCGTGACCTTGGCGACAATCGAAGCGGCTGCGATCGAGAAGGAGCGCGCATCGCCCTTGACCACGGCCTTTCCCGGGCAGCTGAGGCCGGCCGGCACATCGAGGCCATCAGTCAGCACATAGCTTGCCGGCACGGCTAGGCCGCAAATAGCACGGCGCATCGCATCAAGGCTCGCTTTGCGAATATCCGTGGTATCGATGCGCGTTGCACTTGATGAGGCGATGGAAACGGTCGCAGTTGCCAGAATTTCAACAAACAGTCTTTCCCGTCTTGCCGCGGTCAACTGCTTGGAATCATTCAGCCCGTCGGGAATACGTTCAGGATCGAGAATGACGGCGGCAGCGACGACCGGTCCCGCGAGCGGTCCGCGGCCAACTTCGTCTGCGCCGGCAACCGGCCAGTGCCCGGCGCGCCGGGCGATCAGTTCCAGCTCGAAGGACGGAACGATAGGCCCATCGTCGAAAAGCGTGGGAGAATCGGGCGATGTACTGCGTGGCATGCGGCGAAGCTCGCACACCACCCGATCTCCTGCAAGCCCCCGGTGGATCAGAGCGGCGAACCAGGGGGCTTTTCCGGCGGGTACAGGGACAACCCGCGAGGAAGTATCAGAGCAACGACAATTGCACGCCGCTGCCGTCAGGCGGCACGAACAGGTCGTCGCGCAATGCGATGTTGCGCCGGGTCAGCTCGAGCCGCCGCGTCGCCATCTCGAAGCGCCGGCTGATCTGCCAGGCATAGGGTCCGGCGCCCTTCATGCGTTTGCCGAAATCGGCGTCATAATCCTTGCCGCCGCGCATCGAGCGGATCAGCGACATGACGTGGCGATAACGATCCGGGTAGTGCTGCAGCAGCCAGTCGCGGAACAGCGGGCTCACCTCCAGCGGCAGCCGCAGAATGACGTAGCTCGCCTCCTGCGCGCCGGCCGCCTTGCCGGCTTCGAGAATACGTTCGATCTCGTGATCATTGAGGGCCGGGATGATCGGCGCCACCATGACCGAGGTGCGGATGCCGGCTTCGCTCAGCGCCTGGATTGCCTCCAGCCGGCGTGTTGGCGTGGCTGCACGCGGCTCCATGGTGCGCGCCAGTTTCCGGTCGAGCGTCGTCACTGAAAGACCAACGCGAACTAGGTTCTTGGCGGCCATCTCCTTCAGAATGTCGATATCGCGCATGACCAGCGCCGACTTGGTGACGATCGCGACCGGATGGTTCGCGCGGTTCAGCACTTCGAGGGTCTGGCGCATGATCCGCCATTCCTTTTCGATCGGCTGGTATGGATCCGTATTGGTGCCGATGGCGATGACCCGAGGCCTATAGCCCGGCTTTGCCAGCTCGCGTTCCAGAAGCTTGGCTGCGTCTGGCTTGGCAAACAGTTTCGCTTCGAAATCCAGCCCTGCCGATAGGCCCATATAGGCGTGGGTCGGGCGGGCAAAGCAGTAGATGCAGCCATGCTCGCAGCCGCGATAGGGATTGATGGAGCGATCGAAGGGGATATCGGGCGATTCATTGCGGGTGATGGCGGTGCGCGGCTTCTCGACCTGCACCTCCGTCTTGAAGGGCGGGAGCTCTTCCAGCGTCTGCCAGCCGTCGTCGAAGGTCTCGCGCTGCTGCTTCTCGAAGCGGCCGTTCGGGTTCAGGCCCGCGCCGCGCCCGCGCCGGCGCTCGACGTCGACCCTGAGGCCGGCATCGGCGATCAGAGCGTTGGCAATGTCTGGCGTATTGGCAGGCGCGAATGCGGCCTGCGCTGCGAGGGACTGCTCGTTCATCGGTGGCTCCAGGGCGGTTCATGGCGCTGCATGCCGCGTCTAAGATGATTAAATTCCTATCCGACAAGTAAGAACAATGCAAGAACAAAAATGCGAAGTCGCCGTTATCATCCCCGTTCGTTCGAGGCTCCCGATGCGATCGCGAGGAGATTTGGAGCGCGATTATCTCGCATTTCTTAAACACTCGGACGCGAGGGTTAGGAGCTGGCAATAAATGGTGCGCCGCTCTATAAATGGGCAATGTTGACAGTCATCATCGAATGCCAGGATCAGGAACCTGAGCTGGCGCAGACATTGGCAGCCTTGGTGCAGGGGGCGATCGAAGGCCTCGTCTGCGATGTCGTCGTGCTCGATCACGGCTCGCAGGACGGTACTTCGCGGGTGGCGGATGCTGCAGGCTGCCGTTTCTATTCGCAGTGGGATATTAACGATATATTGCGTTCGGCACGTGGCGAATGGCTGCTGCTCGTCGAGCCCGGTGCCCGGCCGCAAGCGGGCTGGATAGATGAGATTGCGGAGTACGTCTCGCTGAATAAGGTTCCGGCGCGCTTTACGGCATCGCGCGGTTATCGCCGACCTTTTCTGCAACGCATTGGCCGCGCCAAAGCTCCGTTGGAGCTGGGCTGGCTCTTATCCAAGCCGCAAGCCATTGCAACGGCTAGAAATGGCATGCGGCTGGCGGAATTTGCCGAAGGGCAGAAGAGCCGGCGCCTCTCCAGCGAGCTCATCCCGTCCTGGGTGGCGCGCGCCGCTCGCTAGCCCGATTCGCGATTCCATTTGAAAAGCTGCAAATAGCTGCGATAATTCCCCAAGTGGCGGCACCTTTCGCGTGTCGCGTGGGGCGGCCGACTATCATGATGCCGATATGGGGCGGAACAGGCTAGCGCAGCACTCCTCGTCCGCCGGCATGCCGGCGAAAGGAGGTGCGTTATGAAACGCACGATGCTCACCCGCTTCACGGCGATGGCCCTTGTGGCAGTAGCGATCTTTTATCCCGGCTTAGGCGCTTCCCAGGCGATGCTCGCCTGTGCCAAGCGAGTAGATCTCGTCGGCTTTCTCAGCGATCACCTCTCCGAGAAGCTCTCGGCCGTCGGCAAGCTCGACACCAGCACGATCCTCGAAGTCTACACCGCCGACAGCGGTAACTGGACACTGATGCTCAGCGACGTTTCCGGCCGCAGCTGCATTATCCTCAACGGCGAGAGTTGGGAATCAATTCCTGTCTTGCCGGGCCAGAAGACCTGATATTCCGAAAGGCATTGTGATCGACTAAGGCCTGCAGCGTTTCGCAACCTCTCGGGTTCTCCTGTCGGGCTGTAGGTTTTTGAGGTCGCGTGTCGTTTTTGCAAGCCCGCTCGACACCTTTGCGCGACCTACCTATTTGGAACCGGCACCGCGCTTCAGATGCTCGTCAAGGCGCGGCATAATCTCCACAAAATTGCAGGGCATATGCCGGTAATCGAGCTGCGCCTTCAGTATGCCGTCCCAAGCATCCTTGCAGGCACCGGGAGAACCCGGCAGCACGAAGATGAAGGTGGCGTTGGCAACGCCGCCTGTTGCCCGCGACTGAATCGTTGCCGTGCCGATCTTGTCGTAGGAGATGCGGTGGAAGACCTCGGAGAAACCATCCATGCGTTTTTCGAACAGCGGCTCCAGCGCCTCGGGCGTGACATCGCGGCCGGTAAAGCCCGTGCCGCCGGTGGTGATCACGACATCGACCGCGTCGTCCTTTGTCCAGGCTTCCACCTGCGCGCGGATGCGTTCCTTGTCGTCGGGCACGATGGCGCGGGCCGCAAGCCTGTGACCGGCGTCAGCGATACGTGCGACCAGCGTATCGCCTGACTTGTCGTCGGCGAGCGTGCGCGTATCAGAGACAGTCAGCACCGCGATGCCAACGGGAATGAAGGATCTTTCGTTGATTGAAGCGGCCATCATACTTCTCCCGCGATCGTTTCCGTCACCTGGAAATACCAGTCCGGCCGCTGCCTGTGAAGCGAGGCGGCAGCTTCCGTCGCCTGCGCGAGATCGGCAAAGATGCCGAAGCACGTTGCGCCCGAGCCGGACATGCGCGTCACGATCGGAGACTGGCTTTCGATCAAACCGGACAGCACTGAAATCTCAGCGCAGATCGAGCGCGCCGGCGGTTCCAAGTCGTTCCGCAAAGTCTTGATGGTGTCGATCCACTCGCTTTGTCTCTGCGGCAGCTGCGATGAAAACAAGAGCGGCGGATTATCCTTGCGGGACAATTGGCGGAATACGTCTGGTGTCGACACGCCGACGAGTGGGTTGCCGAGCACCAAGGAAAAAGCGGGAAACGCCGGCAGCAGCTCAATTGCCTCACCGATGCCGCGCGCCACCAGCGGCTGGCTTGCAAGGCACATCGGCACATCGGCGCCGAGCTTCAAGGCGATGGTCTTCATGGTCTCTTGCGGCAGCGAGAGCCGCCACAGCCGCATCAGCCCACGCAGCGTCGCAGCAGCGTCCGCCGAGCCGCCACCGATGCCCGAGGCGATCGGCAGGTTCTTCTCCAGATGGATATGAACTGCAGGGGTTTCGCGGCCGGCGGCCTGTCGGAGCAGGTCACGCGCCTTGAGCACGAGATTGTCGCCGGCCTCGGCATCCACAGCAAGAAGCGGGCCGAAGCGACCGGAAAGACTGAATGCGTCATGCTCGCTTGCACGAAAGCCAAGGCGATCGCCATGTCGCGTGAAACTGACAAGCATATCGAGCAGGTGATAGCCGTCGGCGCGGCGGCCGGTGACATGCAGCGCAAGATTGATCTTTGCGGGCGCCTCCTCCGTGAGGTCGAAATCGCCCGCTGCCAAGATCGCGTTCATGGGAAGTCTTATGACTTCTTATCGACCGGAGCCGGCGCGCTCGAATCCGGAGCCGGCGGCGGTGCTGGATCGGGCTGCTTGCTCTTGTCGACCGTCTTCGGGTCGTTATCGAGGACAGGCAGGCCCTTCTCGATCTTTTCCTTGATCTTCGGAATGTCGGCTTCTTCCGGCTTCGAAGCGAGAGCGCGGTTCCACTGATAGACCGCCTCCAGCTTGCGGTTGACGCGCCAGTAAGCGTCGCCGAGGTGATCGTTGATCGTGGGATCACCGGCCTTGAGCTGCGCTGCCCGCTCCAGTTCGTTCACCGAATCGTCGAAACGGCTGAGGCGGAAATAGGCCCAGCCGAGCGAATCGACGATATAGCCGTCATCCGGCTTCAGCTCGACCGCCTTCTTGATCATGTTCAGACCCTGGTCGAGGTTCATGTTCATGTCGACCCAGGAATAGCCGAGATAGTTCAGCACCTGCGGCTGATCGGGGTTGAGCTCAAGAGCCTTCTTGAAATTCGGCTCTGCCTCCGGCCACTTCTTCAGCCGCTCATAGGCAATGCCGCGCTGGAAGAACACGGCCCAGTCGCTGCGCTTGGGCACAGGGCCGATGATCTGCACGGCCTTGTCATAGGTTTCGGCCATGGCCTGGAAGTCCTTGGCATCGGAAAGGACGCTGCCATAGGCGAGGTAGCTACGGATATCGTTCGGATCGGAATCGATCAGCGCTTTCAGATGCTTGCGCGCGTCGTCGATCTTGCCGGCCTGGGCGAGGGCGAGGCCCAGCTGCAGCTCCGAGATGCGGGCCATCGGCGAATTATCGGGCACCTTCTTATAGAAGGCGATGGCACGATCGGTCTGATCCTGCTTCTCGGCAAGCCCGCCGAGCAGAACCAGCGTGTCGGCAGCCTTCGGGTCGAGGGCATTGGCAATCTGCAGGTAGAGTGAGACGACATCCTCGGCGCCGTCGCGGTTCAGTGCAGCCCCGACGGTGAAGAGCACGGCGGCCGCACCTTCGCTGGCGTTGGTCACCTGCTGGTCGGGCGTGTCGCCCTTGCTGATGCTGTCGCGCAGCGCATTGAGCGGCGCGTAATTGCTGACGAGATTGTCGCCGACCGAAATCGCATCGAGCGCCTTCTGCTTGTCGCCAGCCTTGGCTTCGAGGCGTGCAAGCGCCATGACGGCGCGCATGAAGGTGTCCGGGGCCGTCGCGCCGCCCGTCTTGTCGAGGATGGCGTCGTTCAGGTGCGAGCGAGCGGATTTGATATCGCCGATCGACAGGGCGATGGCGCCTGCATGATAGTTCTTGAAAATGTTGAACCAGTCCGGTCCCTTCATCTTGTCGACCAACGAGATCGCTTCCTTGCCGCGGCCGGAACCGGCGCGAGCCCATGCGGAGAGCAAGTTAGTCATCATCCGGTCGAGATCGTTCGGACCGCTATATTTGAGGATTTCCTGCGCCGACCGATATTCGTGGCGGCGGATGGCGTCCATGCCGCGGACGATCGTGGTGACCCGCTCGACCGAGGGATCGCTCTTCAGCTCGTTGGCGTATTTTACGCCTTCTTCGAGATTGCCGTTGAGCAGCAGCGAGATCATCAACCGCTGACGGATTTCCGGATTGCCCGGGTCGATCATCAGCGCTTTCTTGTAGAGCGCGATAGCAGTGTCATAGTCGTGATCGACATCGGCCGTACGAGCGGCAAGGAATGCACCGGCGAACGTATCGACATTATCCGGATCGAAGGCGACAGGAGCGGTGATCTCCGCCTTTGCCGGCTTGTTCTCAGCCCGCGCGACACTCAGGGCGGACACCGAAAGGACCGCTGCCAGGGCGACGCCCGAGAGGAAACGGATGGCAAGTCTCTGCCGCATTAGAAAGCCTTTCATCGAGGGACGGCCAGCGAAATCGCCGGCGGCATAACGCATTCGTGTCAACTGATTCACAACAGGATGGCTTTTTTGAAGCGGCCCTGCAACAAATTCAGGCAGCCGCCATCAATTAACGCGTTCGATGCAGAAATCGATCACTTCGAGAAGTGCTGATTTCCATGGCGTTTCCGGCAAAGGTGCCAGAGCGTCGCGGGCGATGGTGCCGTAATGGACGGCACGGGCGATGGTATCGGCCAGCGCGCCGTATTTCGTGATGAGGCCGAGCGCCTTCTCGAGATTCTCATCACTGTTGTTGCCGGTTTCGATGGCGTCACGCCAGAAAGCGCGCTCCTTCTCGGTGCCGCGGCGATAGGCGAGGATCACCGGAAGGGTGATCTTGCCCTCGCGGAAATCGTCGCCGACATTCTTGCCGAGATCGGCAGCCTTGCCGCCGTAGTCGAGTGCGTCGTCGACGAGCTGGAAAGCGAGGCCGAGATTGGTGCCGTAGGACTTCAGCGCGTTACGTTCTGCTTTTCCGGCATTGGCGACGATCGGGCCGACTTCGGCCGCAGCTGCGAAAAGCGCCGCAGTCTTGGCGCGGATGACCGAGAGATAATCGTCTTCAGTCGTTTCCATGTTCTTGGAAACGGAAAGTTGCAGCACTTCGCCCTCGGCGATGACACAGGCGGCGGAAGACAGGACGTCGAGCGCGTCGAGCGAGCCGACCTCAACCATCATGCGGAAGGCCTGACCGAGCAGGAAGTCACCGACCAGCACGCTTGCCTGGTTGCCCCAGATCATGCGGGCGGTTGAGCGGCCGCGGCGCAGATCGCTTTCATCGACCACATCGTCATGCAGCAGCGTGGCCGTGTGCAGGAATTCGACCGAGGTCGCGAGCTTGATATGGTTGTCGCCCTGATAGTTGTAGAGCGCTGCCGACGCGATGGTCAGCATCGGCCGCAGGCGCTTGCCGCCAGAGGAGATGAGATGCTCCGCAACCTCGGGGATCATCTGAACATCGGAGCCGGCTTTCGACAGGATGAGCTGATTGACGCGTTCCATGTCCGCCTTGGTCAGATCCACCAAAGGCTTGATGGATGCCAGTTTATTCTTGCTTTCTTCCAGCGGTATCACGACGCCCAACGATCCGGACTCCTGTTCATTTTCTGCAAAGCACAATAAGAAGGGGCGAAACAAGCGGCAAGAGGCGAATTGTCTCGTCGCGTAAATTTGACAGGAATTCTAGGGCTTATGCACGAACTCATCCGCACCAACGATCCCGTCCTGCTCTCGTTTGCGCAGAGCCTGATGAAGGATGCGGGGATTCATTGCTTCGTGGCGGATCAGGCCATGAGCATCCTGGAGGGCTCACTCGGCATGCTGCCGCGCCGTTTCCTGGTGGAGGAGGAACGTGCCGATCAGGCTCGGCGTATCCTCATCGATGCCGGTCTCGGCGACGAGCTGCGCCCGGTACGCGGCTGAGGTTCGCCATGGCCGAAAATTCTTCCGAAACGATCGACGCCTTCCACCGCGGTGCATTCCATATCGTCCAGCCGAAGGGCAGGGGGCATCGTTCTGGCATGGATGCGATGCTGCTTGCAGCGCTCGTCGCCGATGAGCGGGCAGTGAGGGTTGCCGATCTCGGCTCAGGTGCCGGGGCCGCAGGCATGGCAGTCGCATCGCGGCTTGATCGGGCTGAGGTGGTATTGTTCGAACGCTCACCCGATATGGCCGCGTTCGCCCGCAAGAGCCTGCTGCTGCCGGAAAATGCGCGGTTTGCCGATCGCGTCTCGGTGATCGAAGCCGATGTGACGCTGACCGGTAAGGGTCGCAACGAAGCGGGCCTGATCGACGACAGCTTCCACCATGTCATCATGAACCCGCCTTTCAACGATGCCAGCGACCGGCTGACGCCCGATGCGTTGAAGGCCGAGGCGCATGCTATGACCGAGGGGCTGTTCGAGCGCTGGATACGCACGGCAGGTGCTATCATGATCCCCGGTGGCCAGCTGTCTCTGATCGCGCGGCCGGAATCGATCGGCGAGATCATCGCAGCCTGCGGCCGGCGCTTCGGCGGCATCGAGATCACGCCGATCCATCCGCGCGAAGGCGAGAGCGCCGTACGTATCCTGGTGACGGCAATCAAGGGGTCGAGGGCGAGATTGGCGTTGCGAGCGCCGTTGACCATGCATGGCGATGGGACACACAAATTCACCGATTTCGTCGATGATATGAACAACGGCCGCGCGCCCTATCCGCGCCGCTAGTCTGTCGACCGGTTGCGGTCGGGGCATGAAATACGATCCGTAATGTTGCGTTTGCCGTTTCCGTGCATACATCACGGGCAGCAAACATCATGATTCAGGGATGACGAATGGTTGAGTTCTTGAGACGCATGCTTCCGAAGCGCTTCCGCAAGGAGCGGGTGATCGTGCCAGTCGTCCGTCTGAGCGGCGTCATCTCTTCCGGCGGCGGTCCGCTGCGGCAATCGCTTAATCTGGCGGGCGTGGCACAGGCTTTGGAAAGGGCCTTCGACATGAAGGAAGCGCCGGCCGTTGCGATCGTCGTCAATTCGCCGGGCGGCTCTCCGGTCCAGTCGCGCATGATCTACAATCGCATCCGCGATCTTGCGGCCGAAAAGAAGAAGAAGGTCCTGGTCTTCGTTGAGGATGTCGCGGCATCCGGCGGCTACATGATCGCGCTTGCAGGCGATGAGATCATTGCAGATGCCACGTCCATCGTCGGCTCGATCGGCGTCGTCTCCGGCGGCTTCGGCTTTCCCGAACTGTTGAAAAAGATCGGCGTCGAGCGCCGCGTCTATACCGCCGGTGAGAACAAGGCGATCCTCGATCCTTTCCAGCCCGAGAAGGAAAAGGACATCGAGTATCTGAAAAGCCTGCAGCTCGAGATCCACAAGGTCTTCATCGACATGGTGCTAGAGCGGCGCACCGGAAAGCTCTCGGCGGACGGAACGGTGTTCTCCGGCCTGTTCTGGACCGGCAGCCGCGGGCTTGAGCTTGGCCTCATCGATGATCTCGGCGATATGCGCCAGGAGCTGAGGAAGCGCTTCGGCGACAAGGTCAAGCTTGCGCTGGTCACCACGCCTCGCAGCCTTTTCGGTCGCAAGTCTCCGGGCATTTCGCTGGGCAGCATGGACGGCCTTGGCGCTGGCCTTGCAGCCGGGCTTGCCGAAGTGGCAGAGGAAAAGGCATTGTGGGGCCGGTACGGATTGTAATCGGGAGCGCTGGGTAATGTCCCGGATCATCTTCTTCATCGTCGTCATCGGCGGCATCTGGTTCTTGTATCGGCGCTTCGTCCGCGATGCACAGCGGCTTGCCGAAAAATCCCGCCGCGCCGAAACGGAGCGGCGCACCGGCGCGATGGGAACGCTGATCAAGGATCCGAAGACCGGAGAATACCGGGTGAAGCGCGAGGATGAATAGCCAAATTGCTTCACGCAAAAGTTCTTGATATACATTCCTTGACGTATATCATCGGAGTGTCTCATGCAGGTCGCAAAATGGGGAAATAGTCTGGCTATCCGCATCCCTTCTGCGGTTGTTGATGCCCTCGACCTAAAGGAAGGCGATGATATTGTTGTGCGTATCGGCAAAGGAAATGCCTTTGAAATCGAACGTGACGACAGGCGGCACCGAGCTATGGAAAAGATCAGAGCGTTTAAGCTCAAACTTCCCGAGGATTGGAAGTTTGATCGCGAAGACGCCAGTTCCCGCTGATGCGTCCTGTTTTGGATTTTCTCGACACCAATGTTCTTCTCTACGCTTTTATGGAGGGGGAGCGGGCTGAAAAGGCGCAGACGCTTTTAGCTCAGCCATTCGCTATCAGCGCGCAGGCGCTAAACGAGTTTGCCAATGTCGCGCGCAAGAAGCTCAATATGTCCTGGCCTGATATTCGCGAGGCAATTGATGCTCTCGTTGCTTTGTCGGGAACCATCATTCCGGTAAGTGAGAAAATCACATTCGCAGGGTTGGAGCTTACCCAGCGTTATCAGCTTTCCTTCTATGATGCGACCATGTTAGCCGCGGCGATCGAGGCTGGCTGCGAGCGGTTCTATTCGGAAGATTTGCACGGTGGCCTGATAGTAGAGAAGCGGTTGACGGTCATCAATCCATTCTGAGGGCCTTCTTCGGAACCAAACTCCAGCATTGCTCCTACACGCGGCAGAGTAAAAACTTGACCCGTTCGCCCCGCCGTGGCACCTGTCCGCCAAACAATTCGCTAGCAGAAGAAATCAGCTCCCATGACTGCCAACGTGCCCGACCACATGAACCCGAAGCGCTCCTTTCAGGCGCTGATCCTGACGCTGCACAATTACTGGGCCGACAAGGGTTGCGCGGTTCTGCAGCCATACGACATGGAAGTCGGCGCCGGCACGTTCCATCCGGCCACCACGCTGCGTTCGCTCGGTCCCAAGCCGTGGCGTGCAGCCTATGTTCAGCCGTCCCGCCGCCCGTCGGATGGACGCTATGGCGAAAACCCGAACCGCTTGCAGCACTATTATCAGTACCAGGTCATCCTGAAGCCCAATCCGCCGAACCTGCAGGAGCTATATCTCGGCTCGCTGAAGGCGATCGGCCTCGATCCGCTTCTGCATGATATCCGCTTTGTCGAGGACGACTGGGAAAGCCCGACGCTCGGCGCATGGGGTCTCGGTTGGGAATGCTGGTGCGACGGCATGGAAGTCTCACAGTTCACTTATTTCCAGCAGGTCTGCGGTATCGAGTGTGCGCCTGTTGCCGGCGAGCTGACCTATGGTCTGGAGCGTCTCGCGACCTATGTTCAGGGTGTCGACAGCGTCTATGACCTGAACTTCAACGGCCTCGAAGGCGAAGACAAGATCACCTATGGCGACGTATTTCTGCAGGCCGAGCAGGAATATTCCCGGCATAATTTCGAATATGCCAACACGGAAATGCTGCATCGCCATTTCATCGATGCGGAGAAGGAATGCCAGGCGTTGCTGGCAGCCGGCGCCCCTGGCGACAGCGAAAACCATCGCCTGCACAAGTGCGTCTTCCCGGCCTACGACCAGTGCATCAAGGCGAGCCACGTATTCAACCTGCTCGATGCCCGCGGCGTCATTTCGGTGACGGAGCGCCAGAGTTATATTCTGCGCGTGCGCACACTGGCCAAGGCTTGTGGCGAGGCCTTCCTGCTGACCGATGCAGGCGGCATCAACTGGAACCAGCAGGCCGCCTGAGCTTGAAATGTCCCGGAGCGCCTTGGATGTGCGCTCCTCAAAGGGCGATGGTTTACGGGATACACCTTCCGAGCAATCCTCAGCGGATTTCCCCAAGATTAGGTTTTGCCGGCCCAGTCTTGGTCCTCCGTTACCGTTAAAGCCGGGTGACATTGCCGGCAAATCTGCCTAGTGTCCCCATGGTTGCAGTCGCCCCGGGGATTTCAGATGTTTATTCTTCTCGCGATCATAGTTCTGGCCGCGCTCTACGTCGTCTTTATCTATAACGGGCTCGTTCGCGCTCGTCAGGTCGCCGAAGAGGCTTGGTCCGGCATCGACGTGCAGTTGAAGCGCCGCGCCGATCTCATTCCCAATCTGGTCGAGACGGTCAAAGGCTATGCCGGCCATGAGAACAAGACGCTGGTCGAGGTCACCCAGGCGCGCAATGCTGCCCAAGCCGTGCCAGCTGGCGATGTCGCCGGCCGTGCTGCGGCCGAAGGCGTTCTCAGCCAGGCGCTTGGCCGTCTGATGGCCGTGTCCGAAGCCTATCCGGATCTGAAGGCTAATACGGGCTTCGTCGAGCTGCAACAGTCGCTGGAGAAGACGGAAAACGAGATCCAGATGTCTCGTCGCTATTACAATGGCGCTGCACGCGATCTGAACGTCAAGGTCGAAACCTTCCCCAACAACCTCATCGCCGGCCCCTTCGGCTTCGTCAAAAAAGCCTATTTCGAAATCACCAACGAAGCGGATCGCGCCGTTCCCACGGTAAAGTTCTGAGATTTTTGCTATCGGTTTTTCATGCGAGGCGGTAAAGGATGCCGACCGACGGCCATCGGCCGTTTTCCTGACCTGAGCAATTCCAGGAAAAGTGCGTCGCGGTTTTCCGTACGGAATTGCGTAAAAACAAAAAGATTGAGCCTTTTCGCGATTCGAAGAAGCACGGAAAGGCTCTGACCAAAGAGAATGATGATGGGTAGAGCCAAACTCACGATTATCCCGCCGGGCAAGCCTCTGACCGGGCGCGCCATGCCGCCGGGATCGAAGTCGATCACCAACCGCGCACTGCTGCTGGCAGGCCTTGCTAAGGGCACGAGCCGGCTGACAGGCGCGCTGAAGAGCGACGATACCCGCTATATGGCCGAAGCGCTGCGCGCCATGGGCGTCACGATCGATGAGCCTGACGATACCACCTTCATCGTGACAGGCAGCGGCAAGCTGAAGGCGCCCGCAGCTCCTCTCTTTCTCGGCAATGCCGGCACGGCGACACGCTTCCTTACAGCTGCTGCTGCCCTGGTCGAAGGCAAGGTCATCGTGGATGGCGACGAGCATATGCGCAAGCGGCCGATCGGCCCGCTCGTCGACGCGTTGCGCTCGCTCGGCATCGATGCTTCCACGCAAACCGGCTGCCCGCCCGTGACCGTCAATGGTACCGGTCGTTTCGAGGCAAGCCGCGTGCAGATCGATGGCGGCCTTTCCAGCCAGTATGTCTCGGCGCTGTTGATGATGGCGGCCGGCGGCGACCGCGCTGTCGATGTCGAGCTGCTCGGCGAGCATATCGGCGCCCTCGGCTATATCGATCTGACGGTTGCGGCCATGCGTGCTTTCGGCGCCAAAGTCGAGCGCGTGAGCCCCGTCGCCTGGCGCGTCGAGCCCACCGGCTATCATGCCGCCGATTTCCTGATCGAGCCGGATGCCTCCGCGGCGACCTATCTCTGGGCAGCTGAAGTGCTTGGTGGCGGCAAGATCGATCTTGGCACCCCGGCCGAACAGTTCTCTCAGCCGGATGCGAAAGCTTATGATCTGATTTCCAAGTTCCCGCATCTTCCGGCCGTCATCGACGGCTCGCAGATGCAGGATGCTATCCCGACGCTTGCCGTCCTTGCCGCCTTCAACGAAACGCCGGTGCGCTTCGTCGGCATCGAGAACCTGCGCGTCAAGGAATGCGACCGTATCCGCGCATTGTCGAGCGGCCTGTCGCGCATCGTTCCGAACCTCGGTACGGAGGAGGGCGACGATCTGATCGTCGCATCCGATCCGAGCCTCGCCGGCAAAGTGCTGCCTGCGGAGATCGATAGTTTCGCCGATCACCGCATTGCCATGAGCTTTGCGCTCGCCGGCCTGAAGATCGGTGGCATCACCATTCTCGATCCCGATTGCGTCGCCAAGACCTTCCCGTCCTATTGGAACGTGCTGGCTTCGCTCGGGGTCTCTTACGAAGATTGACGCTCCGCCATTCCGAGGGATGGTGGGGTGCGGAAGCATTGTTGACGCAAGGCGGCGCCGGCGACGGCGCCGCGGCCATCCTTTGGGGGAGTGATGACACGGCTTTGCGGGTTCTTCCTGGCTCTCTGCCTGCTGCTTTGCGCAACGGCTGTCACCGCGGCCGAACTCATCACCAAATTCGATCAGGCGATTGCCCTGCATCGCGACGGCTCCATGCGGGTGGTCGAGACCATTGCGGTCAATTCGGAAGGCCAAGACATCAGACGCGGCATTTTCCGCGATTTTCCGCTTGTTATGACCGATGCCGGCGGCCGGGAGATCCAGGTGGATTTCAAGGTCGTGTCCGTCGAACGTGACGACCAGCCGGAGGATTGGCGCACTGAGCGCATCAGGGGCGGCGAGCGCATATACATCGGCAATGCCGAGCGGGTCTTGAAACCCGGCCCGCATAGCTTCCGCATCACCTACGACACCAATCGTCAGATGCGCTATTTCGACGATCACGACGAGCTCTATTGGAACGTGACCGGCAATGGCTGGCTGTTCCCGATCATCAACGCCAGGGCAACCGTCACATTGCCCGATGGCGTGCGGCCGCAACAGCTTGCTTTCTTCACCGGGCCGCTCGGTGCCAACGGCAAGAGTGCCAGCGCCAGCGCGGACGGCAATGTAGCTACCTTTACGACAACCCGGCCGCTCGCGAGCGCCGAAGGTCTGACAATCGCCATCAAGCTTGCAAAAGGGGCGATTGCACCGCCGAGCGACAGCCAGCAATGGGGCTGGTTCCTCAGGGATCATCTCGACACGACGATCGCCATCGGCGGCCTGATCCTGCTGTTTGTCTATTACATGCGCAGCTGGATTGCGGTTGGCCGCGACCCGCCGGCCGGCGTCATGGTCCCGCGCTGGGATCCGCCCGAAGGCATTTCACCGGCGCTGGTCAACTATATCGACAATAAGGGTTTTGCCAGCTCCAGCTGGACGGCATTCTCGGCAACGGCGATCGATCTTGCCGTGCGCGGCTATGTCATTCTCGACGATCTCGCGGGAAAGGTGGTCATCCGCCCCACGGGCAAGGCTGGCACTGATCTGGGCGGTGGCGATAAGGTGCTGATGCAGGCCGTCGGGCCATTCTCTCCACTTGTCATCGACAAGGCGAACGGCGAGGCGGTGCAGCGCCTCGGCTCGAAATTTCGCAGCGCCATCGAGCGCGATCATCGCGGCGAGTACTACAAGGCGAATTCGCTCTATGTGATTGCCGGTATTGCCCTTTCTGTTCTGGTTCTGGCTGCGATCGTCATTTTCGGCCGTCTGCACGAGAATGCGGTGCCGCTGATCGTCGTGCCGGGCTTCCTGTCGATTTTCGTGACGGTCTTTGCAAGTTCGATCGGCCGCAGGTTCCGCAGGCATAATACGAGCCTCGCCCAGCGCATTGTTTCGGTGCTGATCTTCGCCTTCTTCGGCTTCGTCTTCGTCTCGATTGCCGTTAGCGGTTTTGCTGCCGCGGTCGTGCCGCTCTGGGAGGCTGGTCTGTTGCCGCTGGTGGCAGGCATCGTCGGCATTTTCGCGCTCAACGTCGTCTTCTATTTCCTGATGGGCGCGCCAACGCCGCTCGGGCGTAAGATGATGGATGGCATTGCCGGTCTCAGACAATATCTGACGCTGGCGGAACGCGACCGGATGAACATGCAGGGCGCGCCACAGATGTCGCCACGGCATTTCGAAACGCTGCTACCCTATGCGGTTGCGCTGGGCGTTGAAAAACCATGGTCCAGCGCCTTCGAGACATGGCTTGCCACGGCAGCGGGGGCAACAGCGGCCGCCGCCTATGCGCCGATCTGGTATTCCGGCGACTTCCGCCCGGGCAACATTGGCGGAACGATCGGCGACTTCTCGTCGTCCATGGCATCCACCATCGCCTCGACCGTTCCTGCACCCGTCTCCAGCTCGTCCTCCGCTTTCGGTAGTGGAGGAGGTGGCGGCGGTGGCTTCTCCGGAGGCGGTGGCGGCGGTGGAGGCGGCGGAGGGTGGTAGTTAAACACCTCCCCCTCGAGGGGGAAGGTCGCCGCGTAGCGG
>NZ_JARWLA010000014.1:0-168876 GCF_047445805.1 Rhizobium sp. BR 314 | reverse complement strand
GTGCGACGATCGGGTCGCCATCGGCCGGGTCTCTCACCATCAACCAGACGAGCGGCAGCGCYGTCGTCAAYTGGCAGAGTTTCGATGTCGGCAAGGGCAACCGCGTCACCTTCGTCCAGCCCGATGCCAATTCAGCCATCCTCAACCGGGTGACCGGCCAGACRASKTCGACCATWKCMGGYCAGATCAATGCCAATGGCCAGGTCTATCTGATCAAYCCGAACGGCATTGCCATTACCAATTCAGGCACGGTGAARRCMGGCGCCTTCGTCGCCTCGACGCTCGGCATCTCCGATGACGACTTCATGACCGGCAAGCGGAGYTTTACCGGCAATGGCGCATCTGGCTCGGTGACGAATGCCGGTACGATCACGATTAACCGCGGCGGCTATATGGCGCTGATCGGCGGCACGGTCGCCAATTCTGGTGTCATCACCGTGCCGATGGGCAAGGTGGCCTTGGGATCCGGCGAGCAGGCAACGCTCGATCTGTCCGGMGACGGCTTCCTGCAGGTGGCGGTGCCGACCAAGGCTAAAGGCAGTGGGGCGCTGGTCGACAATAGCGGCAGGATCTCGGCCAGAGGCGGGACGGTGCAGCTGTCGGCGGCGGCGGCGAGGGACATGGCGCGGCAGGCGGTCAACATGTCGGGGACGATCGAGGCGAAGGGTGTCTCGGGCAGAAGCGGCGATATCGTGCTGTCGGGCGGCGATGGCGAGGTGGCGATCTCAGGCAAGGTCGATGCCAGCAGCCGGCGCGGCTCAGGCGGCAAGGTTGAGGTGACGGGCCGCAAGATCACGCTGGCGAATGCGAAGATCAATGCCTCTGGCAAGACCGGCGGCGGCACCGTCAATATCGGCGGCAATCGCCAGGGCAAGGGGCCGCTGCAGCATGCCGAGACGCTGACGGTCGATGCCAATACGGTCATCAATGCCGATGCGGTCACGACGGGCAATGGCGGCAATGTCGTTCTGTGGTCCGACGATCTGACGCGTTTTGCCGGGACGATCACGGCCAAGGGCGGCGCGATCTCCGGCAATGGCGGCGAGGCGGAAGTCTCGGGCAAGGCAAAACTGTCCTACACCGGTCTCACCGATCTGACGGCGGCGCATGGTTCCGTCGGCAATCTGCTGCTTGATCCCTATAATGTGACGATTTCGACGGCGACGGACAGCAATTCCTCCGGCTTCACGGCGACAGGCAATGACAGCGTCATCAATGTCAACACGCTGACCAATGCGCTCGCAACCGCCAATGTCACCGTGACGACGGGCGGCTTCGGCAGTGCCGGATCGCAGGCCGGCGACATCACCATTGCAGCACCGCTGAGCTGGAACGCCAATCTCCTTCGGCTCGACGCTGCTCACTCAATCAACGTCGACGCGACCGTCACGGTCGGCGGCACCGGCGCTCTGATGCTGAACACCAATGTCGGCGGCGGCTCGGGCGGCACGCTTGACTTCGGACTGACCGCGACGGGCTTTGCCGGCCGCATCGACTTCACGGGCACGCCAGGCTCGCAAGCGCTTCTCCTCAATGGCGCGCAGCAAACGCTCGTTTATTCGGCCTCGGATCTGCTGACCATCAACACGGCGAACTCTGGCCGTTTCGCACTTGCCGGCAATCTTGATCTTGCGGCAACGCCCTTTACCGACGCGCCGATTTCCACGTTCACAGGCAGTTTCGAGGGGCTCGGACATACGATCTCCAACCTGACCATCAACAGCACGACAAATAATGCGCCCGTCGGCCTGTTCGGCACGGTTACGGGCGGCACGATCCGGGACGTCGGCCTTGTCGGCGGCCTTGTCAGCGGCGTCGGTACAATGCCCAGCTTTCCGAATCCCGGAGCGATGGATGGTGCGTTGGTCGGTCTTCTAACAACGGCCAGCAACGGCACGCAGGCCTTGGTCATCAACGCATTTGCCTCCACGAACGTGAGCGGTGGAACGAGCGCCTCGGTCGGCGGGCTTGTCGGCGCGACATTGAGCCACGGCGCGCCGGTGTTGATCGCCAATTCCTATGCAACAGGTGCCGTGACGGTCGGACAATACGGCATGGCCGGCGGCCTGGTCGGACAGAACCACGCCTATGCGAGCTCGGCCACGATCAGCGGCTCCTACGCGACGGGTGCAGTGACTACAGGCTCCGGCGGATTCGGCGGCGGCCTCGTCGGCTACAATTATGGCGATAGAGATACCGCAGCGATCACAGGCTCTTATGCGACGGGAGCCATCACCGGTGATGCGAATTCCACTCTTGGCGGCTTGGTGGGCGAGAATTTTGCCTACATCGGTGTCACTGCTTCGATTTCCAATTCCTACGCGACCGGAACCGTCGGCTCGACAGCGGGAGCGGCTGCGACCGGTGGGCTCGTCGGGATAAACTTTGCATCGAACGGTGCCTCCGCGCCTATTTCCAACGTGTTCGCGACCGGCGCGGCCTTCGGCGGCAGCATGGCGGGAGGCCTCACCGGACAGAACTATGCGTCGACGTCCGCGACAGCCTCTATCATCAATGCCTATGCAACTGGCGCGGTTTCCAGCACGCGATACGGTCAGGCCGGCGGTCTCGTCGGAATGATGATGACAGATGGTGGGACTTCCAGCGTCAGCAATGCCTATACGACCGGCCGCGTTACGGCGCCGACGCAATCCACCGCGGGCGGGCTAATTGGCCAGACCATGCCGCGGAGTGGTGGCACGGTCTCCGTTACCAACGCCTATTGGGACATGTCGACGAGCGGCATCGCCAGCAACGGCATCGGCAATGATGGGGCGGGCCAGCAAGGGAATGTGAGCGGGCTTGCTACATCGGGTCTTCAGACGACGGGCGTCAATCTCGGCTCCGCCTTCGCCGGCGGCACGAATGGTCTTTATCCCTATCTCACCAGCTTCTTCCCGAACGGAATTCAGGCGATTTCTGGCACCGCCTATGTCGATAACCAGGTGACACCAGCAGCCTCAGGCCTCAACGGCGCGGTCACAGTGACCGGTCTTGCCAACGGCAGTCGCTTCGGGTCGGCCTCGACAGGCGCCAACGGCTACTATTACCTCTTCGGCGCTGCGGGATCCTTCGCGCCCGGTGCTTCGCTCGTCACCTATACGAGTGCCAATCCCGGAACCGGCGTGACCAACTCGGCAGCATTCGCCACTGCGTCTAACCAGCATGTTCAAACCGGGTTCAATCTTCTCGGCAACACGATGTCGGGCTCGACGGTGTCGACGCTTTACTCAACCGCTGGTGTCACGAAAGCCGCCGCCATTGCTGCGAGCGGCAATGATGCAAGCGCCACCGCTGCCATCAACGGTACGTCCAACATTCTGATCAACGCGCTCGGCGCGAGCTTCACGATCGATCAGGCAGTGACGGTAGGCGGACTGACCGTAACGACCGCGAGCGGATCGCCGTTGACGGTCGCCAGCTCGCTGACACTGACGGGAGGCAGCAACCTCCGTCTACTCTCTGGCGGTGCGCTGACGATCAACGCTCCGATCACTGTGAAGGGCGCGGGTTCTGTCGCGCTTGCCTATGACGGCTCGTCGGCGAGCAATCTCTCATTTGGACTGACCGGTTCCGGCTTCGTCGGGAGCCTCACCTATCTGAATGCAGATGGTACACTTGCGACGTCGAACCAGGGCGGCTCGCTCGGTGTCAATGGCGCCGCCTATTCGCTTCTCTACTCGATGGCGGATGTGGCCAATATCACGTCGGTCGGTCTCGGGGGGCAATATGCACTCGCCAGAAGTCTCGACGCGGCGGGCACCACTTACAGCGATGCGCTGATTGGCCCAAACTATCTCAACTATTTCACCGGCGCCTTTGAGGGCCTTGGCCATACGATCAGCAATCTGACGATCTCCAAGAGCGGCGACGGCGCTGGGCTCTTCGGTTATAGCAGCGGCCTCATCCAGGACGTCGGGTTGGTCAACGTCTCGGTCGCCAACACGAATCCCTATGGCCGTTATGTCGGCGGCCTTGTTGGATACCAGTCCGGCAACATAATCAATAACGCCTATGTCACCGGCTCGGTGAATGGCGGCAGCAACACCGGCGGTCTCGTCGGCTATCTGATTGGTGGTACGATTAACAGCGCCTACTCCGCCGCCGCGGTCATCGGCGATGCGAAAGTGGGCGGCCTTGCCGGATATGTCAGCGGTGCCGTCAGCAATTCTTACGCGACGGGTGCCGTTATAGGCTCCGGCAACAGCACCGGCGGCCTCGTTGGCGTTACCGACTCGTCTTCTCATGGTGTCTCGATCAACAACGTCTATGCGACGGGCGCCGTGATTGGTGGCAATAACGTCGGCGGACTCATCGGATTCTTATTTGGTACGATCGGCAACGCCTATTCGACGGGCGCGGTTAGCGGCGGCAATGCCGGCGGGCTTGTCGGATATGCATATGGCGGCTCGATCGCCAATAGCTACTGGGACACGCAAACAAGTGGGACGACCACGGCAATCGCAAACGATTCCGCCGGGCTGTCGGGCAATGTAACCGGCCTCACAACTGCGCAATTGCAGGACGGTTCCTCGGCCAGCGGCCTCGGCTCGGCATTCACCGTCTCCCCCGGCCTCTACGCTTATCTTACCCCGTTCTATGCAAATGGCGTCCAGGCCATCTCCGGCATCGCCTATCAGAACAGCGGCACGACCGCGCTTGCCTCCGGGGCGAATGGTGCGGCCCTCGTCAATGTGCGCGTCGGAAACGGCACCGTCCAGACAGTCACGACGGGAGCGAACGGCTACTACTATGTGATCGTCGCCAATGGCACGATCGATACGACCAACGGTACCAATGTGTTGGCCTATACGGCTGCCAATGCGGCAACGGGTGCGGCTGATGGGGCAACGTTCAGAACAGTACTAGGCACCGTCAACAATGTCGACGTTTCGGGCGGCTGGCGGCGTGACATGACCGCCCTTGGAACGCTGTCGGCATTGGACGCAGCCTATGCCAACGCGGCTGCCGGCACGACGGCATCCGGTCTCACATTCGCCAATCGCTCGATCTTTGCGGTGAACGGCTTCGCCGTCGATGCGGCACTTTCGGTCAGCGGTACAGTCAATCTATCGAGCCCTGGAAACGTCACGCAAACCGCCGCCATCTCCGCTAATACGTTGATGCTGCAGGGGGCAGGCAACACGTTCACGCTCACGAACAGCGGCAACCAGTTCAGCCAATTCGTCGCATCCGGTGGAGCCATGGATATCTACGACGCCAGCGCTTTGACGGTCGCGGCGAACGTCACTGATGCCTGCAACTGCGTCGTGACGGGCGTGACCGGCGATCAGGTCAAGATCGCGACGGCGGGCGACCTGACGATTGCATCAGGTGCCGCGATCTCCGGTAGTTCCCCAGTGCTTACGGCTGGCGGCGCCTTCATCAACAACGCCGGATCGGGCGCGGTCTCAGCTACGTCAGGCCGCTGGCTGATCTATTCCGCCAACCCAACTGGCGACACGTTCGGCGGGCTCGACAGCGGTAACACGGCCGTTTGGAATACGGCGGCTGGTGGCACGGTGTCAGCGACAGGCAATCGCTACGTCTTTGCCTATCACCCGACCTTGACAGTCGCGGCCGTCGATACAACCAAAACGTATGGCGACGTCGCGACGTTGCCGAATGCCGCGATCACCGGTCTTGATGCAGGCGTCGCCGGAGCCTATCTTGGCGACACACTTTCAGATGTCGTCTCGGGATCGGCCAGCATTGCCTCGGTCGGCGCGGCAGCGTCAGCCAACGTTGGAATCTACGATATCGTTGCCACGCAGGGCTCGCTCTCGTCGAGCAGCTATGGCTTAACCTTCGTCAATGGCGCCCTCAGCGTTAACCAACGCGGGCTGACCGTCACGGCGGATGCGCAAACCCGCATCTACTATAACGCCAATCCGACCCTCACCTACACCATCGGTGGGCTCGGCCTCGCCAATGGCGACACGCTCTCAGGCAACCTCGTGACGGGGGCGGCAGTGGGATCCAGCGTCGGCATCTATGCAATCTCGCAGGGCTCGCTTACGGCTTCTAGCAACTACGCACTCACCTTCACCGGCGCGAACCTGACGATCAACCCGCGTGCGCTGACCGTGACGGCGGATGCTCTGTCAAAGACCTATGGAGACCTCAACCCAACGCTGACCTATACGGCAAGCGGCCTCGTCAACGGCGATACGCTGTCCGGGTCACTTTCAACAGCCGCCGGACAATATTCCAACATTGGCGGCTACGCGATCACCCAGGGCATGCTTGACAATTCCAATTATTCGATCAGCTACATCGGCGCCAACCTGACGGTCGATAAGCGCGCGATTACCGTCGCGGCCGATGATCTCACCCGTAGCTATGGCGACATCAATCCGGCCCTGACTTATGCGGTGGGTGGCTTGGGGCTCGTCAATGGCGATACGCTGTCTGGCGCATTGGCAACGTCTGCGGCAACGACCTCGAATGTCGGTTCCTACGGAATCACCATCGGTTCGCTCGCAGCTTCGGGCAATTATGATCTGTCCTTCACTGGTGGCAATCTGACGATCGGCCGACGGGCGATTTCAGTCTCGGCAAATTCCGGCCAAAGCTTTATCTACGGTAACACGCCAACGCTCGCCTATACCGTGGGCGGAGCAGGCCTCGTCAATGGTGACACCCTTGCCGGTGCCCTCTCCGGGATTACCAGCACGACCGGTGTCGGTATCCATGCGATTACCCAGGGAACGTTGACCAATGGCATTAACGGCAATTACGACATCAGCTATAGCGGCGCTGATGCGAGTGTGACGCCACGGGCGATTACGGTTACGGCCAATGCTGCAAGCCGTGCCTATGGCGATGCCAACCCGACACTCACCTACATCGTTGGGGGGAGTGGACTTGCCAATGGCGATGGGCTGTCCGGGGCGCTTTCGACCAACGCGACCACGACATCCGGGATCGGCACCTATGGCATCACGCTGGGGACGCTCGACAATACCAACTATGCGATCAGCTATACGGGCGCAGATCTCACGATCAATAAACGTGCGATCACGGTGACCGCCAGCAACCAGAATCGCAGCTATGGTGACACGTCGCCGCTTGCCTATTCGGTTGGTGGCGGCGGGCTCGTCAACGGCGATAGTCTGACGGGTGCACTGTTTGGCGTGACTGGCACGACAGGGGTGGGCACCTATGCCATCACGCAGGGCACCCTTGCCGCGTCCGGCAATTACGCGCTCACGTTCTCCGGCACCAACCTTACGGTCGGCAAGCGGACCATCATTGTTACCGCCAACAATGCCAGCCGTACCTATGGCGATCCCAATCCGCCCTTCAGCTATAGTGTCGGCGGCGCAGGCTTGGCCAACGGCGACCTTTTGACGGGCTCGCTCACCTCGGCCGCCGATCGGAGCTCAAACCCCGGCAGCTATGTCATCAGCCAGGGAACACTTGCCGCCTCGGCAAACTACGACCTGAGTTTCATCGCTGGCTTGTTGAAAGTCACGACGACGCCATCTATCCCGAGCATGGATCTTGCAAGTACGACGGTGCCGCGATCCTTCGTGCCGGACACCGAACCGCTGCCGCCGGTTCTCGGCGGAGACGGGGGCGCCTTCTCTGTCTCGGACGATGGCTCGCACGACTTTTTCACCGATCCGCGCTTCGGCGGCACGGTCGTCTGCCTTGAAGATGGGGCCGGTTGCATGGTCCAGCCGGCCAGGCCCTAGCCATGGGGCGAAGGCGTGTCCCGTTGGCTCCCGTCGAAACTAACGGCCGTTGCGGCCAAGTGCCGGAAACAGAGGATGGTGTGCCCAGTACCCCATCCGATCTTGAATTGAAAAAGGAATTTGCAACGTGACGATCATCGATAATCTTCAGCGTCAGGCATGGGCCGTTGTTGGATCGGCCGCCCTTGCCGGCCTCCTGCTTGCACCAGCATCCGCCTCGGCGGCACCTTTGCCGGGTGGCGCTGGTTCGCTTGTCGAAACCTATCAAGACTGGATCGTCACCTGCCAGGCACAGAACAATACGACGCAATGCGTGATGCGGCAGGTGCAAAGCAACAAGGAGACCGGCCAGAACCTCCTGACGGTTGAATTCGCCAATGCTGCCGATGGCAAGCTGCAGGCTGCGCTGCTGATGCCTTTTGGCCTTGCGCTTGCCCAGGGGGTTTCCGTCCGAATAGACGATGCGCAAGCAACGAGCCCGGCGGCCTTCTCGACCTGCATCCCGCAGGGGTGCCTTGCATCCGTCGCTTTTGATTCCGGCCAGGCAGCGAAGCTCAAGTCCGGAACCAGTCTCAACGTAAGCGCAACCGCCTTGGCGCCACCCCAGCCGATCGCGCTCAAGGTTTCCTTAAAGGGCTTTTCCGCAGCACTTGCCCGTGTCGGCGAGCTGACCAAGTGAGAGGCCGCAAGTGCGGCCGACATCAGATAGACAGGCGTTCGAACACTTGCGCCATCATGGAGCGGACATCTGCAGGCGCAGGGAATTTCCCTTCCCTGCGTTAAATTCTTTTCGGGTGCTGTCGATTTTCCATCTCGTCATTCGTCTCAGCCGCGCTAGGAAATGAACGCGTCGCAGGAGACAGACATGAAATTTGCCTTGTTGATCTATGGAAATGAAAGGGAATGGGCGGAAGCGAGCGATAGCGACCGGGAAGCGGAATATGCCGCTCACTATCGCCTGACTGATGGTTTGAAGTCCAACAGTGCCTTGCTGATCGCTGAAGAGCTTCAGCCCACGATTGCTGCGACGACTGTGCGCATGGCCAAGGGAGGGCCCATCATCACCGACGGCCCCTTTGCCGAAACGACGGAGCACCTGGGCGGCATATATATTATTGAGGTACGCGACCTGGATGAGGCGATTGCATATGCCCGGGAATTGCCGGGGACTACCGAGATCCGGCCAATCGTCGACCGCGCCAGATCGTAAGCAGTTCGATTATTGATTTCTTGATACTACAAGAGGTGAGCGCAGCGATAACCACTGGGCTCACCCGCACCGATATTTGATACCTCCAAGCGGCCATAAGGTGCTCAATGCGCAAGTGCCCATGGCCTCTTCCCATCAATCAGATTCATGCGACGCCGATCCTTCCAGCCGAAACCGAATGCGGAAGGAGGAACAACTAGTGCGGAAGGCGCACAGAATTTAGTCCTATTTGGCAACTGGAAAACTGGCGCACGGTAGTAGATTTTAGATCTCACAAATGTCGAGGGGCGATGCGGCTAAGAGCGCCGGTGCGCTCGTCGGTGAAAATTGGCCGGTCAGGCGGTTCGACTCCGCGGCCGCAACCTCACCCCGCGACATCAGTCAGGCTCGCCGCAGCGAAAGGCCGGCTTTGAAACGACTGTTTGCGCCTGGACCACCCCAACCCCGTCAACCACACCGGCCGATCGGCTCCTCCATCGAAGCCTATTGTCTCACGGGGGCGGTTCTCCATCCGTCACGATCCCATATAGTTCTCACTTCGCAACTGCGACGTTGCTGTGCCCTTAACGCGGCATTCATCGGAGCCATACGCAAATCCATCCGAGCAATACTCCCTTCGGTTGACCCGCGGCTACGCTTTGCCGAATTGAAGTGGGAGATGGCCGCGCCTAGAAACCTCATATGAGGACGCTCGGCATCACATTCTCTCAGAACTTCGTCATGATCGCCTGCCTGCTGGCCTCGATGGCGCTTGCCTTGAATGCGCTGCATGTCCATTCAGGAAGGCATGTTCACGGGCTGTATCAGTCAAGCCTCTCCGCCGGGCCGTCAACCGCCCTGCATGAATGCGCCATGTCCGTCCGTGGCGCTCAAGGCGCAAAGCTGCGCCAGCTGATGTGCCTTCGCAAACCCTGTAGCGCCGCCTACTTCATCTCAGACGTGATCTGTCCAGCCGCCTTTCCCCAAATAGGTGGGGTCGTGCTGGCACACTATGCCTGGAATTGGCCAGGACTGAGCGCTCACGCTCCTTGGAGCTTTCATTATCCACCATAGAGCGCCGGTCCATACCGGCTCGCATTTTTTCCGCTCGGTGGGACCCATCGCCCGTTGTGCCAGGTGTCGAGTTCGCGCTTAGACAGATAAACATGCTCGTCGAGTGACGGGCCGACCACGAGGGTACCGGTTGGCAAGCTCGAATGGAGCCCGTTGATGATAGCGCAGTTCAGCCGTTTGGTTCATGGGACCGTCCCGCCCTAAAATTGGGTTCCTGTCGCCTGTCCTGTCAACTCAACGACCGGATGCGCATTTGAAGGAGTTTTCGATGTCGACCACCATGACTGATTTCAACTTCGTCTATCAGACACCCCTTCGCCTTTGTCGTGTGATCTGGGAGACTATTCCGGGTTCCGTGCGGCGGACGCCGATCATGTTCCGCGTGGGGCGCTACATCTACCGGACATTCATCAGAAATACCGTGCGATTTCAGTCCCATTACACGCATTTCATGCGCAATCCGCCGCTGCTTTCGGTGATCGGGGCGCTGGCTTCGCACTTTCCCGCAAACGGCGAGATGAAGATCGCATCGATCGGCTGCAGCACAGGCGCCGAGCTCTATTCCTTCCTCTACGCGATCAAGACGGCGAGACGTGATCTACACGTCACAGCAAAGGGTGCCGATATATCGGAGGCCGTCGTCGAGGTGGCAAGACGCGGCATCTATCATCCGGACGTTCCCGCTGCCGAAGGCGGTTTATACGCTGCCGGCAGGGCGGAGGTCGCAAGCGCAGATGTGCTGTCGCTTGTCGAGATCCTGGAACCACTTCCGGATGGCTCACTTAGGGTCAAGGACTGGCTGAGAGACGATGTAACCTGGTTGACGGCGGACGCCACTGACGAGAGATTGTCGAGCCGCCTCGGGCAGCAGGATCTTGTGCTGGCCAATAATTTCATGGGGCCGATGGAAGACGAACTTGCCGAACGATGCCTGGCCAATGTGATGAGGCTGGTTGCTCCGGGTGGATATCTGGTGGTCGACGGGGTCGACCTCGACCTCAAGACCAAGGTGCTGAAAGCCTCATGGTTCCGGCCCGTGCTGACGAACCAGGAGGAAATATGGGCCTCGGAGAGTGCAAGAGGTGGATGGCCATGGGTTCGCTGGGCCCGGGAGCCGCTCGACCGTAGCGAGGCTGACTGGGCCTATCGATACTCGGTGATCTATCAACATGGAGAGCGTTGAGCCCTCAGCCTGAACCTGGCCGCAGGCGCTGCCCGCCAAGGAGGCAGCGTCGGCGATCCGACAATTCGGTACATTGACGATGTCTTTATCGATCAAGGACAGCAATCCGCAGAAATCAGATCAATCGCGGCCGCGGGGCGCTGTGATAGGGCGGTTTCTGCCGACCATCCTATCTGGCGGACTATGGATCGTTACCGCCAAAATTGTGTCGCAATTGTCCCAGGTCGCGACCTTCTTCGTCGCGGCACGCATGTTGAGCCCCGCAGAGTTCGGGCTTTTCGCCTTCGCTTCGGCCATCGCCATATTGCTGCTGGTGGTGGCGGAAGGGGGATGGGCGGAGTTCATAATGAAAGCACGAGACGGTGATGACTGCTTCGATCAAGTCGCCACCATCTCGCTTTTCAGTGGCGGTTTGTTCACGGTTGTCGGCTTGCTGGTCGCTGCCATATTCTACGCCCTAACGGGCAATGGAACACAGGCTGCGCTTCTTGCCCTGTTCGGTTGCTGGATGCTGCCGGCAGCGCTGACGGCAGCTTTTGATGGGAAGCTCGTCGCTTCGGGCTTTTTGCGTCAGCGTGCGATCGTCAGAATAGCCGGGGAATTATCGGGCCTGATGACCGCGATAATGCTGCTCAGCCTGCATGGGCAGGCATCAGCGCTGGCGGCTGCCAAAGTCGTCGGTCAACTCGTTCTTTTGGTCGGATCGGCGCATGTGGCGATGCGGCTGCCCCGTCTGCATCTGACGAGGCCTGTATTCGGCGAAGTCATGGCGTTTTCGCGTCAGATTGTCGGCAATCGCCTGGTGGTTTTTCTCGGCTCCTATTCGGGTACCCTTGTTGTCGGAAGCTTTCTCGGAATTGCGGATGCCGGCTTCTACCGAGCGGCGGAGCGTGTCGTTGCCGTCGTGTCCGAACTGTTGGCGGAGCCGGTACGGTCGTTAAGCTGGGTTGTTTTCCGGCGCGCGCATCTTCAGGGCGCGGAGGCAGCCGGCTCTGCCGGAGTTCGTTTCGTTCTTGCTCTTCTTGCCATTGCCGCGCCCATGTATCTCGGGCTGGCACAGATATCCGAGCCGGTCGTGCGGCTGATGCTTGGCGAGGCCTGGATGCCCGCGGCCTCCATCATTCCCTTTCTTTGCTTGCGGCAGCTGTTGCTTTCGCCGGGCTACATCAATGAGGCGTCGCTGTCGGTCGTTGGACGGATCGGCTACCGGCTTCCTGTAACCCTCTTGAATGTTGCCGTGTCTCTTGCTGTGGTTATCGTGGTGGCGCGCCTTGGGCTGCGAGAACTGGCAATCGCGCAATGCTATACCGCGGTTCTGGCGCTTGCGACTTGTATCGGATTACAGGCGAGGATAGCGGGGGTGGATTGGCTGGCGATTTCTAAGGGTTTCGTCCTCATCATCCTCCCGTCGAGCCTTATCATGGTCGTGACTGTCGTGCTCGTCCGACAGGAATTTTCCGGCAGCCTCGCCTGGAAAACGCTTGGCGCCCTTCAAATTGTCGCGGGAGCGCTCGCCTATACCGCCATCTTGGCATTGTTGTTCGCATTGAACAGACGTCGGCGCTGGATCCTGCTGACATAGAGGGCGTCATCGAAACGATCAGGCTGTGTCTTACGCCTGGATAATTCGGCCGAGCTTCGCCGGCGGTTAGTGATCGTCGTCCGGAGAAAGGTAAGGCAACACTTTCGTCAACTATATTGCCTGCGATGCGTTTTCATATAAACAATAGAGATCTGATTTTTCTTCTGTTTGTCGCTTCACCCATAGGAGCGGTGACGAAATATTTTAGCTGAGATTCTTATTTGCGATGGTCGTTCCTTACTCAAGCTTCGATACCAGAATTTTGCCCCCAAAAATCGCGCGCGAGCTATGGCGCGATCTGATCAGCGTCTTGTTCGATGCCCAGCCGACTGGCGCCTCGAATGACGACTTTTTCGTTGGACTGGATGCTTGGCTCGTTGACGGCGTTGGTTTTGCGTCGATGCAAGCCTCTCCACATCGCTTCAATCGGTCGCGCAACAAGATCGCTCGTGACGGGATGGACGGTTATCTGCTGCAGTTCTACACGGATGGTGAAAGCCAGGACTGGAACGGGCGCTATTCGGCTCGCAAAGGTGATCTCTATGTCCTGGACATGGCGCGGCCGATATCAACGGCCACCAACCCGCATTCTCATATCGATATCGTTGTTCCGCGGAGGTTGCTGGCACCGCTTCTCAAGCAGCCGGATGACAGTCATGAGCTGGTGCTGGATGCCAATCTCCCGCTCGTCAACCTGTTGAGGAGCACGGCCTCCTGCTACCTACAGAATCTCTCTCGATTTTCCGTAGGGGAGGCCCAGGCCTCGCTTGCGCCCCTGCTGGGTCTTGCAGCGGCGGCGATCAACGGCAGCATTACCGAAGACAATAGCAGCGCGGTCGACACCGCGCTTCTCGCCCGCATCCGGCAATATATCGACCTGCGGATATTCGACCCCTCCCTTTCCCTGGAGGGGGCTCTCGGAGCATTCGGTGTTTCCAGGCGCACGCTCTATCGGTTGTTCGAGCCATTTGGCGGCTTTCAATCCTATGTCCGCAAGCGCCGTTTGGATCTTGCGCGTCGGGCCTTGCAGACTGGGCACATGCAGTCGCTGTCAATCTCGGAAATTGCGGAGATGCACGGTTTCTCGAGCCCCGAACTTTTCGCACGCAGCTTTCGAAAGCAGTTTGGTCTCACTCCGAGAGAAATGCGATTCCACGCTGACGGTGGGATTCGCGATATGGAGAACACCGGCCAGCATGAGCTGTGGTCCCGTTGGGTCATCGACATAGGTCGGTGATGCCGACCCCTCCGTGCCGCTGCCTTTGCGGAAATAGTGGCACGTACAGACCGGTTTTCGGCACAGGCGGTCAGATACTCATTCCCTCATCCATTCGGCTTTGCGGAGAATGTCGGAGAATTGCTAGCAACAGCCGGTAGATCTGGTCGGTGGCACCTTGTGGCTCGGCGCGGCGGCGCTTTGCGGCCAACCGCCAAGATTGGTGAGTGGTGCGGGTGTGCCACAGTGGGATTGGGGCGGAGCCGACCGGTCTGAGGCGGTTCTGAATGCAGGGGTACGTCTAAATTGCTGTCGGCATTGAAATTTCTTCGCGAAGGAGCGGCTTGTTGCGCCAGGTTCGTTCTTCTTGTTGTCCTCTTGCTGCTGACCATGGTCGCGACCGCAAGTGCCGGCTGCGATGTCACGACCGGATCCAATTCGAGTGCGACGGTGACTTTCCCTGACTGGGGATCAACAAATCGCGCGATCGGCCTTTGCGTAACTCAAGACGCTGTTCGTTGGGGCCTCTATAACGGTCAGAATGTGGACACATTAGCCTCCGCGCCAATGACCGGCCAGGACGTTGCAACCCCATTCGTTGTTTCGACAGCAAATGCTACCTATACGATTACTCCGTTGGTTAGCGAAGATGGGATAAACTACCCGGAATATGATATAAGACTGGGCTCGGTAAAATCGCCAGGTCAGGACACGATTACGCTGTGGTATGCGAGCGCCTGCTCCGTCGCTATGGGTGGGTGTGGAGGGTCTTCGCGAACCGACCGGACCTTCACGCTTCAGATAAATTTGCTTGGTCCGACGATTACAGGAATCTCGCCTTCGGCGGGCCCGACCGCGGGTGGTACGTCGGTCACACTGACTGGGACGAACCTCGCCGGTGCGACGGCGGTGAAGTTCGGCGCGACGGCGGCGACAGGCTTCACGAGCAATTCAGACACGCAGATCACGGCAACCGCGCCTCCTGGGACCGGAACTGTAGATGTGCAGGTGACGGCTGGGGGCGGTACCAGTGCGACGTCGAGTGCGGATCTCTTTACATATGTCGCGCCTCCAACGGTGACCTCGATCAGTGCGGCGTCCGGTCCGGCGGCAGGCGGAACGACAGTCATACTGACCGGGACGAACCTCGCCGGCGCGACGGCAGTAAAATTCGGTGCAACGGCAGCGACAGGCTTTACGGTGAATTCGGCAACACAGATCACCGCAACCGCGCCAGCAGGGACCGGAACGGTTGACATCAGCGTAACGACGGCAGGTGGTACCAGCGCGACGTCTGTCGCCGATCAGTTCACCTATATCTCCTCGCCGATAGTGACGTCGATCAGTCCTGCGGCTGGCCCAACTGCAGGCGGCACGATGGTCGTGTTGACCGGGACGAGCTTCAGCGGAGCATCGGCTGTAATGTTTGGGGCGACGCCGGCAACCGCCTTCACGGTGAATTCGGCAACACAGATCACCGCGACCGCGCCTGCCGGATCGGGAATAGTCGATATCCGGGTTACCACGGCGGGCGGCACGAGTATCACATCCGCAGCAGACCAGTTCGCCTATATTACCGCCCCGGCGGTGACGTCGATCAGTCCCGTGGCAGGTCCATTGGCAGGGGGTACGTCGATCGTATTGACCGGGACGAGCTTCAGTGGAGCATCGGCTGTGACGTTCGGAACGACGTCGGCAACCGCCTTCACGGTGAACTCGTCGACGCAGATCACCGCAACCGTGCCTGCCGGATCGGGAACGGTCGACATCCAGGTTACCACAGCGGGCGGTAAGAGTGCTCCGTCTGCAGCAGACCAATTTACCTATCTGGCCGCGCCGACTGTCACGTCGATCAGCCCAGCGGCCGGCCCAACGGCCGGTGGTACGGCGATTGTGCTGGCCGGCTCGAATTTCACCGGCGCGACCGCTATAATGTTTGGAGCGACTGCGGCAACCAGTTTCACGGTGAACTCGGCTACGCAAATCACCGCGACTGCGCCAGCGGGCACCGGGACGGTGGATGTTCGCGTGACGACCGCGGGTGGCACGAGCACGACGTCTGCTGCGGATCAGTTCACCTACATTGCTGCTCCGACGGTGTCGGCGATCTCGCCGGCTGCGGGTGTGGAGGCGGGCGGGACGAGCGTTACACTGACCGGAACCGGCTTCAGCAATGCCACGGCCGTGACCTTCGGCGCGACGTCTGCGGCCAGTTTCACGGTCAATTCGGCAACACAGATCACGGCGACGACACCGGCGGGCACGGGGAGGGTCAACGTTCGCGTGACCACCGGTGGCGGCACGGGGACATTGACGGGTGGCTATACCTTCCTCAATCCGCCGGTCGCAGGGAATCTTTCTGTAACCGTCGATCCAAACTCGACGAGCAATCCCATCCCGCTTGCGCTGTCCGGAGGGGCGGCCGCTTCGGTCGCGATCTCCACAGCGGCAACCCATGGGACCACGACGGTCTCCGGGGCGACGATCACCTATACGCCAACCGCAGGCTATGCCGGCACCGACAGCTTTGCCTATACCGCGACCAACGCCACCGGCACCTCGGCGCCGGCAACCGTCAGCGTCCGGATCTCGGCGCCAACAATCACGATTGCGCCTGCGTCACTGCCGCATGCGGCGATCGCTACGTCCTATACCACCACGGTCAACGCCTCCGGCGGCACCAACCCCTACAGCTATTCGATCACGGCAGGCTCGTTGCCGCCGGGCCTGACCCTGTCGTCGTCCACTGGCGAGATATCAGGCACGCCGACCGGTGGCGGGACGTATAACTTCACGCTCACGGCCACCGATGCCACCACAGGCACCGGAGCGCCGTTTACCGGATCCACCGCCTATGCGCTGACGGTCGATGCGCCGACGATGGCGATAACACCGGCTTCAACTCCAAACCCAACCGCGGGAACCGCCTTCAGCGAGACCTTCACCGCATCCGGTGGTACTACTCCCTACACCTATTCCCTGTCGGCAGGTGCGTTTCCCCCCGGCCTGACGCTTGCAGCCAACGGTAAGCTCTCCGGCACGCCAACTTTCCCTGGTACGTTCAGCTTCATCGTGAGGGCGACAGATAGCTCTAGCGGCACAGGCGCGCCGTATCATGTTGACACAACTGTCCATACTGTCACCGTCAACGGCCCGACGCTTGTTCTGAACCCATCGTCAGGCGCACTTCCTGGCGGTACCATTGCAGTCGCCTACAACGAGACTGTAACGGCATCGGCTGGTATCGCGCCCTATAGCTATGCTGTCACAACAGGTGCGCTTCCAGCCGGCCTCGGCCTTGACGCGTCCACCGGTGCGATATCCGGCACACCGACGGCCGGCGGGACCTTTAACTTCACCATCACCGCAAGAGATAATACCCCCGGGCAGGGTGCACCCTTCACGGTGTCTAACTCGTACAACATAACGATTGCCGGCCCGACGATTGCGCTTACGCCGGCGACGCCGACGCTTCCGGCGGCAACCGTTGCCACGGCCTATAGCGAGACGATCACCGCCTCGGGTGGCACGGCACCTTACACCTATACGGTATCGGGTACGCTTCCGACCGGCCTGGCGCTCAACGGAACGACCGGTGCTGTCTCGGGCACGCCGACCGCTTCGGGTTCGTTCACCTTCACCATCAAGGCGACCGATAGTTCGACCGGTACCGGCGCACCCTTTACCGCCTCACATACCTATACGCTCTCGACCAATATCCCGGCGCCGATTGCCGGTGCTGTCGCAGCAACGGTTGCGGCCAATTCCTCGGCCAATCCGATCACCCTGACGCTGTCGGGCGGTATGGCCGCATCGGTTGCAATTGCCGGTCCGGCAGGCCATGGCATCGCCAGTGCCTCAGGCACCGCCGTCACCTATACGCCAACCCCGGGCTATTCGGGTGCGGACAGCTTCACCTATACGGCCACCAACAGCACAGGCACCTCGGCCCCGGCGACGGTGAGCATCACCGTCGCCGCCCCGACGCTGGTCTTCTCGCCGGCTGCCGGCGCCTTGCCGGCCGGCCAGATGAATACAGCCTATAGTCAGACGGTCACGGCCTCGAGTGGCACTGCTCCCTATGACTATGCCGTAACCGGCACGTTGCCGGCCGGGCTGACGCTCAACCATGCGACGGGAGCAATCACCGGCACGCCGACTGCGGCCGGCAGCTACAGCTTCTCGATCAGCGCCACCGATGCCAATCATGCGGTGACGGCGGCGGCCTATACGCTTGCCATCTCGCCACCGCCGACCAGCTTCGTGTTCACGCCGCCGGGCGGAGCGCTGACGCAGGCCATGGCAGGCGAGGCCTATAGCCAGCAGGTCTCGGCAACCGGCGGTACGGCGACCAAGATCTACAGCCTTGCCTCCGGCAGCCTGCCGAACGGCATGGTGCTCAATATCTCGACAGGCCAGCTCAACGGGCCGCTCGCAGCCGGAACGGAAGGCGATTACAGCTTCGCCATCCAGGTGCGAGACGGCAATGGCGCCACCGGATCGGCCGCCTATACGCTGAAGGTGGTCACCCGTGCCGTCACCGTGCCCGACCAGGTGGTCGATGTGCCGGCCGGCTCGACGCCACCCGATATCTACCTCAACCGCGGTGCGACCGGTGGTCCGTTCACCGCGGCGGGTCTGACCTTCGTCGAGCCTGCCAATGCCGGCACGGCGACGATCATCCAGGGTCAGCTGGCCCAGGCGGGACCCGTCACGACACCGGTCGGCTGGTATCTGCAATATACGCCGAACCCGGCCTATTCCGGCCAGGTCCGCGTCGGCTACAGGCTGACCAGCGCGCTTGGCACCTCCAATACCGGCACGGTCACCTATCATATCCGTTATGATGCCGGGAAGGTTGCCGAGGATATCGACGGTCTCGTGCGCGGCTTCGTGCAGTCGCGCCAGAACATGATCGCCAACACGATCGAGGTTCCCGGCCTGCTGCAGCGCCGGCAGATGGAGAAGGCGACGGATCCGGTGACGGCACGCATGACGCCGTCGCAGGAGGGGATGACGCTCAGCTTTGCCACCAGCCTGTCGCAGATGCGGGCGGCAGGCGGCGATGCGGATGCGGCGTCTGCGCCGTTCAACGTCTGGATCGGCGGCGCCTTCCTTGCCCATGACGACAGGAACCGCAAGGACAGCACCAGCAAGTGGGGCAGCTTCGCCATGATCAACATGGGCGTGGACTATCTGCTCTCGGACAAGGCGCTGGTCGGTGTGTCGTTCCACTATGACCGGATGACGGATCCGACGGATCAGGATGCGGAACTGTCGGGCAATGGCTGGCTTGCCGGCCCCTATGCGTCGCTTGAGCTTGGCAAGGGCGTGTTCTGGAACGGCAGCCTGCGCTATGGCGGCTCGAACAACACGATCAATACGCAGTTCTGGGACGGCAGCTTCAAGACGACGCGCTGGATGGCGGATACGTCGATCGAGGGGCAGTGGAACCTCGACGAGGACACGACGCTGTCGCCGAAGCTCAGAATGATCTACTTCTCGGAAACGGTGAGCAACTACACGGTGAAGAACGGCGCCGGCGATGCGATCACCATTGACGGCTTCGACGAGGAGCAGTTCCGTGTCAGCCTGGGCGCCGAGATCGCCCGGTCGTTCCAGCTGGAGGGTGGTGCGAAGGTGACGCCGAAGCTTGGGGTGACCGGCGGCTTCTCCGGGCTCGACGGCTCCGGCGCCTTTGCGGCCGTCACCGTCGGCATGAGCCTGCAGACGCAGAACTTCTGGATGCTCGATGCCTCCTTCCTCCTCAACATCGAGGGCGATGGACAGAAATCCGTCGGCGCCAAACTCGCCGCCGGAAAGAAGTTCTGACGTCAAAATGCTGCGACCGGTGTCGATCACCGGTCGGAGGGAATGTGTGATGGTCGGGCGCGGGGTGACCGTGGCCCGATCATCCGCGATACTGCCGCGCCCAGGGTGCATTTGACTCAATAATGCTCGCGACGGCCGAAGCTTTTGCGGCCAGATCCGTGTCGGTGTCATCTGCGAGCGCCAAAGCCTCCATTTTTTCATGGAGGTTTCGTGATGTGTAAAATTGAAAAGCGATCGCGTTGTCTGGATGCTCCCAGAATACTGTCAGCCGAATCCCCTCGTGCCCCGGAGCCGGCCAACTGCACCAGTCAATCCACAGGCATTGCGCCAGCTTTGCGTCGGGGAGGGCCACTATCTGATCGAATAGATCTCGGAGATCCCAGCCTGCAAGTCTGAACATGCAGACGACATCGTCCAGAAACTCCTTGTGTAGGTCGATTTTCCAGCTCAGGTACAAATGTTGAAAGCGGTCGAGGACGCTCCATTCTTCCATCGACCAGTTTTCACGATTGCCGGTCGCAAAACGGTTCAAGCTGAGCTCTATTCCGACATTGCTGACATTCTCGCCGAGGGCCATAAGTTCAAGGATGCGAGGAAGGAGATATGCCTATGTCTCCTTGGCAATTCCCTTGGGATCGTAGGCTGCCGAATACCAATCGCGAAGGTAATGGAGTGGAAGCTCCCTGATTGGCGGGTTGAAAAAATCGACTTCTATTTCGGCATCCATGCAGCAGCGCTGACAAACCTCAATGCTTTTCGGCTTGTCATAGGCGAATACCCGATATGCCTCTTCGATAATCTCGGTGAACGGGTGGTCGAGCTGACTGGTGGTGGGCCGGGGTTCTGGGTCGTTGCGGTTCATATGCCTTGGTAACATGAAGGCAATCGCAAGGGAATTTGAAGCGTGCCGTACAAAGCCCCATAGCGGCTTGTGAGCAACGGCATGCTCTCCTCTGCCGGATAGGGCGCTTTTCCACAACCCGTGCATTGCCTAGCTTGGGACGTGGGTCGTCAAATGCTAGAGGGGGTCCAGTCCACTGTGGATCGCTGACTCGCCTGCTTTTTGCTGAGCCGAGGGAACATTCCGGGATGGCCCTGTTGCAAGGCGAAATGACGAAGAGACTGGTTGCGCAGCACATTGGGTTTGGGTCGATCATTGCGGTCTGGCTGCTGTTGCCGGAGCGCACATGGTCGATCAAGAAAGGGAGCAACGCAATGCCGATTTTTGCACAAGCAGCACTCTTGCTGGTTCTCTTGTTGGCCTTACCAGCTGCAGCGACGGCGCAAAATACTGCGACGTTCGAGGCTCCGAATGGTTCCTATAAGTTCGAGTATCCGCAAGATTTCGCGCTGGACCAGCTGTTTGCCGATGGAGGCGGTGATGTCACCGGAGTGACGGCGTCTTCGCCGGCAAATGGAGATGTCATCATTACTTTTCTTGGACCTCGCGACCCCGGCGAGACCAAGGAGGTCAGCGAGAAGACGCATCAGCCAATCGTGGACGAGTTCACCAACGCGATTGCTCGGCTGCCGTCAATCAAGCTGCAGTCGTCATCGATGACCACGATGCTCGGGCAGCCGGCCATCGATATGATCTTTTTGAACAAGAGGTTCGTCTATCAAGGCAAGGGTAATCCTGCCGTCAATCGCTATGTTTTCACCATCCTCAATGGCAAGGCATATAATTTCGAGTGCATCTATCGCGAAGACAAGACAGAGCAGTTTGCCCCTGCCTGTGACCTTGCCGTCTCGACAGTGCGGTTACAGGATGCAGCAGCGGCTGCAAGCTCTACCGTTTCGGTCGACGACGGTGATGATGGCGATTGACGAACGCGCCGGCCAAAACCCTTCGGAGCGGGGTTGCAAGGATGTTGACGCCATCGTCGAGACCCTGAAATAGGCCTCATATCGATCCGGCCGTTCGTCAGCGTCCGCGATTTCGAGCCAAGGTTACAGCCTGGCTCGCCCATCCGATTTCCGTCGGGCGATTGGAGAAGCTGTGGAACCGTATCGAGGCGTCTCCGCGCGGCATGTCGTGCGGTCGCAATTCGAGTTTAGGAGATCGCGGGCAACGGTTCCTCCATCCGAAGAACAACCGCTCCCCCGGTCATTCCTGCGCCGGCGGCGGCGAAGAGCAATTGATCATTTGCGGCAAAGGGACGCTCGCGATTGGCCAATGACATCGAGAGCGGAATGGTCGCCGCCGACGAATTGCCGTACTCGCCGATCGTGCATACCGACCTTTCGAGCGGAATTGCCAGTTCGTCGCAAACCGCATCGATAATCCTGACATTGGCCTGATGGGGTATGAAGCGATCGACGCGGTCAGATGAGATTCCGGCATGCCTCAACGCCTGGGCAGCGGATCGGGTCATGATGCCGATGGCTGTCTTGAAGACCGCGCGTCCGTCCTGCATCGTCATATGTGACGCATCCTGTTCCAAGCCGGGATGGAAGGGGCAAACACTGCCACCGGCCGGAATGGAAATCAGCCCATAGGCTGAACCGTCCGACACGAGATCAACGCCGACAATACCCGATTGCCGATCCCGTGATGGAACGAGAACAACGGCACCGGCAGCATCAGCAAAGACCACGGAGCTTGCCCGCTCCTGCGGATTGATACGCCGGCTGAGTATATTGGCGGCGACGACGAGAACAGGCCTGCCTTGGGCTTTTACGAAGCCGTCTGCAAGCGCCAGCGCATACAGAAAGCCAGAACAGGCGCCAGCGAGGTCGATTGCTCCGGAAGCCTGAAGGCCGAGCTTATGAGCGAGTAGCGGCGCAGAGGGCGGCAGGAGGTGATCGGGTGTGGACGTCGCCAACAGAGTCAATGCAACAGTTGCGCGGTCGATAGAGGCATGATCGAGCGCCATGGATCCGGCATGGGCTGCCATTTCCGTCAGGCTCTCACCGGGGGCTGCCCAATGGCGCGTGCGTATGCCAGTTCGGTGCTCGATCCAGCCTTCCTCAAGCCCCAGACGCGCTTCAATTTCTGCATTGTCGACGCGGCGTTTCGGAACGTAGTGACCAAGCCCGGCTATTCTGCTCGACAAAGCACTCACGACATGAGCTCGATAAAATCGGCGGCCTCATCGATGGCCTCATAGGCGCGTCGCAGATCCTGTTCCGTCACACAATATGGTGGCATGAGATAAATGACATTGCCTAAAGGACGTATGAGGAGATCCTTGTCGCGAAAAAAGGTCCGCAGCTTTGGGCCGACCTCGGAAAGATAGCCCTTCGCTGCGATGGCGAGATCGAGCGCAGCGATCGTGCCGTGCTGCCGGACATTATCGAAGCGTGGGTCGGTCCGGAATTTTGCCAGCCACTCACGATGCATGCCTTCCACCTGTCTTATTCTGGATATGACAGGTTCTTCTCGCCACACTTTGAGATTTGCCACCGCGGCCGCACAGGCGATCGGATTGGCGGTGTAGGAGCTGGAATGAAAGAACATCCGGCTACGATTGTCGGACAAATGTGCGTCGAATATTTCCGACGTACAGAGCGTCACGGCAAGCGGTAACGCGCCGCCCGTTATTCCCTTTGAAAGGCAAAGGATATCAGGCGAAATGCCAGCCTGTTCGCAAGCAAGCAAAGTGCCGGTGCGTCCCCAACCTGTCATGACCTCGTCTGCAATCAGCAAGGTTTGATGCTTTGTCGTTATCCGCCGAAACTCCTTCAGGAGATGAGATGGGTACATTTTCATCCCGCCCGCCCCAAGCACGAGGGGTTCGACAATGAAGGCTGCGACATCCCCGCAACGGCAGTGTGCCTCAAGTTCGTCAAGTGTCCGCTGCTCCAGGCCGGGTGCCGGGAAAGAAATGTGCGCGACGTCGAACAGCAAAGGCTCGTAGGCTGCATTGAACACTCCACGCGCGCCAATCGACATCGTTCCGATCGTATCGCCGTGGTAGCTATGTTCCATCACGACAATGCGGGAACGCGGGGAGCCCCGATTGTGGTGCATCCCGAGCGCCATTTTGAGGGCCACCTCAACCGAAGTCGATCCGCTGTCGGAAAAGAACACATGCGCCAGTTCCGCGGGCGCAAGATCCAGCAGACCGCGTGCCAATTCCTCGGCAGCATGATGGCTGTATTCGGCAAAAATGACCTGATCCAGTTGTTCGACCGCATCGTGTATCGCCTTCGTGATGCGGGGATGGCGGTGGCCATGGGTGATGACCCACCATGATGAAATGGCATCGAGGATCGAACGACCATCCTCGTCGAGTAGATAGGCTCCTTGCGTTTGAACGATTTTCTTGAAGGCTGGTTCAAGCTGATGCTGGGTGAAAGGGTGCCAAATCTGCGATCGTGCGCCATGATTAATGGTCATGCGAGGGCCTCTAGAAAGTCTGAAATGTCGAACTGTGCGGTGAATGCGCGCCGCAAGGTCTCCGGGGTCAACGGGTCAAGATGCCGCAGGCAGCCGAGATTGGTGGCGCCACTCATGTGCTCGATGATGCTTTCTGTCTCGGGTTCGCGATCGCCAATGAATGCGACGCCGAGAATGGGGATTTTTCGTTGGCGCAGCGCTTCGATTGAAAGCAAGGTGTGGTTGATCGTACCAAGCTTGGTTCGTGCACATAAAATGGTCGGATAGCGCCAGCGTGCAAATACGTCGGCAAAGGTTTGATTTCGTGTCAAAGGGACAAGCAGCCCGCCGGCCCCCTCAATGATGAGCGGCAACCGGCTTGCCGGAGGCATCAGCAGATCGGGCACGATGGAAACCTCATCGAGCTGGGCCGCTAGGTGCGGCGAGGCAGGCACGCGCAACCGCCATGCCTCGGCCAGAATACGATGTTGCGGAACCTCGCCGAGTATCGCAACCGTTTCGCTGTCGGTTTGGCCGTCCAGCCCGGATTGGATCGGTTTCCAATAGGCCGCGCCGAGCGCACCCGTCAGCCCGGCAGAAAAGACCGTCTTGCCGATATCCGTATCTGTTCCGGTCACGACGATGCAGTTTTTCATGATGTTTCCCTCGCCATCATTGCCGCGAGCCGTTGAACCATGTCGGCAATGGTTGCCTTGTCGACATTGAGCGTGATGGTGATGCGCAGTCGCGCCGTTCCTGCAGGAACGGTGGGTGGTCGAATAGCGCGTATGTCGAAGCCTTGCCGACGCATACCTTCCGCAAGGCGCATGGTGCGCCCATTCTCCCCGATGATGACGGGGAGGATTTGCGTCCCGCTGCCGTGCCCACCAAGATGCTCAGAAAATTGCCTATTGGCGAAAGCGACGAGGTCACTCAGTGCCTGCTGGCGTTCTGGCTCGTCCGCAAGGATGACCAGTGCTTCGCGGACGCTTGCCGCCTGCAAGGGAGATGGCGCCGTCGCGTAGATGAAGGGTCGCGCTCGATTGATAAGGAATTCGCAGATGGTGCGGTTTGCGCCGATCAATGCGCCGGCGACCCCGAGCGCCTTGCCGCAGGTGTGAAGGACAATGACATTGTCCCGCCTTTCAAGGTCGGCAGCGCAGCCGCGCCCGCCGTTCCCATGAACGCCGGTTCCATGCGCCTCATCGACATAAAGAAAGCCTTCGTTGCGATCCGCAATTTCGATCAGATCGGAAAGCGACGCGCGATCACCATCCATCGAATAGATACTCTCGACGACAATCCAAGGTGTGCCAACGCCTCCCTTCTTGCGCCAGTGCGCAATAGCGCCTTCGACGGCGTTCGCATCATTATGCGCCACCGATACGGCTTCGGCCCGCCCGGCCCTGATCCCATCATGGGCGCTTGCATGGATCAGGGCGTCGTGCACAACAAGATCACCGCGTTGCGGCAGCGTCGAAAGAGCCGCAAGGTTGGCGGCGTAACCACTGCCGAAATAGAGCATTCGCTCGCAGCCGAAGAAGGCGGCGGCCTCCTCTTCAAGCGCTGTGTGCTCGGCATGATTGCCCCGCAACAGGCGCGATCCACCGGCACCCACCGGCACGCCGCGATCAAGGGCGTTGATCACGGCGGCGCGCATGCGCGGCGACGAGGCAAGGCCAAGATAGTCGTTTGACGTGAAGTCTGATCCCGCGTCACGGATGAGGTCGCGTTGACGTCCCTTTTGAGCGAGGTGCTCGAGCTTGACGTCATAGCGGCGTAGCAGATCGAGGCTCATTGATGCGCCTCGAGTGTCATCGGCGTCAGCCGAAGGCGGCTCAGAAGGCTCCTGTCGCGATCATCGCCGGGATTGGCGGTTGTCAGGAGGGTGTCGCCGATGAATATCGAATTGGCGCCGGCGAAGAAACACAGCGCCTGCATTTCGTCGCTCATATCAGCGCGTCCGGCTGTCAGGCGGACATGAGATTGCGGCATCATTAGCCTGGCAAGGGCTACGATCCGGACGAATCCAATGGAATCTACGGCCTTGGCCTCGGCCAATCTTGAGCCGGGTATGGGGATCAGCATGTTGATCGGCACGCTCTCCGGCGGGGTCGGCAGATTAGCCAGCGTCACAAGCATGTCGATCCGGTCATCCTCCTCTTCACCAAGACCAAGGATGCCGCCGCTGCAAACCTTCATGCCGGCTTCGCGGACGTGAGCCAGCGTCTCCAGCCGGTCATCGAAGGTTCTCGTCGTCGTGACTTCCGGATAGAAGCGCTCGGACGTATCGATATTGTGGTTGTAGTAATCAAGCCCCGCCTTCGCGAAGGTGCAAGCCTGGTCCGCAGACAGCATTCCGAGCGTCATGCATGTCTCAAGGCCGAGCGCCTTGACCTCTTTTATCATGGAGACGATCGCTGCCTCATCGCGCGGCTTCGGGCTGCGCCACGCCGCTCCCATGCAATAGCGGGTCGCGCCCTGCTCTTTTGCTTTTTGGGCTTCCGCGACAACATCGATCGTTCCCATGAGCTTCGACGCCTTCACATTGGAGGTGTGATGGGCGGACTGGCTGCAATAGCCGCAATCCTCGGGACAGCCTCCCGTCTTGATGTTGAGCAATTTGCTCAGCTGAACGCGATTGGGATCGAAGTTTTCGCGATGGATGGTGTGCGCCCTGAATAGGAGATCATTGAACGGCAAGTCATAAAGCTCGCGTGCTGCATCGAGCGTCCAACGCCCTGGTTCGCCTTGCGGTGCGGGAGCTGCTTCGTTTCTCGTCATGGCCATTCTCCTGAGGCGACAAACGGCAAACTGTCGCGACTTAAATAATAGATAATCTATAATACTATTGCCATTTCCGACGATATAACCTCAAATGGGCGGGATCAAATGCAAATATTATAGATAATCTATGGAGATGGCATGGCGGAGACGGTTGCGGAACGTATTGCACGCGTCGTTGGAGAAAAAATCGTGACGGGGGAGTTAGGGCCGGGAACGGCGCTGCGGCAGGACAAGATTGCCGAGGAATTCGAGGCAAGCCACGTGCCGGCACGCGAAGCGCTGCAGCTCTTGCGTGCCCGTGGCCTTGCGATCAGCGAGCCGCGCCGAGGCATGCGGGTCGCGCCGTTGGATACCCAATCGGTTCAGGAGATTGTTGAAATTCGCGCAGCCCTGGAAACGCTTGCGCTGCGGCTGGCAGCTCCTCGCATGAATGCCGCGAGCTATGTGAAGATCGAAGACGCGCTGACCGCGGGGGATCAGGCGAAGAGCATAGCGGAGTGGGAGCAGGCGAACCGGGCCTTTCACAAGGCACTTGCTGCCCCTTGCAAGAGGCCGAGACTGCTAACGATGCTCGACGATCTCCAACTGGCCAACTCGCGGATCATCTTCTGTGCAACCCGAACGGCAGGATGGCAGCCGGGATCGAGCCAAGCACATCGGAAAATATTGAATGCGATGAGGCAGCGGGACGTCAACAGAGCGGTCGCCTTGCTGGACGCTCATATTCGAGGGCTGGAACAGACAGCCACCGACGAGCGTATTCCATCAACAGAACTTGCTGTTCGACATTCCGGAACATAGCAGCTTTCCGTGGTCGCTTCCGGCAAAGGCAAGATCGATCCGGGCCGAACTCGTCGCCGCAACAAGCACCAACGGACAGCGATGTGTTCAAGAAGCGCGTCTTCAGCAAAGGCGCTATTGAGATCGCGGTTCGCCTATACCATGATCGTCACGATCCGGACGCCAGCGCCGGCCTTCCGTTGATTCTCGGAGCACGCGATGCCTGAAGAGATTGAAGTCGATACCGACAAATTGCGAGAAGCGATCGATGAGGAGATCGAGAAGAAGTCTGCCTCGCTCCTGCGATTGATCGCCTTGACGACGGCGTTCTTTGCCGCCCTTGCGGCGCTCGGTTCGCTTTTGGCGGGCGGAACCATCAACGAAGCGCTGGCCCTCAAAACCGAGGCCACGCAGAAGCAGGCTCAAGCATCCGACCAATGGGCCTACTACCAGGCAAAGGGCATCAAGGTCACGATCCTCCAGGTGCAGAAGGAGCTGCTGACCGCGGGCGGCAAACCCGTTCCTGCTGATTCAGACAAGGCACTGCAGCGCTATGCGGACGAGCAGAAGGCCGCGGCAACCGAGGCGCAGAACCTCGAAAAGCTAAGAGATCAGAAGGATGACGAAGCCAATGAGCTTATTCATCATCACCATTACTATGCCTATGCCGTCGCCATGCTTCAGATCTCGATCGCGCTTGGAGCGGTGGCGGCCCTGACGCGCAAGCCCTTTGTCTGGTGGGGCTCGTCTGCCCTGGGTCTTCTTGGCGCCGCGCTTTGTTTGTGGACATGGGCAGCGGGATGAGCGCGGGTCGGTCACCGAGATGCTCACGGGTCCATGCTAAGGCGTGCACGCGGCCGCGGTGGGCAGCCGGCTGTCAATTGGAGCTGGTCTCGACAGGCGGGGTCAGCCATTTAACGGCACCAGGCGAAAGCGGGCGGGGCTTTCGCGTTGCTGCATCTACCTGGACGATGACGGTTTCGGCCGTTGCCATGCAACGGCCGTCCTGAAACACCGCCTGCGCCAGAGTGAGCGAACTCCGGCCGACGGAAGCCACACGAGTGCCAATGATCACCTCGCCTGGCCAGAGGATTTCGGCTCGAAAATCAAGCATTAGCCGGGCGAGGACAAACGCGCAGTCGGGCTCGGCCAGTCGAGGGGTGGCATTATAGAGAACTTCCACGCGCCCGGTCTCAAGGAAGGTCGCAAAGACGGCGTTGTTGACGTGACCTTGTCGGTCCGTATCTCCGTAGCGGATCTTATCCACGGCGCGCCATGGGAAATGTTCTATTCTGATGTCGCTGGTCATGGTCTTACCCCGTCAACGGCGGCATGCCGAGCCGAGCGGGCAAGCCCTCCGAAGGCGTCGAGAAGGCGATCCCGCCAGTGGAAAATCGGATCGTCCGCTTCCAGCAGCTCGACCGGGCTCGTACAGCGCGCCCACATGAACATGCCGAACACGCAATAATCGGCATAGGCCGATGTCGCGCCGGATAGATAGGGGGCCTTTCTCAGAGCATCGCGCAACGGCGACAAAGCGCTCTGCAAAGCAGAGAGATGGGCGGGACGATCCGCAACGACGGCTTCGAGGTTCTGGCCGAAGCGCTTCTCGCGCGATGCACGGAAATAGGCCTGATCGACAGGGGCCAAACAATCATGAATGTCGAGCAGAATGATACGGGCAATCAGCGGCAACAGCGTCCTGTCGGCCCAGGCATTGATAAAGGCGGCAAGTGGTATCGCCGCTTCTCCTCCAAACAGGGGAGGGGCGTCTGGATATTGCGCATCCAGATATTGGCTGATCCGCCAAGAATCGCTGACGATTTCTGTGCCGTCGACCAGCACCGGCACATAGCCCTGACCGGAGAAGGCGATGGCTTCCCTTTCGGTGAAGCGCCAAGGACGGGTTTCCGCTGTAAGCCCCTTATGCGCAAGCGCCATGCGGACCTTCCAGCAGTGTGGGCTGAAAAGCAGTTCCGGATCCGCTCCGGCGAGTTCGTAGAGTACCATGCCCAAGCTCATCTCATTGGCCCTTAAAGTTCTTCGCAGCCTGACCGAAGAGACAGAACCTGCCGCCTTCGGTGTGGTGTATGCTGTTGAAATTCAAAGTGAAATAGCAGCTGACCTGAAGGTTTGCGCAAGCAGGCGCGATCTTATGGCCGTTCGCACCCGTCCCATTGCGAAGGTCGATCATCTCTGCTCCTTGGCAGCATATTAAAGCTGCTTGGCAAAACGATCATCGGCTTTGCTTGAGCTGTCAAGAATGAAGCGAGATCAATGCTGCAAAAACGAAGCTCAATAGGGGTGTGAGCTCAATCTTCAGGCAACGGCGGGCAAAGTTGCAAGAGAGCGCAGTCCTTTAAATGCGGCCGGCCATCGAGTGCCAGGCGTCGACCCGGCAATTCCTTGCCGGCTCTTGATGCGTGAGCATGTCCGTCTTACGTGGGGTTGCGGATATGCTCCATTCTCAAGCTTTCACGCAAAGTCGGACAGGAGCCGCTGTGCTTCTTTAGGACTTGCGCTCGGCGCTATTTCGCGCCTTGCGCCGCATCGGTTGGTGACATGCGCGACACCAGCCTATCTCGACGTGAATGGTATCCCACAACTCATGGAGGATCTCACCTGCCATAGCTGCCTGGCTTTCACGCACGGTGGCCGTTGCCCGAATGAGACCGCGAGGCATAGTGGTGGAAGCATCGCGATGCAGGGAATATGGCTGTCTACAGAAAACTCCCGGTTTAGCCGGGGCGAGCGATGTTGTGAGACGAGCCGGACTGTGAAACGTCCGCCACCGCGCAGCAGATCGTTGTGCGATAGCAGCGCCGCATCCATGCACGTTTCGTCGTTTGCGAGGTCACCTCTTTGGCAAGGCTGCACGCCCTCCGACGTGCGTTACTTCGGTTGCCGCTCGAACAGTACTCGGCTGCCCTGTACCCTTTATGAGCTTGGCAGGATCAGCCCAGGCGCAGGGATTGCACAGCGGCCTCGAGAATTTCAACGGCGTCGCTTCGCCGCTTGTTTTGCAGGCGCTGCTTTCCGATCGCTTTCAGTGCCTCTCCGCCGAATGATTCCATGATCTCGGGCAAATGCCGTATGCCGCCGCGGGCTCCCCAGCTGCCATCCCTGATCTCCGTCGGGAATACCCAGACGCGCGGGGCGATCTCGTCGCTCGATGTGCCTTCGGCGCGGGCGACTGCCGCGGTTACCTCCTTGACCAGACTGGCTCTGGCCTCGCCGGTATATTGCCCTTCGGGGACAGTCGGCACTATGCGATAGATCGGGGCAGGTGCGGGTTTGCCGGCCCGATAGACGACGGCCGGCCTGTGCACGAATATCCAGCTTACATCTCGCACTCGCTCATTGCTTGGATCGAGCCCCTCATGCGCTATCAGTATGTCGGTGAGCTCGCGCATCAACGATGCTTCGCTATCAGCGCTAAGCGCATCTTCCGGGATGAACACATCGATCATTGGCATTGCAGTCGTCTCCTTGGATCGTTTCGATGGCCCATATTGCTCTTTCATTGTCGTGGCAGAAGTGGCAGTATCGCCAATCTTAGCGGCAAATCGGACAGGCTCGATGATCATTCGGATTTGGGTTTATGACGGCATCCTGGCCTCGGGTGTCTCGGCGCCTGTCGACGTCTTCATGGCCGCCAATCACTTCGCTGCCAAGCAACAGGCCCGTTCAGCCGCACGGGACGTCCAGCTTACATGGCGGGTGGAATCGCTGGACGGTTTGCCGATACGCGCCGCTTCCGGTCAACTGATTGAGGTTGATGGCAGGATCGATGCCCGAAAGCCGGCAGATGCTGTCATCGTGACAGCTCCTTTCGTCGGTGAACTGGACAGTTTCATCATGCACCGCGATCGGTTGGCCGCACTTTCCAGTGCCCTGCGGCACCTGCATGAGAAAGGTAGCTATATCGCCTCCTATTGCACCGGTGCCTATCTGCTTGCCGAAGCCGGCCTGCTCGACGGTCGGGTGGCGACCACGCATTGGTCGCGCGCGGACGATTTCGCGCGGCGCTATCCCCGTGTCATGCTTCGCGCCCAGGAGTTCCTGACCGAGCAGGATCGCATCATCTGCGGCGGAGCGGTTACCTCGTTCCTGGTGCTTGCGATGCGCCTCGTCGAATTGTTCTTAGGGTCACAGCTTGCGACAATCACCGCAAAGGCAATGCTGATCGATACGAACCGAATCTCGCAAATGTCCTATGCCAACCTTGTGCTGGAGCATGACCATGGCGACCGCCTCGTCGCGCAGGCGCAACAGCAAATGGAGGCCGCGCTTGCCAAGGAATTTCGCCTGTCGGAACTTGCCGCCCGCCTCGCCGTCAGCGAGCGCACGCTCCACAGGCGCTTTCTGCAGGCCGTTGGGCAGCCGCCACTCAGCTATCTGCAGACCTTGCGCATCGAGGTCGCCAAACGTCTGCTCGAGACTAGTGACATCAATTTCGAAACCGTAAGCCAGAATGTCGGCTATACGGATTTCGGGACCTTCCGCGATCTGTTTAAGCGTAAGACGGGCCTGTCGCCCAGGGATTATCGACGCCAATTCACCAAGGTGCCGGTACGGCCCGGCGCCCATCAGGACGCGGGCAGGCTGGGCTGACATTTGGCAAGACGCTCGATGGCCGGCCCGCGGCGCCGCTCATCAGAGCGTTAGCAGAATGGAAATGCCTGAAACGCCTCAGTCGCTTCGGCCTGGTCGGAAAGGCGGGCAAGTGCGGGGTAGGCGTCTGGGCCGATAATCTCCGGCAGCATCTCGCGCGAAAAGCGATAGGCAACGGCGCTGGTGATGTCGGCCTGGAGAGGGCGGTCGCCGAACAGCCATCGATCTGACCGCCCAAGCTCGTCTTCCAGCAGGCGATAGGCGGCCACCAGCTGGCCACGGATCCGATCGAGCCAGGGTTGATGCCATTTCTCCGATGGGCGGAGGTTGCGCTCGTAGACGATCTGAACCGTCTTCTCGCAGGCAGCGAGCGCGAGGCCAACAATCCGCTGAGCCCGAGCGTGGGTCTTGAGATCAACCGGTGACAGTTTGAGCTCCGAGGCGGCCAACCGTTCAACATGTGCGAGAATGAGGCCTGAATCCATCAACACCACATTGTCGTGCGTAACCAATGATGGAGCTTTCACAACGGCATTGATGGCGGAAAACGCATCGAAGGTCGAGAATACCGACAGCGGGACATGTTCGAAGGGAATATCCTGCAGATGCAAGGAAATGGCGACCCGTCGTACATAAGGCGAGTCCAACATTCCGATCAGTTTCATTGCTCGTTCTCCATGTCTCATTGCGATCTCGCAGACGTTCGCGCGTATCGCAAATCCGCCTCATGAGAGCGAGGCTAACGGCGCAGGGTGGCGGTTGCCAGTGACCGATATTGCCACTATCGTAAGGATCATGCCAAAAGATCGAAATCCGCTCGTTGTCATCCTTGCCTATGATCGATTGTGTACTTTCGAGTTCGGCTGTGCCTTCGAAGTCTTCGGACTGTCCCGCCCGGAGCTGGGACCGGATTGGTATCGGTGCATGACGGCAGCGATCGAGCCTGCTCCCATCCGATGTGCAGGGGGATTACAGCTTCAACCAGATGGCGGGCTGGAATTGCTCGATGCCGCCGATACGATCGTCCTGCCTGGCTGGCGGTCGCCGGACGATCCAGCTCCCGAAGCATTGCTGGAGGCGCTTCGTCGGGTGCATGCCGCAGGTATCCGCATTGTATCCATCTGCGGCGGGGCCTTCGTTTTGGCACAGGCCGGTCTGCTGTCCGGAAGACGGGCGACCACGCATTGGCACCATCTCGGCAAACTCGCGGCTCGCTATCCGCAAATTGCGATAGAGCGACAGGCGCTTTATGTCGACGAAGGCACGATCCTGACCTCGGCAGGCAGCGCCGCGGGCCTCGATCTGTGCATCCATATCGTGCGCAGGGATTTTGGAGCGAGAGCGGCAAACAGTGTTGCGCGGCGACTTGTCGTTCCCTCGCATCGCGATGGCGGGCAATCCCAATTTCTGGAGCGTCCGGTGCCGCCGCCATCAGGCACACGTCTTTCGGCACTGCTCGATTTGGTCAGGGGGCGGATTGACGAGCAGTGGACCGTCGAGCGCATGGCAAGACAAGCGCGAGTGAGCATACGCAGCATTCATCGCCACATTAGCGAGGCGACCGGGATGGCGCCGGGCCAATGGCTGCAACGGGAGCGCATCGCATATGCGCGCGAACTTCTCGAAGAGACAACACTTTCCGTGGAGACCGTCGCTGCCCGCTCCGGCTTTGGCACAACAACCAATTTTCGCCAGCACTTCCGCGCGGTGGTCGGGCTGCCGCCGACAAGCTACCGTAGCCGGTTTAATATTGGAGAAACCGCAGGGCAATTCGAGCGTCAAAGCCAAGGAGGGGCAACGGTGGGTCTCCCTTCCTTGGCTCGACGGAAATGAAACTGTGTAATTATGCAGGCGCCCAAGCCGCGCCAAGCATCGGACACCCACCTTCCTGACCGCTTCAGTTTGCAGATAGCTTCTCGGCCAAGACGGCAAACAACACATGCTGGTTGCGCAGATGGCCTTCATCCACGCTCAGCTCCTGATGCTCATCGGCAATGTGCAGGGTGCGACTTTGGGCGCCCGTATCGGATTGGTTGACGAACCGGATCGTGCTGATGGTGGCGATCGCAATGCGGCCCTCGCGCAGGATCAAGACGTCCTGGTCCAAAGACGCACCCGGACCGAACTCGACCTTTTCGCCCCTCTCAAGCGCATCGTGTACCTTCCGCCAGAGATGCGGCAAAGTTCGCTCCTCCAATAGACGTTCCCAGATTTCGGCGGCTTGCCAAATATCCCAGCGCAGCAAGAGCTGCTTGCCATCTGACATAAGAATTTCAGTCGCAGCCTTGCCAACATAGGATCCAACATTGCTCATCTCGGCATAGGGATAGATCTTCCGGCCGTAGACCACGGCCTGCTCGTCAAAGGTCAGCTGCTTTGGGCTGAACGCATAATAGGCAAGCGTCGACCATTGGCCGACCATCATCAATAACATCAGGCCGCCGAGAATGACGACGCTGGTTGGGAGTGCGGCAAAGCCATATCGTCCGCAAAAGGCGGCGATTGCGCTGGCCGCAACTGCGCCCGTCAAGCTTATGAACAGAGAGCGAAGGGGCAATCGTCGCTTCGCATGGAATGCTGAAAACTGCTCATCAACCATGGGGTAGCGAATGGCTGGCCGCCGCCGCATAAAGACTGCATAGCCGCAAATATTCATCGCGCTTCATGCGCAAGTGTGTGGCGACGACAGTATGGCTTTTCGCGGGATCGCCACCTCGCAGAGAGATGATGCTGTTCGTCTTGATCACGCGATATGTGTCGATCCAGTCATTCTCGATCACGGTCGGCCATGCCATCAACTTGTCGAATCTCCGCGTGCGCAGGTGTAACCCGGCCTTCGACAGTATGATGATCGGTTGCCTCACATAGCGAAATTGCAGAAGTAGAACCGCGGCAGCGGCCAGAAAAAGGATCGCAAAACCGATCGCCCAGTTTGTTTTGCCCATAGAAATCAGCAGCGTGCTCAATGCACCGCCGGCAATGATGTAAAGCACTAGCCGGAACAGGATTTTCGGCACGGACACGAAGATTTCATGGGGCTGCTCCAGTTGGCGCAGCATGTTTTCGTTCAGATATATCGAGGTGTCCGAGGTTCGGGTCGCGGATGAGGTTGTCATAGGAATCAAAATCCATTCTTCATATTGAAGACGTCGAGATTAAAAGCCGATGCTGCGGCGGAATCACCAGATGCCGTCGCATGTCACCGATATAGTCGGATACATGTCCATGTCGATCCTGGTCGCGATCTTGACTGTGATCGTCGGTCCAACGTGCACAGGCAAACGCCTCCAACAGGCTGAGCTGGTGCGCAAGGCTGTCGCGAAGAAAACAGGGGCGGTGTCGCAAGGCCTGAGAGCGCACGCGTAAGCTATCGATGCGATTGGAACCTTCCTGGTGCCTGGACGAGACTTTCGGGGTGCGTGACTGCGGTCGCCTGGGCTGAAACAGCGCCGCCGACGGCGATCAATACGGGATTTTCGTAGCCGATTTTCCCTATGCCTTCGGCAAGATTTTCGAGGCTACCGTGCCATTGCTGCTGCGTGCTGCGACTGACGTCGGCCATGATGACCGTGCGAGTGGAAGGTTCAAGGCCTTCGGCGATCAGCCTGCTGGCGATGAGTGGCGCCGTCCTGCCACCCATGTAAAACACGGTTGTCGTATGGGGGTCGGCAACGCAGGCCCAGTCGATATCAGCCGGTAGTCCGCCGTGGCGGGAGTGGCCGGTGATGAAGCGTACGGATTGGGCGTAGTCGCGGTGGGTGAGGGACATGCCGAGGCAGGAGGCCATGGCGCTTGCTGCCGTAATGCCGGGAACAATGTCGACGGAGATGCCTTCGCGGCGAAGATGGTCGATTTCCTCGCCGGCACGACCGAAGACCATCGGGTCGCCCGACTTGAGGCGAACGACGCGCTTGCCGGCCTTGGCGAGGGCCAGCATCGTGGCGTTGATATCCTCCTGCTTGCAGCTTTCGCGTCCTCCACGCTTTCCCACCAGCATCCGTTTGGCCTCGCGGCGCGCGAGTTCCAGCACCTCGCTCGAAACAAGGTCATCGAACAGGATCACATCGGCAGCCTGCAAGGCGCGGACGGCTTTGAGCGTCAACAGTTCGGCATCGCCCGGGCCGGCACCCACGAGCGTCACCCGGCCRGCACTCCTGCCATCGCGGAGAGCAGGGCCGGCGGCCGCGAACAGGTCCAGCACCATATCGGCCTCGGGCTCCTCGCCGCCAAAGGCGCGATCGACGAAACCTTCCCAGAAACGCCGTCGTTGAACCGGCGACAGGGCCTCCGTCACATGGGAGCGGATGGTCTGGGCAAATCGGGCCCAAGACTTGAGTGACCGCGGGAGCAGCGTTTCGATGCGCCGGCGGATAGCCTGGCCGAGGATGGGAGCGGCGCCGTCCGTCGAGATGCCTATGACCACGGGCGAGCGGTTGACGATCGAGCCGAACTTGAATTGACAGAATTGCGGGATGTCGATGACGTTGACAGGAACTCCGGCTGCGATGGCGCGATCGTGGAAATGGCGTGCCTCCTCCTTGGTTTGGCAATCGCCGACCGCCAGGGCAAAGCCGTTGAAACACACCGACTGCCAGCAGGTATCGTGATGAATGAACTGGCCGTCTCGCTCCGTGAAAACCTCTGAAAGCTCGGCGGCACGACAGAAGACATGCACTTCCGCCCCGGCTGCAGCCAAAAGTTCGGCTTTCCATGCCGCACCGTCGCTACCCCCGGCAACCAGAACGGCCTTTCCGGCGATGTCAAAAAACACCGGCAGCGAGGCGAGGGGGGCGATGCGCTCCTGTCTGTCATTCGGCTGCTTGGCGAAGGCAATCATCGATAATCCCTCTGATTTCCATACGGCAGGAGCCGCAATTGGTTCCCGCCTTGAGGTGTTGGCCGATAGCCTCGACCGAATGGCAACCGTCCGCGACGGCGCTCGCGATCTGGTTGATGCCAACGGAGAAGCAGGAACAGACGGTGGCACCCGGATCGATTTGATCCGCACCCGGCCGGCCGGCGAGCACCGCAAAGCGCGCCGCCGCCGTCTCAAGCCGCGCGTCGAGTTGCCCGACAGCCCAGTCTCGCGAGACGGCGACGGGCTCCGGCGCGAGATAGAAGGCGAGCAACAGCTTTTCCCCTTGGAAAAAGCCGTGGCGTTGCTGGTGCGTCGAGTTGTCGACATAGGCGAGATGCTCGCCGCGATCGGACAGGCCGAAGGTCTCGCGGCACCAGGTTTCCACATGATCAGGCGCCTTGTCGAAGCCGAACTCCACGCGCCAGCCGGCCTGCGCTTTCGCGATCGCCCAATAAGGCGCCTCAAGTCTCAACGGGCGGGAGGCGGTGACCGCAAAGCCGTAATATGCCATTTCGGCGGGCCGCACCTGGGCGCCGGTGTTCTTGAGGGCGGGCTGGCCGGAGATGGGGTCGGTGCGTGGCGCCAGCAGAGTCGCCACGCGCGCATTGGCCGAATAGGCATCGTTCCAATGCATCGGTACGAAGATGCTGCCACGCGGCTGGCGTTCGGTGAGCAACGCGCGCAGCACGACCGAACCGTAGCAATTTTCCACCCTTACCAGGTTTGCCTTGTCGATGCCGAGTTTCATGGCGTCCACTGGGTTGATTTCGACGAAAGGTTCGGCGAGATGGGCTGAGAGCCGTGCCGCCTTGCCCGTGCGCGTCATCGTATGCCACTGGTCGCGGATGCGGCCGCTATTGAGCGTGAAAGGTGTATCCCTTGTCGTGCGATCGTCGCGCGCGGATGTGACGGCAACGAACCTTGCCCTGCGATCCGGCGTGTAGAATTTGCCGCCGGCGAAGAAGCGCGTGACGCCCTCGTCGTCGCCTTTGCGGTGCGGCCATTGGAACGGCAACATTGCCTCGAAGGCATCAGACGTGATAGCGGCCTTTGCGCCAATGTCGAAGTCGCGCGTGCCACCATTTTCGAAGCCGGAAAGGGCTGCGTGCTCGGCGAAGATGTCTGCCGGTCCGTCGTAGTCAAAACCGTTGAAGCCCATACGCTTGGCAACCTCGGCCATATGCCACCAGTCGGGCCTTGCTTGGCCGGGCAGGCCTAAAAAATGGCGCTGGCGGGAAATGCGTCGCTCGGAATTGGTGACGGTTCCGTCCTTTTCGCCCCAGCCGGCGGCAGGCAACAATATATGCGCGAGCGCAGCGGTGTCGGTATTCCTTTGGATGTCGGAGACGACGACCAAAGGGCAATTGCGGATGGCGTCGCGCACACGATCGGCATCCGGCATTGAAACGACCGGATTGGTGGCCATGATCCATAGCGCCTTGATGCGCCCATCCGCCACGGCCTCGAACATCTCGACGGCCTTGAGGCCAGGCTTTGCGGCGATGGTTGGCGAGTTCCAGAAGCGCTGCACCCGGTCACGCGCGGCCTCGTCCTCAATGTCCATATGCGCTGCAAGCATGTTGGCAAGGCCGCCGACTTCTCTTCCTCCCATCGCATTCGGCTGGCCAGTCAGGGAAAACGGACCCATGCCTGGCCCGCCGATGCGTCCTGTCGCGAGATGGCAGTTGATGATGGCATTGACCTTGTCACTGCCAACAGAGGATTGGTTGACGCCCTGGCTATAGCAGGTCACCACCCTTTCGGTCGTTTCAAACAGGCGGTAGAAAGCGCCGAGTTCGGCGACAGACAGCCCCGTTTCCTCCGCGACATCTGGCATGCTTCTGGTTAGGGCCGCGTCCAGCGCATCACGGAAGCCGATTGTGTGCGCCGATACATAGTCGCGGTCGAAGGCTGGCGATCCGGCGAGATGGGCAAGCAGTCCATTGAAGAGGGCGACATCGCCATCGCTTTTGATCGTCAGGTGCATGTCCGCGACATCCGAGGTGACCGAGCGCCTGGGATCGATGGTGACGATTTTCATGTCAGGCCTGACTTGTCTGGCCGCCTGGATCCGCTGGTTGAGCACCGGATGGCACCATGCAAGGTTCGAGCCGACGAGCACGATCAGCTCGGCAAGTTCGAGATCCTCATAGACACCTGGCACCGTGTCTGTGCCGAAGGCGCGGCGATGGCCGGCGACGGAGGAGGCCATGCATAGCCGCGAATTGGTGTCGATATTGGCCGATCCGATGAAGCCCTTCATCAGCTTATTAGCGACGTAGTAGTCCTCGGTCAGGCATTGTCCGGAGACATAGAACGCAACCGAGTCCGGCCCGTGTTCGGCAATCGTCTCGCTGAAGCGCCGCGCCGTGAGATCGAGAGCCTCGTCCCAGCTCGTCGTTCGGCCGTCGATTTCCGGGTAGAGCAACCGGCCGTCGAGGTCGATGGTTTCGGCAAGCGCGGAGCCTTTCGAGCAGAGGCGTCCGAAGTTGGCGGGATGGTCGGGGTCGCCTTTGACAGAGACCTCGCCGTCTTCATCCAACCTTGCAATGACGCCACAGCCGACGCCGCAGTAGGGACATGTGGTCTTGGTCTCAATGGACATGGGCTATTCTCCCACGCTCTCTCATCCTCACTCCGCCGCCATCATCAGGCTGTCGAGCGCGATGAACAGAGCGCCATCCTCAATGCGGATAGGAAGGGTCCGCACCTCGCCCCGGTCTGCTCCGAGCGCCTTGCCGGTCTTAAGCGAGATCACCCAATTGTGCAGCGGGCAGGTCACGGCCGTACCGTGGACGATGCCTTGGCTCAAAGGGCCACCTTTGTGTGGGCAATGATCCTCAATAGCGAAGACCTCGTTTTCGGCCGTGCGGAACACGGCAATCTTGCCCTGCGGGGTTTTCACGCATCGCGCTCCGCGCAGAGGAATGTCTGCGATATCGCCGATCGGATGCCAGCTGTCGTTTGGCCAGTTCATGTCCATCTCCTCACTCCGCGGCGTGCGGGTAACCGATCGTCGCCATCGGCTTAAACTCGTGCTTATCCTTGCCGGAGACTCGCTCCGACCAGGGATCGACCTGTGCAAACCTCTGGCTGAAGACGAAGCGTTCGTAGTAGGCCTTGCGTCTCTCGCCGTCCTGCACGATTTGGCGACGGATCTCCTCGAGGCCGATGCGCTTCGCCCATTTGTAGATGCGCTCAAGATAGCGGGCCTGCTCGCGATACATCTGGGTCAGCGCCACGATATGCTCCAGCGCCTCGTGTTCGGTCTTGACCACGCCCAAGACTTCCGTGCCCTTGATGTCGAGGCCGGCGGCACCGGCGAAATGGATTTCGAAGCCGCTGTCGACGCAGATGACACCGATGTCCTTGCAGGTCGCCTCGGCGCAATTTCGCGGACAGCCGGAGACGGCAAGCTTGAGCTTTGCCGGCGTCCACGAACCCCACATGAATTTCTCGATGCGGATGCCGAGGCCGGTGGAATCCTGCGTGCCGAAGCGGCACCAGTCGGAGCCGACGCAGGTCTTCACCGTGCGCAGGCCCTTGGCATAGGCCTGGCCGGAAATAAAGCCGGCCTTGCCGAGATCGGCCCAGACGGCGGGTAGGTCCTCCTTGTGTATGCCGAGCAGATCGATGCGCTGGCCGCCGGTGACCTTCACCATCGGGATTTCGAACTTGTCGACGACATCGGCGATCGCTCGCAGTTCGCCGGAGCTGGTCACGCCGCCCCACATACGCGGTACCACGGAATAGGTGCCATCCTTCTGGATGTTGGCGTGCACCCGCTCGTTGATGAAGCGTGACTGGTAGTCGTCGGCATATTCATCCGGCCAGTCGCAGACGAGATAGTAATTCAGTGCCGGACGGCACTTCGCGCAGCCACAGGAGGTTTTCCATTCAAGTTCCTGCATCACGGCTGGGATGGTCTTCAGCTTCTTGGCCTTGATCAAGCGGCGCACGTCGTCATGGCCAAGCTCCGTGCAAGTGCACATCGGCTGCACGGCTTTGGGATTATAGGCATCGCCCAGCGTGATCGACATGAGTTGTTCGACAAGCCCGGTGCAGGAGCCGCAGGAGGCCGAGGCCTTCGTGTGGGCACGCACGTCATCGAGCGAGGTCAATCCCTTACCGGTGATTGCCGCCGTGATCTTGCCCTTGCAGATGCCGTTGCAGCCGCAGATCTCCGCATCATCCGGCAAGGCTGCAACGGCCGCCATAGGGTCCAGCGGCGACCCTCCTTGATAGGCCTGGCCGAAGATCAAGGTGTCGCGCATCAGCGAGATGTCGGTCGCCTTCTTCTTCAGGTCATTGAACCAGGCGCCGTCGGCCGTTTCACCATAGAGAACCGTGCCGATAATGCGGTTGTCCTTGAGCACCAGTCGCTTGTAAACGCCGCCGGCCGCATCGCGCAGGACGATTTCTTCGCGATCGTCGCCATCGGCGAAATCACCGAGCGAGAAGAGGTTGATGCCGGTGACTTTGAGCTTTGTTGGCGTGTCCGAATGCACGAAGGCGGCTGAGCGGTCACCCGCCAGATGCGATGCCGCGACCCGCGCCATCTCGTAGAGCGGGGCCACCAGGCCATAGACCTGTCCACCGACTTCGGCGCATTCGCCAAGCGCCATGATCGAGCCATCCGAGGTCTGCATGCCATCATCGACGACGATGCCGCGGTTGACGGCGATGCCGGCTTCCTTCGCAAGGGCGATATTGGGACGGATGCCGACGGCCATCACCACCAGCGTCGCGGGGATGATGCGGCCATCGTCAAGCTCGATGCCTTCGACCTTGCCATCCCCGATAATCGCCTTGGTGTTGGCTTTGGTAATGACTTTGATGCCGCGATCCTCGACGGCGCGCTCAAGGAGATAGCCGGCGGCCGGATCGAGCTGACGCTCCATCAAAGTCGGCTGCACGTGCAGAACGGTCACATCCATGCCACGCTGATTGAGGCCGGCGGCGGCCTCCAGACCCAGCAGGCCGCCGCCGATGACGACGGCATTCTCGCGCGATTGGGCGGCAAGCAGCATGGCCTGCACGTCGTCGAGGTCGCGATAGGTGATGACGCCGCGCAAGTCCTTGCCCGGAACCGGAATGATGAAGGGTATCGAGCCCGTCGCAATGACCAGTCTGTCGTAGCTTTCGGTCACGCCATGATCAGACGTTACCGTCTTGGCAGCCCGGTCGATGGCGACGATCCTGTGACCCTTATAGAGGGTGATGTCGTGCTTGATGTACCATCCGTCGCCATGGATGATGATCTGTTCGTAGTCTTTCTCGCCCGACAGCACCGGCGAGAGCATGATGCGGTCGTAATTGACGCGCGGTTCGGCGTTGAAGATCGTGATCTGGTGGAGACCGGGTGCCTTTTCGAGAAGGTGCTCGAGCATGCGTCCAGGCGCCATGCCGTTGCCGATGATGACGAGTTTCTGGGTCATGGTATCACTCCGCAGCTTCGACGAAGCGGTGGCGTTCGTAGAGGAACTTCAGCACAGCCTCGCGGCATTTGAGATAGGTTTTGTCCGATGCAAGCTCGATGCGATTGCGCGGTCGCGCAATCGGCACATGGAGGATATCGCCGATATGGGCGGCCGGACCGTTGGTCATCATGACGATACGGTCGGAGAGCAACACCGCCTCGTCGACATCATGGGTGATCATCACCATGGTGCTGCCGAGGCGGGTGTGGATTTCCATCACCGCGTCCTGCAGGTGGGCGCGGGTGAGCGCATCGAGCGCGCCGAAGGGTTCGTCGAGCAGCAGGATCTTCGGCTGCATGGCAAGTGCGCGTGCGATGCCGACGCGCTGTTTCATGCCGCCGGAGATTTCCGCGGGACGCCTGTCCTTGGCATGCGCCATCTGAACGAGGTCGAGGTTGCGCATCACCCAGTCATGGCGCTCGGCCTTGGACTTCGTGCCGCGAAACACTTTCGAGACGGCAAGATTGACGTTTTCGTAGACGCTGAGCCACGGCAGCAAACTGTGGTTCTGGAAGACCACGGCGCGCTCGGGGCCGGGTTCGTTGACCTCTCGGTTTTCAAGGAGCACCGCGCCGGCGGAGACCGGGGTGAGACCGGCAATGAGATTGAGCAGGGTCGATTTACCACAGCCCGAATGGCCGATGATCGACACGAACTCTCCCTTGTCGATCAGGAGTTCGATGCCCTTCAGCACCACGGCGCGCTGGCCGCCGCGATCGAAATACTTGTCGATATGATCGAGCTTCAGATAGGCGTTCATCCTGTTCTCCTCAATTGCTCGTCATGCCGCGGGTCACGACGGCTCCAAGGCCGGCGACCAAACGGTCGAGGACAAAGCCGGTGACGCCGATATAGGCCAGCGCCACGATGATGTCGGGCAGGCGCGAGGAGTTCCACGCGTCCCAGATGAAGAAGCCGATGCCGACGCCGCCGGTCAGCATCTCAGCGGCAACGATGGCAAGCCAGGAAAGCCCTGCACCGATGCGAAGACCCGTGAAGATATAGGGGGCGGCGGCCGGCACCATGATGCGGAAGAAGAATTCGATCTGGTTGAGACGCAGGACCTTGGCGACGTTGCGATAATCCTGCGGAATATTGCGAACGCCGGTCGCGGTGTTGATGATGACGGGCCAGATGGAGGTAATGAAGATCACGAAGATCGCCGAAGGATTGGAATTCTGGAAGGCGGCGAGCGAGAGCGGCAGCCACGCAAGCGGCGGCACGGTACGCAGCACCTGGAAGATCGGATCGAGGCCACGCATCGCCAAGACCGATTGCCCGATCAGTGCGCCGGTCAACACGCCAACGACAGCAGCAAGGCCGAAGCCATAGGCGACGCGCTGCAGCGAGACGAGCACGCGCCAGGCAAGCCCGATATCCTGCGGACCGTTGTTGAAAAACGGATTGATGATGAGATCATAGCTCTCCTGCCAGACCTGTGATGGCGGCGGCAGGCTTGCGCCCGGCTGCTCGCAGAGCAGTTGCCAGATGCCGAGCAGAAGCACCAGAACCACAAGAGGCGGCAGGGTGTTACGCAGGATGACAAGCCCGATTTGACGAATGTCGATGCTGGGGGCAGGGCGAGCCGAGAGGGTAACGACTTGGCCCTTGAGCGCTTCAGGCGCCGTCGGGCCGGGTGTGTGTTTGCGTGCGAGAGCTGACATTATGATGCCACCTTGATCGAGAGGCTTTCGAGATAGGCAGAGGGGTTCTCCGGATCGAAGACTTTGCCGTCGAAGAAGATTTCCTTGCCGCGAGAGGTTGATGTGGGAATATCCGAAGCGGCAACGCCGAGATCCTTGGCGGCATCGCGCCAGATATCCTGCCGGTTTACCTGTCCGACCAGCGCCTTGATGTCGGTATTGGGCGCAAACTTGCCCCAGCGGATATTTTCGGTGATGAACCAGGCATCGTGGCTGCGGAACGGATAGGACACGCCACCCTTCCAGAACTTCATGTAGAGATCTGTGCCCTTGGCAAGGCGGCCGTTGCCGTAGTTGATGTCGCCTTTCAAGCGGCCAAGCACGTCCTTCGGCGGCACGTTGAACCATTGTCGTTTGCCGAGAATGGTCGCCATCTCCTCCTTGTTGTCCATGCTATCGCACCATTGCTGGGCTTCCATCACAGCCATCAGCAGGGCTTTGGCTGCCTTCGGGTTCTTCTCGATCCAGTCGGCGCGCATGCCGAGAGCTTTCTCCGGGTGGCCCTTCCAGATCTCGCCTGTCGTACAGGCGGTAAAGCCGATGCCCTGGTTGACGAGCTGTTCGTTCCACGGTTCCCCGACACAGAAGACGTCCATGTTGCCGACCTTCATGTTCGCCACCATCTGCGGCGGCGGCACGACGATGGTCGAGACATCCTTGTCGGGATCGATGCCGCCGGCGGCCAGCCAATAGCGCATCCACAGATCATGCGTGCCACCGGGGAAGGTCATGGCCGCCTTGATTTCCTTGCCCGCGGCTCTTTTCGCGTCAAAGGCGGCCTTCAGTTTGGAGGCATCAAGCTGGACGCCAGTTGCCGCATATTCCTTGGCAACCGAAATGCCCTGGCTGTCGTAGTTGAGGCGTGCAAGGATCGCCATCGGCACAGGCTGGTTGTTCTGCGTTACCTTGCCCGTGTGCATCAGGTAGGGGAGCGGCGAGAGAATATGGGCGCCGTCGATGCCGTTTGCCGCCCCACCAAGCACGAGATTGTCGCGCGTCGCACCCCAGGATGCCTGCTTGGCGACATCGACATCGGGCAGGCCGTGTTTTTCGAAGAGGCCTTTTTCCTTGGCAATAACCAGCGGTGCCGCATCGGTGAGGGCGATATAGCCGAGCTTGGCGCCTGTCACTTCAGCTCCGCCCGTGGCCGCAAAGGCGCCGGAAGGGAAGGCGGCTTTGACCGCACCGATCAGAGCCGCGGCGGCAGACGTCTTCAAAAGGTTTCGGCGTGTAACACCATTGGTCAGGATCTCTTTCACGTGCTGTTTCCCCTTATTGGCTCACGACGGAAGAATTTCGGACATAAAAAAACGCCGCTCGATCGATGCGGCCGGGGATGGAATGGGAGTCCCGGGGCATGAACCGTGCGACGTCGATGTCTTTGCGAGCGCGTTATCAGCGCATTGCGTGCCTGGATCGCCGTTGATCGAGGCAGCCTTAACCAAGCAATCCGCGTGCCAGTTTTTGAGGTGGCGCGTAGCTCTATGAAAATACTGAGTTATTTCGAACTTGGTCAGATTCGCCGCTTTTGTGTGCAGATGCTGCAACTGCTAACATTTTAGGCGACTGCGCGCTCTGCGATCGAAGGCCTTGCGCCAATTCTGTGCAGTGCAGCGTACGCGGCGGGTCTTAAATGTCGTCCGTCGAGAGCTGTGCTGCGCTTGCTGCCTTCACGGCAAATCCTTCGACATAATCGGCCATTTCGGCGGGATCGAAGACATGTCCGTCCATGAAGCGATCGCCCTCCTTATCGCCCTCAATGCGGATATCGGCCTCGTCCGGCCCCGCTCCGGCGCCGAGTGCGAGCCTGTAAAGATCCGGACGATAGGCCGAGGCGGCGATTTTCATGTTCTGTTTGGATAGGGCAATCTGGCCCCAGCGGATCATCTGGCTGAATATCCATAGAGCCTGGCTTGGGCGCGGATAATTGGCAAAGTCGCCATGAAAGGAAAAATATCGATCGATCACGCGCCGATTGCCCCTGGCATCGAGGTTGAATTCACCTGATAGCACGCGGCGGATGATGGCGGCGGGCGCCGCGATGTAGCGGGGATCGGCAAGCGCCTCGGCGAGCGCGTCGTGATTTTCCGACCGGTCGCACCAGCGGGCGGCGGCATCAAGCGCAACGATCAGGCGTGAAACCGTTTCGGGATGGCTCTCGGCCCAATCCGGGCGCATTCCAATCACCTTCTCCGGAGCGGAGGGCCATATGTCCTGCTTGGCGGCGACAATGCGCCCAACGCCGCGCTCGGACGCAACCATGTTCCAGGGAGCGCCGACGCAGAAACCGTCGATGGCGCCGGCTGCAAGTGCGTCGGATGTCAGCGGCGGTGGGACGACGACGAGCTTCACGTCCCGGTCAGGGTCGATACCGCCGGCGGCCAGCCAATATCGGAACTCGTAATTATGAGACGAGAACGGATAGGTCATTCCGAACGTCGGAGGTGCCTCGCCACGGTCCTTCCCATGCGAAAGCACGACCGCCAACGCCCTGGCGTTTTCGAGTGCGCTCGCCTGTTCAGCAATCCCAGCTTGATCGCGCATACGATCGAACAGCCTGACGGAAAGAGTGATCGCGCTGCCACCCAGGCCGAGTGAGAAGGGGGTGATCGTCGACGAAGGATTGGAGCCAAGGCCAAGCATCGAAGCCACCGGCATCGGCGACAGCATGTGTGCGATGTCGAATTGGCGGAAGGCCAATCGGTCGCGGACATTGGCCCATGAGACATCCTTGACTAGTTCGAGTGCCAGTCCCTCCCTGGCTGCAAAGCCGAATTCGGCCGCAGCGATCAGGACGGAAGCATCGACGAGCGGAATAAAGCCGGCGCGCAGGACCTTCTGCTCCCTGCCGCTGACGCGTTCGGGGGCAATAAGCTTGCTACTGGAGCGTTCGATTATCGTCATCTTCTCTTACCTCGGCTTTCTCCCGGTATCGCGATCACATCAGCAGCCCAGCCGCCGTCACCACACTCTGAGCGATTTCGGAGATCTTCTTCTTCTCGTTCATGGCTGTCTGACGCAGGAGTGCAAAGGCATCTTCCTCCGACAGGCCGCGCATCTTCATCAGAATGCCCTTTGCGCGCTCGACGATCTTGCGCTCCTCCAGAGCGGATTTTGCTTCGGCAAGCTCTCTTTGAAGGCGGGAGAAGGCGTTGAAGCGGCTGACCGCCATGTCGAGGATGGATTTGACCCGCTCCTTCTTCAATCCGTCGACGACATAGGCCGAAACACCCGCCTCCATGGCGGCCTCGATCTGGGCCGTATCGGATCTGTCGACAAACATCGCGATCGGCCTGCCAACGGTGCGCGTCAACTGAAAAAGGTGCTCCATCATGTCGCGATTTGGGTTTTCGATATCGATGACGATGACGTCCGGCTTGAGCGCCTCGATGACGCGGGCAACACCGTTGACTTCATGAATGACCATGACCTTGCCGTGCCCGGCTTCACGTAGCCCTTCCTCGATGATCGAGGCGCGGATCACGTTTTCGTCGATGATCAGAATTGTCAACTCGGAGAGGACCATCGCCACCTTCAATCGATGACGCCATGCAGATAGATCGCGAAACCGCCCGCCGATATCAGCAGGGACCAGAGCGGCGACAGGGTTCGTCCGAGCGCGAGCGCGATCGTCATGCCGCAAGCGATCAAGGTCGCACCTGCAAGCACACCGCAATTGGCGAATGAAAGGCCGATCGCGCACAGGAATATGCTGGTCGAAGCCGTTACCAGTGCGAGGCGGCTATGCGACATCTGCGGCCCCGAGGTGAAGATGGAGGAGCAATCCGCCCAACTGAAGCCGATGGCAATGCACAAGAATGGCAGGAGCAGTCCCACTTGATGTTCCCTTTCGAACTCTTCGAACCAAAGCGCGTCACTGCCGCAAAGCCGCTCGAGTTGTTCCAAGCAAGTCGCGTGCCATGAAGTAATGCTTTGTAAATACTGAGGATTTCTATGCCGCAGGCGATAGAGTTCGAAATGAGTGCCTGTTTGATAGGCACTCAATGCGCATACTGCAGCAATTCGTGATGAGCACGTTTAACCGCCGCCGATGCTCGTCAGCCTCCAAGGCGGCGGAGGATAGTGTTCGGGCTTTCGAGCCTTGCCGACTAAATATCCAAGCGCCTTCAGCCCCACATTGTCACGGCGTGATCAACGATCTCCCTCGTGCGGGTCAGCCGGGCATCCGCCTCTCCCAAGGGCGATTTGGTAACAAGGCCCGCTTCCATGGCTGAGGCCCCAACTGCCAGGAACTCGTCATCATCCATCACCTGAGCGGTCTCGAACTCGATCCAGCGCCGCTTGCCGCTGATGATGAGCGGCGCGCCCTCCCTTATCCGCGGGCGGTCCGGCCATCGGCGTTGCTCTGCAAGATGCAGTGCCGTACAACGGTTGAAATCGACGCCGATCAGAAGAACCTTGGCCTCCAGCCTGTAGAGCGCACCCAGAGGTGAGTGCTCTCCGAGGGGATCATCGAGAGCATGCTCTCTCGTGATCTCCTCCGCCAGAGGCCCGAGAGCCGCGAAGGATGTCGAGGGGTGGTTGCTCCTTGCCGCGCCGGGCCAGATCCGAAATAACTCGGCAACGGCTCCCATGTTCCTCGTCGGCGTGGTTCTGGCATCGAAGGGAGGCATGTTGGCCTTAATCGGCTCGATCCATTCCTTGGGTACAGGAGGCATTGCCCAGTTCGCGGGATTGGTTATCTGCGCCGAATGCGCCGGCATTACGAGAGTGCCCGCCGATCCCACCGCCTCGATCAAGGCCTGGATGACGGCGACAGCTCCACCGCAGACCCACCCCAGGGAGGCGAGCGATGTGTGCACTATGAGGATGTCGCCGTGGCGGACACCGATCTTGCCGAGATCGGCGGTCAGGCTGTCGACGGTGACCGGGGATTTGGTTCGGGCGATCTTGTCTGCTTCGCTCATGGCATTCTCTCTGCTGCTTATATTTCTGACGCTGTCGGGCGTCCGAAGACCGGGTGTCACAGCGATGATAGCGTCGCAAAGGGGGAAATACAGCCAGCCCCATTTGCTCGATGCCGGCTGAACCGCAAGATCAGCGGCAGGGCGGAGGGATGTCGCATCGGGCACAGCCGATTGACCTTCAATACAATTGACGATGAGATAGGCTATGGTCCGACCAAACGGTCATGTCAGCAGGAGACTGCCGGTTGAATGCCGTCTTTAAGGAGCAGGCGCGTCGGAAATCGAAGTGGAAAGCAAGCGCTGTGACCTCGAGGCGCTTGCGACCAATATCATTCTCTGCCTGCATGTCGGGTGTGATACATGAAGGGTCCAACGGATAGACCATGGCAATAGTAGATACGAAACCAATCCCGCAACCCGTCGTCGCGCGCCTAACGCGTGCGGCGATTTTTATCGTTCTCACCATCAATCCAGGTCGCGAAAGCGAAGCCGCCGTCCGGTCGATGTGCGCTGATCTCGGCGGGCTGCTGCGGGCGGTTGGATTTCGTGATCTCGAAGGTCGTCTCTCCTGCGTCATGGGCTTCGGATCCGATATGTGGGACCGCCTGTTTGATGGACCGAGGCCGAAAGACCTGCATCCTTTCAAGGAAATTCGCGGTGTGCATCATGCTGTTTCTACCCCGGGCGACGTGCTCTTTCACATTCGCGCGGCACGTATGGACCTTTGTTTCGAGCTGGCAATGGAAATCATGTCGCGGCTTGGCGATGCGGTGGCGACCGCAGATCAGATCCAGGGTTTTAGCTATTTCGACGACCGCGATCTGATCGGCTTCGTCGACGGGACGGAAAATCCAGTCGACCAGGAAGCGATCGACGCAGCGATCATCGATGGCGAAGACCCGGCCTTTGCCGGCGGCAGCTATGTGATCGTCCAGAAATACCTGCACGATCTGAAGAAATGGAATGCGATTCCCGTCGAAGTGCAGGAAGGCATCGTCGGACGCAAGAAATTCTCGAATATCGAACTCGATGACAGCGTCAAGCCGAGCTATGCCCATAATGCCCTGACGACTATCGTCGAAGATGGCAAGGAGCTTGATATCGTCAGAGACAATATGCCGTTCGGCGACGTCGGGAAGGGCGAGTTTGGAACCTATTTCATTGGCTATGCGAGATCTCCGGTGCGCATCGAGCAGATGCTTGTCAACATGTTTGTCGGCCGTCCGCCCGGGAATTATGATCGCTTGCTTGATGTCAGTCGGGCGGTCACAGGCAGCCTGTTCTTCATTCCATCCGCGATGTTCCTGGAGAGTGTCGAGTCAGACGCTGCCCCATCAGCGGCCGAACCCGTTGCTGCCGATAGGTCAGATGATGCAAAGCCTGCCGCCCGCAATGAAAGCATGGACGCTTCCCTCGGGATCGGCTCATTAAGGAAAGAGGTTTGACATGAACAATCTTCACCGGGAGCTTGCTCCCATCTCCGAAAAGGCTTGGGAGCAGATCGAGGCGGAAGCAAAGAGAACACTCAAGCGCCATTTGGCTGCGCGTCGTGTCGTCGATGTCGATGGGCCGAAAGGACTCGATTTTTCGGCCACCGGCACAGGGCACGTCAAGAAAGTCGCGAGCCCGGGCGATGGCGTTCAGGCTTCCCTGCGAGAGGTCAGACGGGTCGTCGAACTGCGTGTTCCGTTCGAACTTTCGCGATCGGCCATCGATGATGTTGACCGAGGTGCGGAGGATTCCGACTGGTCTCCGATCAAGGAGGCGGCACGCAGGCTCGCCTTCAGTGAGGACCGCGCCGTATTCGAAGGTTTTGCGCCCGCAGATATCCAGGGGATCGGTGAGAGCAGCAGCAATCCCGCCCTGACCCTTTCCGCAAGTGTCAAAAACTATCCGGACGTCGTCGCGAAGGCCGTTGGCCTTTTGCGCCTTGCCGGCGTCGAAGGGCCTTACGCCCTGGTTCTTGGCGAGGAAGCCTACACAGCCGCAAGCGGCGGCAGCGACGAGGGGTATCCGGTGCTCCATCATATCGAAAAAATCGTCGATGGCGGGATCTTCTGGGCGCCGGCGATCAAGGGTGGCTACGTCCTGACGACCAGAAGTGGTGATTTCGAACTCGATCTCGGCCAGGACATTTCCATAGGCTATCTCAACCATTCCGCGACAGCAGTCGAGCTCTACTTTCAGGAAAGCTTCACCTTTCGGGTGCTGACGGCCGAGGCAGCGGTCACCCTTTTGCCCGCTCCGGGAGAAGCGGAAAAGGGCTCGTAGGCCAAAACGACGGGGGAAGGAGTGCTCGCGCGCAGCAGCTCCCATTCCCAGCAATGGCAGTTTTGGCGGGCTTGAGATTGTCCGCCATCACTTTCGGCATGCGCGTAGACTTGCGGTCGCCTGCGCCGGAATGCTCAGCGCAGTGACAGAATGCGCTTCGGGTCGATCTTGCCGCGGAGCAGGTCTGAAAGAGCAAGGAGATTGCCTTTCAATCGTCCGCGCCGATCGACGAGGCCCTGCGGCCGCAGGCTGCCAACGATGTTCGCGCAGGTGTTTCCAATCGCAAAACGCAGCGCTCTTCGCCACCCCATTGTACCCTTGCGCGCGACATAGACTGAATTCGCGATCTGCGAGTAGCCAAACCGCAGACCGGACGTGCGACCGCGTTTTACGCCCCGATGGACGCCGCGCAGCGCGTCGGCAAACACGATGCGGCCCTTGCCGGCAAGCTGGCCTGAGAAATCGATATCCTCATGCCAGCCATAGAGTGGCAGGTTCTCATCGAAGCGTGCGCCGATCCGCATTATCGTCGCAAAGCGAAACGCCATGTTACAGCCATAGAGGTTTTCGGCCGGCGCAACACGCGCCTCCCCCCTCTCAGGTGCAGTGTCGCTTGCCAGAATTGAAAACGTCTCCGGCAGATCTATGCCCGAGCCGCGGATGCCGTCGGCAAGAACATGGCCGGTCGCGGCGATGATGTCCGGATTCTGCAGGAAGAGATGCTCAGTCTCGGCAAGAAAGCGATCGGCCGGAAGAAAGTCGTCGTCGAAGAAGACGATCAGATCCGCTTCGCCGGCGGCGTCGAAGATGGCATTTCGTTGGGCGCTCGAACCCTGTGGGCCGACGACATGCTCCACAGGAGCAGCGAGCTCTGCCGCGTGGTCCCAATCGACGTCGCTGTCGTTAACAGGGCAGATCAGAATACGATCGGGGCGCCGCTCCTGCTTGTCGATCTGTGCTAGCGTATCCCGAAGGACCTCACGGCGCCCCGTGGTGGCAATCCCCACGACAATGACAACAGGTTTGGTTTGAGATGTGTCGATCATGATATCTACACTGCGATCCAGCGAACGAGGGTTAGCAGGGGAAGAGCGGTAAGGGCTGCCACGGCAACGAGCGCGAGACCCGTGGAGATCAGCAGGCTACCTGGCTGCCATGCGGAGATCAGCCAGGCAAGCAGCAATGCGGCCGCTGGCGGCAGCACCGGCTGCCACGGCATGGTGAACGATCGCCAGCGCTGCATGAACACCCCGATAAGAGTAGCCGCTGCTGCCCCGGTGGCCGCTCCGGCGGTCACCGCCATAGGGGTGCCGGCGCCAAGCCATGCAGCTGCAAGTGCGCCGCCGCAGGTCAGAACGCATTCGATAATCGCCAGCCCCAGGATGATGGGCAGCAGACGCTTGAGTTGCGCTGGCGTCGGAAGCACGGTTTGGACGACCGCGCGCAGCATCGCCATCAGCATCACGAAGGGCGCTGCGTGCAGAAATGCCTCCCGAAGGCCAGCCGGTACGACGAGCTGGGTCGCAAGGCTAAGTGTCGCGACGATTGCAGCTGCGCCAATCAGTGAAAGCCCCACCAGCAGCGCGTAATATCTGCCAAGCTCAGCCTGGATCGTCTGCGCGCCGCCCTTCCGGTCAAATTGCGCCACCAGATCGGGGAAGCGGATCGCTTGAAGCGACGAGGTCAGCATCACGAAAGGGCGCTGAAGCAGGTCAAGCGCCAGCATCGGGCCGGCGGCAGCCGAACCCAGCGACCCAAGCAGAATGGACTTGATGCCGAGCGGCACCAGGAGCGTTGCGACCCCGGCTCCGGCTGATATGCCGCCATAAGCGAGGTTACGCTTTACGATGTCGCCATCCCAGCATGCGGAGAGAGGCATCACTTGGCGCGATTGAAATAAGGCGAGTGTGCAGTAGATCACATTGCCGGCCATAACGCCGGCAACAACGTGAGCGAGATCGGCACGGAGCGCGGCACCGGTAATCGTGGCTAGCGCGAGCGTCGTCGCGCGCGCACCCTGAAGCCAGGAGAAGAGACGGAACTCCTGTCGAAATCGCAGCATCGTCAGATGCAGTTCGCCTGCGCCCTGCAGGATCGCCGCCAATGCCCCGACCAGCCCCAGCCAGATAGAGATGCCGAAAAGCGGCCCGAGAAAGGCAACGAGCAAGCAGATGCCGCCACTGCCGGCAAGTTCGGTGCCGATAACTCCGCGCTCAACCTGCTCGCTGGCCTGGTCGGGGCCAGGGTAGAAGCGGCTGGAGGCGGCGCTAATCCACTGGAAGCAGACGATGTCGGCGAACTGGACAATGGAGATGAATAGCGAATAGCCCGCATAATCTTTGGCGGGAAGCAGGTTGGCGATGACAATGAGCAGCCCGAAGGCGACGAGCGACTGATAGAGATAGGCGCCCAGGGCAGCGATCTTGGCCATCAGGCCGCGATCCTCTTCAAATGGAACCTATCAATCATGTCGCTGTTCCCTACCCAACTCAACGTCTGAACGCATCTGCCTCGCGCCTCAACCAGATGAGATAGAGCAAAAAGATTAATAGAGGCCACCAATCGACGCGTCGCCGCCTCGTTCAGCACCAACGGCATCGCAGGCCTCTCAAACTCATGATACGATGGTCAGAATGGGACGATCGTGGACGAGACGGGAAGTCCCGATACCGGTGCCGATCATGGGCCGCAGGGTTGGCGGGAGGCCTCACTGGGAGGCCACGGTCCCGCGAGAAAGGATCGCCTTTCAGCGGCGTAGGGCGGAAAAAAAGAGCCCAGCCGGAAATCGGCTGGGCTGCCTAATGGGATCAATTAGGGATTTGCGCGGTTCATGCCGACGGTAAGCGCACCGGAGCTCGTCTGCGTCGCATTACCGTAATCGGTGTTCGGTGAACCACCATTCGTGTCTCGCTGGAAGAGAGTACCGTTGAAGCTGTACGAGACGATGGCGCCCGAGATCGGATAGTTGGGATCAGACACATTGGTAATGTTGCGATAACCCCGCACAATGTTCGAGTTGACAAGAATAGACGAAGCAGAGCCATTGGCTGAGTAGGCTATTCCCATGGGGCAATTGTTGATCAGGTTGCCACTCGCCATGATATCCTTGGCCGCATCATTGACCCCCAAGCCAATTGCCGCGCCCGCCGTCGAAGTAATGACATTGTTGGTTACGATCGTGTTGGTCTCCACCGTAATGCCGCGACCGGTGGTGAAGGGCTTCGAGCCATCGGGGTAGGGAATGGCGTTGTTGGTGATGTTGTTGACGATATTGTTCGACACCAAGCAGCGATCCGCAAGGCCATCGCCGTAGAGACCGGAGTTGGCGACCGTAATGCCTAGTCCCGCGGTATCGATGTTGTTCCCGCTGACGATGCAGCCGCTCAGATTCTCGCCGGCGCCCGGTGCTTCGATGAAGATCGCTGCCTCCTGCAGGTTCCAGCAGTAATTGTTGACGACGTGACTGTTGGTGGCGGCATTCAGGCGAATGGCGGAGAATTTCGTATTGAAGATGTTGTTTGCGCTGACCTTAACATTGCCGGCCCTGTAGACTAGGATTCCGTTTCCGTATTGGCCGGTGCCGCCCGCTGCGTTGTTGACCCAGTTGATCGTATTGCCTGATACCAGCGAACCGTTGCCGCCAAGCGAACTGGTCCAGACGCAAATGCCGTTGTTGTTCAGCGTGCTTAAGCCGTTGTCTTCGATATAGACCGTGCAATCGATGGAAAAAATCCCGGTATCGCAATTGGAAATGCGATTGTCAGCGATGCGGCCGCGCGCATTGCTGGCTGCATAGATCCCAGCCACCGGTGAATTCGTAACGCTGCATTCCGAGAGAATGAAGTCCGTCGTGGATGATCCCTCGAAGCGAATGAGACCGGCTATTCCGGAAGAGGTGATCGCCTGGTTATTGCCGTCGAAATTGATGCCGCGAATGACGACATCCGGAACGTTGTTCACATCCAGCAGATAGGGTGCCGCGCCGCTCAACCTGACGGTAACGGTGCCTTGCTCGGCAAACATTTCAAGGCGGTTTCCGCCGCCGCTTGCCGCGTCGACAAGGATCTGAGATGTGAGGTAGAGGCCGGGGAGCAGCTGAAGCGGTTTTGCACTACTGCGTGCATTATTAACGGCCGTTTGCAGATTTGCTACAGCAGACCATCCGGTGCCCGGCGAGGAAGATGCCTGTGTGATAACCATCAAATTATCGAGTGATTTCTGATATATAGTCATATTTTCCCACTTAGATTTTGATGTTTCAAAGAACCGTGCCCTTCATTGCCGAAGGACGCTATGGTTGTAATTTTTCTTTGTGGCGCCATGTTGTTGAAGCTATGATCTTCTTAGGTTTGCGACCGGCGACTACGTGTCGTTTTGATGTCGCCGGCTCGAAATAAGGCATGCTTCGATGCCGTCTTAAAAACTCCGCTCAGAAGTTGCTCGCAAGAATAAGGTGCCAACACCAAATCATGCGTGGCGTCGAACGAAGATCGCGTAAGGTGTCGAGCAATCGGGCAAAGGCGGGCAGGGAAATGCGCTGGCTCAAACCGCCGACATAAGGCCAGCGGGCGCAATCTCACTTACGGACCGCTTTGCTGTTTCATCGCGATTGATGGCAAATATTCGATCACTGCCAAGCACCTTGAACTTCTCGGCAAAGCCATGCATCCTGCTTTTGAACTGATCGGAAGTCCGACGTATCGCACGTGTGAGCGACGCTTCGGGCATATGGGATTAGCGATGCCGAGCAGTGATGCCTGGGCGGCGGCGCAGATCGGTGCTTTCTGTGTGATGAACCGGATCGCGCGCTGGTTTTGTCATTGGATACTGCAACCAAACGGGCGCTTCGGGGATGCATTGAGGAGGAAAAATCAAATCGATTTAAAAATTAAAATCGATTTAAATATATTGAATTTGTTCGTATTTCTTTGAGTCTCGCGCTTCCTGCTCTGGACAGCGCCCGCTTGTTCTGGTCGATAGTTACGTCAGTTCTTGGGGTAGTCGCAACATTCATGAGGAAAGCATGGCCGACGCAAAACAGATGTGGCAAATGTCCGAGAAGGGGGGCTTCATTGCCGCCCTTGATCAAAGCGGTGGTTCCACTCCGGGAGCATTGCGCCTCTACGGGATCGCGGATTCCGATTATAGCGGCGACGAGGAGATGTTCCGCCTGATGCACGAGATGCGCGTGCGCATCATGACGGCACCCAGCTTTTCCGGCGATAAGGTTATTGGTGCGATCCTGTTCGAAAAGACTATGGATGGTGAAGCCAAGGGCAAGCCGGTTCCGTCCTACCTCTGGGAAGACCGCGGCGTTGTACCCTTCCTCAAGGTCGATAAGGGCCTAGCCGCCGAAGAGAATGGCGTGCAAGTGATGAAGCCTATGCCCGATCTCGACGCTCTGCTCGCCCGCGCGGTGAAAAAGGGCATCTTCGGCACAAAGATGCGTTCGGTAATCGCCAATGCGGATCCGGTCGGTATTGCCGCCGTCGTCAAGCAGCAGTTCGAAGTAGGCCGGCAGATCCTTGGACACGGCCTCATCCCGATCATTGAGCCGGAAGTCTCGATCAAGAGCCCGACGAAGCAGGAAGCAGAAGCCATCTTGCGCGATGAAATCGTCAAGGAGCTTGATGCCCTGCCAGAAGGCGTGCGGGTGATCCTGAAACTCACCATCCCGACCGTGGCGGATTTCTATGCGCCGCTCGTCGCCCACAAGGCCGTTATCCGTGTCGTGGCCCTGTCGGGCGGCTATACCCGTGCCGACGCCTGTGAAAAGCTCAGTCATAACCATGGCATGATCGCCAGCTTCTCGCGTGCCCTGACCGAAGACCTGCGCGTCAGCATGAGCGATGCCGAATTCGATCAGAGCCTCGCTGCGACCATCGACCAGATCTACGCCGGTAGCGTCACAAAGGTCTAAGTCGTTCACTTTGGGGTCTCTGTCAGGTTGGCAGAGACCCTCGGCAGCCCGTAAATCCAGTTTGCCGCCTTTTCCAGATGCGGAGGCTAGAGGACATTGTCTCTATGGCCGCGCCTCAAGCGGTGAGCGCGAAGAGCAGAAGCTCTCCATCGAGCCTCAACCGGAACTTTGAGTTTTTCGCGTCAAGTTCTCAGCAGCGCCGGCGCTGCCATGCCGACGATCATGATGAGAATAGCTATCAGCTGAATGGGAGTTGGGATCTCCTGGAGGACCATCGTGCCCATCAATGTCGTCGCAATCGGAATGCAAGGCATGAACAATGATGCGATATGCGGTCCAAGTTGCCTGACGGCGTAGCTGTATAGAAATATCGCCGCCGCACCGGCGAGGAGCCCCTGGATTGCGAGTTGGATGCCGATCTCACCTACCGATGCCGAGCCGAAACCGGTTGGTGCCAGAAAGTGGACGAATGGCACCGGCAAGCAGGATAGAAAAATGACGGCAGCTGTCGCAGTGACAGCGTCCACTGCCCATCGCCGAAGGAGGACGGCATAGGCGGAAAACATGATGCCGGAACCCGCAAAGAGGATATCGCCGCGCCATGCGTCCCGCACATCGCTGTTGCCAAGCAAAGCAAAGAGTGCCAGCCCGCCAATAATGGCCATGATGCCAACCGAGCGAACGCCGGAAACGGCATCCCGAAAAACGATGCGTGCGAGTAAAAACGAGAAGAAGACGATCGAGGCGGGGCATATGGCGGCAGCGTGCGAGGCCGGGGCGTAAGTCAGACCGGTATTGATAATCAATGGATAAGGAAAGCCAGCGAGCAAAGCCAGCACGGTTGCACGCCTCCACCCGAGCGCCTTCATCTTCGCGAGGCCCGTTCGCCGGATGATGGGCGCAAAGGCAAGGGCTGCCCCTGAAAAGCGTAGGCTGGTGATGTCTGCCGATGTCAAATGCTCGCGCAGGCTGAAGCGAGCCGCGACGAATTGAATGGCAGTAATCGCCACCATTGTCAGCCCGGCGGCGAGGGCAAGTCTTCGATTCGGCTTTTCCTGGTCCCCCATCATGCACACCCGTCCCCTGCAGGAGTAGTTGAGGGGTTACGGAAGGCCAATCGCTCCGTGACCCCTCTACAATCGAAACACAGGCTACTGCGGATGCTGGTGCCACAAAATATATTCATTTCGCATCTTCTAAGTGAATTTCACTGAATTTGTGCCTATTTTGCGTGGATTTCCAAATGAGCGATCTCGATAGCATCGACCTCAGCCTCCTCAGGCTGCTGCAGGAAGACGGAAGGCGCACCACCCTCGATCTCGCTGACCGTGTCGGCCTGTCCCCTACAGGGACGAGCCAAAGAGTGAAACGCCTGTTCCGGGAGGGTTTCATCAAAGCCGTTAGAGCGGTGCTTGACCCGCAAAAACTTGGACGCGGTACGATCGTGTTCATTCAGGTCCGTCTCGATCAGACGGCGCCGCATGTCTTTGATCGCTTCGCGGACGCCGTCGCGAATGCGCCCGAAGTGCTGGAATGCCATATGGTCGTCGGCGGTTTCGACTATCTGGTGAAGGCCAGAATAGCCGACATGACCGTGTTTCAGGAGTTTCTGCAAAGGGTCATCCTGCCATTGCCTGGCGTTCGCGAAACGCACACTTACGCTTCGGTTGCCGATGTGAAACCCGATGCACTTCTGCCGGTTTAGTGCGCCGTGGAATTGGCCGGCACAAATGCCGGAACACTTCTTTTCGATGGGTATTCGTGACGCCCCTCGGATCGGCGGCGCTTTTGCATCAAGTTGCAATAAAGGCAGGGTGGTAAATAGTCGATGTCATCGATGTGAATAGGGTTACAGCAAGTGCTCGTTCACCATGATTGCAGCTTGTCTCCACCGGCCGATAGCCGTTCACTCGAGGATAACCTCTGGAAAGCACAATGTTCTTTGACATTTGTTCTGAGGAAGTCCCTTGACTAAAGGCGTTATTGCGGATCGCAAATTGCCAATCTCCATCTCCGAGGTCGCGCTGGCCTCGTATGCAGCTGTGCTGCGCCAGGGAGCTGAGAATCCTCATCGGGATGTTGACGTCACCGAGCAACAGAGTTGGCTCGAGAACATGATCAATCAGATCCCAGACTATATATACGCCAAAGACCTTGAAGGCCGCTTTCTGTTTGCAAACCAGGCAGTCGTCATCAACAACGGGCTGTTGCATCTGGCAGATTTGGTTGGGCGGACCGATTTCGACTTCCTGCCAAATCATGTTGCAGAAATTGCAGCGGAGGTCGAGCGTCGTGTCACCGAAACGGGGCTGCCTCATTTCGGTAGCGAGGAGTTGGCGTTTCGCACCGACGAGGAACAATGGCTGATGTTCACGCGCGTTCCGTTGAGAGACGCGTCTGGAGCCATCGTGGGTGTCGTCGGGGCATCCCGCGACATTACCGCGCAAAAATCCGCGGAGCGTCGCATGCGCTCCCAAGCCTATCTGCTCGAAATGATAGCGCGAGGAACATCGTTTCGAGATTTCCTCGAAGAGCTCGCACGAATGATCGCGGAATTCGCAAAAGGGGTGCATGTCGCGCTGCTGACAACAGGCACGGATCCGGGGCTGCTGCACTTGGCAGCCGCGCCGACCTTGAACAATGAATATCGCAGACGCTTGAACGCAACCCCCATCGGATCTGCCTCCGCTGACCTTGCGGCGACCGCAGCGGCACTCAAACTTGCCTTCGGTGGGGCCAATATCTCCGAGATTGATCATCAGTGCCGCTGCTTGCCAATTTCCGATGCCGACGGTCAACTGGAAGGGGTCCTTGCACTCTATTCTTCGGAAGACTCACAGTATCAGCCCGGTTTCTCCGAATTCGTCTCGATTGCCGTGCACATGGCGGGGATCGCAGCCAGTCGCCACCGCGCAGAAGCGCGGATTCGATTTCTTGCCGATCACGATCCGCTGACGGGAATGGCCAATCGTGCGTTGCTGGACCGAAAACTCACCCTCGCGATGCAGAAGGCTGATTCCAAAGGGAGTGAAGTTGCGCTGGCATTCCTCGATCTCGACAACTTCAAACTCGTCAACGACAGTCTTGGCCATTCGGCGGGCGATCAACTCTTAAAGATCGTCGCTGACAGGATCTATGGGCTGGCAAGCGACCATGGTTCCATCGCCAGGATCGGCGGAGACGAGTTCGTGATTATCCTGGAGGACATGGATGTCGAGAGCTCCTTGGCCCTGTTGTCCTTGATCAGAGAAGCCGTTGTGCGCCCGATTGCGCTCGACGAGATCGAACTCAGAGTGACCTGCAGTATCGGCATCGCCAGTTATCCCAGTCACGGCAAGTCTGCGGGGGATCTGCTCGCATCCGCAGACTTGGCCATGTATCGCGCAAAGGAGCTGGGACGCGACGGAATTGCCTTATTCACATCGGAAATGACGGCGGCCGTTCGAAAGAAGCTCTCGCGGACCGATGAACTCCGTCAGGCGGTGCTCCGTGACGAGTTCGTGCTGCATTACCAGCCACAGGTGGATGTGCAAACCGGTCGGATCATCGCAGCAGAAGCCCTGGTTCGCTGGCAGCGCCCGGGCGAGGGTTTGGTTTATCCTGGTGACTTCATTGCACTTGCCGAGGAGACCGGCTTGATCATGCCGATTGGCCAATGGGTGCTCAGAACTGCCTGCCGGCAGGCGAGAGCTTGGCAGGATCAAGGACTTCGGCCAATCAGGATCAGCGTCAATGTTTCCGCAAGGCAGTTCCAGGAGGAGCGCTTGATCGAGACGGTGGCGGATGCGTTACATGAGGCCGGTCTCGACCCCTCTTGGCTTGAGCTTGAGATCACCGAGAGCCTGATCATGAAGGATCTCTCCGGTTCAATTGCCAGAATGCACGAATTGCAAAAGCTTGGTGTGAAGCTTGCAGTTGATGATTTTGGGACAGGTTATTCGAGCCTCAGCGCGCTTAAGAGATTCCCCCTGTCCCGCCTCAAGGTTGATCGGTCGTTCATCGCCGATATCCCGCATGACGCCGATGATATGGCCATTACTTCGGCCATTATCTCGCTTGCCCAGAAAATGGGTCTGGAGGTCGTCGCCGAAGGCGTGGAGACGGAGGAGCAGGCCCGCTTCCTGATCGAAAGCGGATGCAACCAGATTCAGGGTTATCTCTATAGCCGGCCGGTGGAAGAAGAGCGCTTCAGTCGCCTGCTTGAGGACAATGGTTGCGATCATAGGTAAACGGTCAGCAAATGCGCTTGGCTTTGACCATGATCTTTGCCCGTCGTCGCCCCTTCAGGTCGACGTCAGAGACGGGTAAAGCCGATCTTTAAATCTCGATCTCCGTGCCAAATTCCACGGCCTGCTTTGGCGGAACTTTGAACCAGACGGCGCTACGTTCCGAATTATGCTGTACGAATGCGAACAGAATCTCGCGCCAATGCGACATTGCGCGTGAATGTTCGGACGGAATAATCGTCTCGCTCCCGATGATGTAAGAAAGCTTGCGAGGATCAAGTCCGTCCAGAATGCCGCTCTCCACCGCTTTTTGGATCGCATGCGGTACATCCGGTTGCTCGGTAAAGCCATAGCTGATGACAACGCGGCTGACCCCAAACCCCAGTTCGGACACCTCCGTTCGTGCGGCATCGGCAATTCTCGGCTGCTCGCTCGATTGTACGGTGATGAGAAGAATGCGTTTGTGGAGTGCATGGTTATGCCGCAGGAAATTCGCCATTGCCAGCGGCATGCCGGTCTTTGCCGAGGTCAGGAAGACGGCGGCGCCGGGCAGCCTGATGAGGTTCGGATCTGCGATCTTTCTGCGCATCTCGTCTTCGGGATGCCGCAAGTCGACACGCATCCTTTCAACGATTTGCTCGCCCCTCCGCCACGTCAGCATGACGAAGGCGATGAGGGCAGCGAGCAGAAGCGGGAACCAGCCGCCTTCCAGTAGCTTCAGGCTGTTTGCCGAGAAGAAGATGGCATCGATTATGAAGAAGCTGCCGTTGACGGCAACGACCGCCACCAGGTTATAGCCCCATTGCCGTGCAATCAGGGCCGCCAGAACTGTCGTAATGATCATCAGCGCAGAAACGGCAATGCCATAGGCGCCGGCAAGTGCGTCGGATGACCGGAATACGAGTACGGCGGCGATGGTGCCGATCGCCAGGAGCACGTTGACGAACGGAATGTAGATCTGACCGATTTCATGCGCCGCCGTGTGCTTCACGTGCATACGAGGCAGGAAGCCGAGCTGTATGGACTGCTGTGTAAGCGAGAACGCGCCCGAGATGATGGCCTGGCTTGCGATCACGGTTGCAGCCGTTGCAAAGAACACCATCGGATAATGCGCCCAGTCAGGCGAAAGCTGGAAGAACGGATTGTCGCTCGCAGCGGGATAGGCGAGCAGATGGCCGCCCTGGCCAAGATAGTTCAAGGTCAGCGCGGGAAGGACGACGCCGAACCATGCGGCGCGGATGGGGCCGCGTCCAAAATGTCCCATATCCGCATACATGGCCTCGCCGCCGGTCACGGCCAGGAAGGCAGCGCCGAGCATGGCAAATCTTACTCCCCAGCTCACACCCAGCAGGAATTCCAGCGCGTTGAGCGGATTCAATGCCGCAAGGATTGCGGGGCCTTCCAGAAGGCCCTTAAGACCCAGAAGCCCGATGGCGATGAACCAGAGGAGCATGATTGGTCCAAAGACGCGGCCAATGGAAGAGGTTCCGTATCGCTGAACCGCGAACAGGCCGACCAGCACCGCAATCGTAATGGGAACGACGTAGGTGCTGAGCGACGGCGCGTCGACCTTTAGGCCTTCGACTGCCGAAAGCACGGATACGGCCGGCGTGATCGTCCCATCTCCGTAGAGCAGGGCGGCGCCGACGAGCCCGACAACAAGCAGGATCGCCCGTGGTGAGCGGGCAGGGGCCTCACGGGCATGCAGCAGCGCCAGCATCGCGACGATTCCGCCTTCGCCGCGATTATCGGCTCGGAGGATCAGAACGGCGTATTTCAGCGAGACAATGAAGATCAAGGCCCAAAAGATGACGGATACCGCACCTATGACCGCCTGAGCAACCGGCGGCGATCCGTTCGCCGCTGCCCTCACCGCCTCCTTGAGGGCGTAGAGTGGACTTGTGCCGATATCGCCATAAACGATACCAAGCGCAGCAAGTGGCATTGCAAAGGTTTTCTTTGGCGGGAGCGCCAGCGATTTGGTGTCGGTCGTCGCTGTCATCAGTCCTCCCATTTTTTGCTTCGAGATTATAGTCGTAAACGCAGTTTGGGAAGAGTAGATGACGGATCGCCGGAAATCATTCTGTTTGTTGCGCCTCTGGCAGAGAGCTGGCTAAGTATTGCCTGTGCTGCCGATATCCCGCCGGGATGTAGATAGGCACCAGAGCTTCATTGGCGAGCGAGGCTGTTCTATTCTCGACTGCGGTGTCTCGATAACGTCAATTGCTGCAACTTGACGATTTGAGTATAGATCGATGCCACCTGCTCCAATCCTCGAATCGGCGGCATCATGCAATCTTCAATGGTATCCGCTGTCGTCGCATTCTGTTCCAAGCGTCCAGCTCGATTGAGATTCGATCTGTCTCCAGATATCTTGAGTGATTGACGAAGCTTCAGGTCGTCGATGTGATGATTGCGTTGTCAGCCAGGTGACGACGTTCGCGCCATGCACTTCCCATGCACTTCATTGCAGTGAGCAAGTCCCGTGAAGGCGGGATCCCAGTGAGCAGGCAAGCTTGGCCTCTTGAAGTATTTAGGCCCGGTTTCGCCAAAACATCGGCCAACCGACCCTGGGGCGGGTGCTCTTGCATCAACGCGGCAGAGAATCCGGCCGTGACACTACAGATATCGTCCAGGCACCCGCACATTGGCCAAGGTCAAAGCGAAATCGGCAGCAGACAGGCTGACCGGCGGAAATAGCCTCCCTCAGCATGCGGCGCGTCTTGGATAACGATGGATACGCCACGCAGCCAATGATGCATCCTCCTCCTGACGTTTCAGGGTCAAGGATGCATCATCGCGCTCGGTGAGCAGGGCACTTAGTCGATCAACCCCTCGCTTGCGATCCCCCGCGTCAGCTCCAGGGCTTGGCGCTCGAACAGTCCGCGGTAAATCCCGCGATTGCGCCGAATGAGGCTGGCATGTGTGCCTTCCTCGGCAATGTGCCCATGTTCGAAGACCAGCAGTCGGTCAAGCGCGCGCACGGTCGACAGCCTGTGCGCGACGACGAGTGTGGTGCGCCCCTCCATCAGCCGTTCCATCGCCTGCTGGATGAGCATCTCCGATTCGGAATCGAGACTTGAAGTCGCCTCGTCGAGGATCAGGATCGGCGCATCGGCCAGGAAAGCGCGGGCGATGGCGATGCGTTGCCGTTCGCCGCCGGAAAGCTTGATGCCGCGTTCACCGACAAGCGTCCCATAACCCTTCGGCAGGGCTTCGATAAAGTCGTGGGCGCTAGCAAGCTCTGCCGCCCGCCTGATTTCCGCATGTGTGGCCGTTGGCCGCGCATAGGCGATATTCTCCGCCAGCGAGCGGTGAAACAGGATGGGTTCCTGCTGCACGATCGCGATCTGACGACGAAGGGAAGTCTGCGCCACCTTCGAAATATCCTGCCCATCAATTAAGACCGTACCGTGATTTACGTCATGCAAGCGCTGGATCAGCTTGATGAAGGTGGTCTTTCCCGAACCGGAATGGCCGACGAGGCCGACGCGCTCGCCAGGCTTGATGGTAACCGAGAAGTCTCTGTAGAGCGGGTCATGATGGTTGCCATAGTGAAAGGTGACGCGATCGAATTCGATCCGGCCAGCCTTGACGTGGAGCGCTGGCGCGCCGGGAAGGTCCTCCACGCCCAAAGGCTGGGCATGGATGGTGACAAGTTCCTCCATGTCGTTCACCGAGCGCTGCAGGTTGCGGATGTGCATGCCGATTTCACGCAAATATCCCTGAAGGATAAAAAACGCCGTTAGCACAAAGGTGATGTCGCCCGCATTGGCCTTGCCGTTGGCCCAGAGCCATAGAGCAAGGCCCAGCACGCAGCCGCGCAACAGGCTGAGAAGTGCGCTCTGCAGGGTGCCATTCACCGTGCCTCGCATCCATGTACGCGCGGTCCGGTCCCGCCACTTGCCCATGACCGTGGCGAGACGCCTATCTTCCCGGTCTTCGGCGCCAAAAGCCTTGACTACGGCGTTGCAGGTTACGGCATCGGCAAGGGCACCGCCGAGGCGCGTATCCCAGCTATTGGCCATGCTGGCCATCGGCGCGACATAGCGCAGCGCCATTGTGGCCGTGAACGCGATAAAGAGTACGGATCCGGCGCCGACGAGCAATCCCATCATCGGCCAGTACCACGTCATCAAAACTGTCGAGCCAATGAGCATAACCAGCGATGGGAACAGCGCGATGAAGACGGTGTCGTTGAGCAGGTCGAGCGCCCACATGCCGCGGGTCACCTTGCGAACAGTGGAACCGGCGAAGCTGTTGGCGTGCCAGTCACTCGAAAACCGCTGGATGTGGAAGAAGGAATTCGCCGCGATCTCCGACATGGACCTCAGCGTGAAGCCGATGATGGCGGTGAAGGTGGCATGCCGAAGAATGACAGCACCGATGGATAGTACCATCAGCCAAAAGAATGCGGTGATGGCATTGTTCCATGTTGCTATGTCGCTGGCCTTGCCGGATACGACCGCATCCACCAGACGACCAGAGAACAAGGGCGTGAGCACATCGGCAAGCGTCGACAGCATCACCGTGAACAGCATGAATGACATGCGGCCCGGCTGATGCTTCCAATGAGCCCAGCAATATTTAAAAACGCTGCGAAAGGACCCGCTGCGGCGGGATTTGAAACCGAGAGCCATTGATGTATCCGGCTTTCGCCGGCTCCGTCATAGGGAAAGGAACGTCCGCGCGAAATCGCGCGAAATGGTTTGGTGAGAGGCGATCGATGAGAAGGTTAGAGCCAGTTCATCGGGTTCTTTGGCGTTGAAAGCGCCGGCGGCTTCAGGCGATAGTCGCGCAAGCCACTGGGGAGTTTGAAAAATTTGTCATTGAAACTCCCTGGAACCGTGTTGAAGATTATCAATCCTAGATTGGTTAAGCGCGCAGGCCAAGTCAAATTTCGCGATATTTACGGCTAAGTTGTGAGTTGCGGCAAAGTTGCAACATCGGCAAGTCCATCGATTTGCGTCAGGAAGTCTGTTCAGTAGCGACAGATGCGGGTCTCGTCGGCATCGCCGCAAGTTGGCGCCGGTTGGCCTGTCCGCTGACAAAAGGCTGGTTTGGAACCATGCTCTGGGTTTTGTCCTCAGCGCGCGATTGGCTCCTTATCCGACGGCGATGGATTTCTCAGATACCTGACCCGTCGAGCTGCTGGGTATCATCGCCTTCCCAGGGAGAAGGCATGGAGGCGCGAGTAAGGCTGGCCAGCGGCATCGGCATCCAGCATTTCAGCTCCGGCTCGGCATATTCGATGATGCGGCCTGGCGCCGAATCGGAAGCCCGCCATCCCTCCGTCCCGAACTGATCGCCATTTGACCAATAGGCGAGATCAACCTCCGCAGGCCCCTGTTCCGATGGGCGGATCGTCACGAGGATCCGGCTGCCGTCTCTTGGCGCACTGGCCATGTGGAGCCAGCGGTTCTGCTCGTCCATTTTTTCCTCCTGCCTTGTTGCAGTTCCGAGTGTCTCCTTGCCGTCGAACGTGGTCAACTCAAACTTTTATACAAACGACCGCGTGAATCCGCTGGGACCATCCTGCCCGCAGAATTCGCTGTGTCCGATCTTTAGAGAGGAGAAAGCCGCGTTGAAGGGGCAAGGAGACGGCTCCTCGTCGCGGCCCAGATTTCGTGGTAGACCCGCACCGGCACCTTCCGGGAAGTTAGCGCAATCCCAGTAAAGTGCCCGACGGTCTTGCGCCTGGAGTCCTGTGAGAACGAGGAGGTTGGGGGCGTGACGTACCCAGGAAAAGAGATGCCTCAGACGTAGGCTTCCCGCTGGCCGAAGTCAGTGGCGCTATCGAAATTCTTGCTGCCGATCCGGTCGCTTTCACCCGAGAGCGTCGCGGTCGATGCATGGTTCTGCTCGTCCGCACCTGCCGTGGATTTCGCTTTGTCGGCATTTTGCAGCTTTTGAAGCTGAGCTTGCAGCTTGGTGATCTGCTTTTGCAGAGCGGCCCTCGTCTTCTCGTCTGTCGCCTTGTCGAGCTCTCTGTTTTTCTCTTTGATCGTGACCTTGAGCTGAGCCTCGGTGGCGGCCGAAGACGAAGAGTTTGTAGTTGCTGCTGCCGTCGATGAAGAGGAGATCGCAGAAACCATATCAATTTTCCCTATTTGGAGCCTCATCAACCTTGCATGGTTTGGGTTAACGCCGTGCTAAATCAGGCGCGCTGGCAGTGTCGGAATGAGCCGCGTCGTAAAGATAAGGGGCGTGGCAAAAGTCGGCACGCAAGGGCGCGCAGAGCCCGGATGTCCGCCGCGGATTGAGATCCGGAAAGCCTCTTCGTCGTGGAGACTGGAAGAGACTCTGTTTCGAATTTTGGTGTCAGCTCTCCTTGTAGAGCTGCGCATAGGCGTTGCGAAGGAGATTTTTCTGCACTTTGCCCATTGTGTTGCGCGGCAGTTCATCGACGAATATTACGCGCTTTGGCTGCTTGTAGCGAGCAAGACGGTCCACCAATCCATCAAGAATAGTCTGCTCGTCGAGCCCGACATCCTTGTCTGCGACGACGATGGCGGTAACGCCCTCGCCAAAGTCGGGATGTGGAACTCCGATGACGGCGCTTTCGACGACCCCCGGCAAGCTGTCGATCTCGGTCTCTATTTCCTTCGGATAGATGTTGTATCCCCCCGAAATCACCAGATCCTTGCCACGGCCTACGATATGGAGATAGCCGCGCTCGTCGATCTTTCCGAGATCGCCAGTGATGAAGAAGCCGTCGGCGCGAAATTCGGCGGCGGTTTTTTCGGGCATCCGCCAGTAGCCCTTGAAGACATTGGGTCCCTTCACCTCGATCATCCCGGTCTCTTCTGATGCAAGCGTGCGACCGGAGTCGGGATCTGTAATGCGAACCTCGACGCCATCCAAGGGGAAGCCGACTGTGCCTGCGATCCGATCCCCGACATAGGGATTAGAGGTGTTCATGTTGGTTTCGGTCATGCCGTATCGCTCGAGAATCGCATGACCCGTCTTTTCGTGAAAGCTGCGATGCGTTTCGGCAAGCAGCGGCGCCGAACCGGAGACGAACAGGCGCATGCCGGTTGTCGCCGTCCGCGTTAGCCCGGGATGCTGGAGCAAGCGAACATAAAACGTCGGAACGCCCATCATCACGCTCGCCGCCGGCATCAATTGCAGGACTTCGTGCGGATCGAACTTGGGCAAGAGATACATCGAGGCCCCGGCAAGCAGGGTTACGTTGGTAGCGACGAACAGGCCATGCGTATGGAAGATCGGCAAGGCGTGGATCAATCTATCTGCACTCGTAAAGCGCCAGGAACGGCGCAAGGTGACTGCGTTCGAGAGGAGATTGTTATGCGTCAACATGGCTCCTTTCGACCGACCGGTCGTTCCTGATGTGTAGAGGATCGCCGCAAGGTCGTCACCGTCGCGATTTACATCGGCAAAGTTCGCCTTCTTGGTTCGGGCAAGATCAAGTAACGAGCCGCCGCCAGTCTCATCCAACGTCGCGACATGGGCGCCATAGGCACTTGCGATGGCGTGTGCGCCTTCAAGCGATCTGGATGACACGACGATAAGCTTGGGTTCGGCATCGCCAACGAAGTAATCAAGCTCCTTCAGGGTGTAGGCCGTGTTGAGAGGGAGATAGACCGCTCCGGCGCGAAGGCAAGCGAGATAGAGCATGAGCGCGTCCGGGCTCTTCTCCACCTGGACTGCCACTCGATCGCCCGGCAACACGCCCAGCTCGCAAATCGCCGCGGCGAGACGCCCGGAGCGATCGAACATATCAGCATAGGATAAGCGTCCACCGTCCGGCGTTTCGATAAAGGTTGCATCCTCTGTTGCGGCAGTGCGTATCGCATCGAAAAGGTAGTTGTTCATTGTAGCAATTCCCCTGAGACGCTTCTTTTGGCGCAGCTTCCATTCATATGGGAGATGAAGCGCTCTCCCGTTGATCTACAATAAGTAGCTTACGAGTGGATGCTGTCGCAATGACTGCGCCACGCGAGCGAATGGTTCCCGGCCAATCTCGATTTGGCCGAGTTCGTGAAAATTGCCGACCATCGCACCACTAGCGCCGCGCATCGCGAGGGGACCCATCGCCATCCCCTCGGCATTGGAAGCCGCGTATGCTGTCAGCAGAAATCATCAGACAGGAGTGCAGGCAAAGGCTGCCGAGGAAGAAGACCGTCACTGGAGCCAATCCGATTGCTAGCAGCGATGTGTGACGATCGGGTCGATAGGCCCAAGAGGGCCGCCCAGATTGGCTTCGACGATACGAGCTGCGGCAAGCAAGGCTGCCTCTCCCCGAGGTTGGCCGATCAGTTGCAGTCCCACAGGAAGCCCATCCTCGTTCAGGCCGACAGGAACGGATATTGCCGGAAGACCTGTGACCGTCGCCAAATATGAAAACCGTAACCAGCTGATATAGTCGTCTAGCGGGACGTCATCGACATGGGTTGGATACTCCTCCTCTATCGGACCCGGCATGAGACCAACCACCGGGCATGCGAGGACATCGAAATTCTCAAGAAAGCCGACCAGATTGTCGAAAATTCGCGTGCGGCCATGTTGGGCGTCGTAAACATCTTCAATGGTGATGGCTTTTCCGAATTCGATGTTTTCGCGAAGTGTGCCCTTGAAATGACATTGCACCTCCGTCGGAGCCCTGCCAGGCAGCGCGGCCCATAGCATTGAACGAAGGACGCGATATGTTCGATCCAAATCCGGCAAAGGCGGGCAGGCCTCCTCGACGATTGAGCCGGCCCGTTCCAAACGAAGCAGCGCCGCGCGCAGATGCTCATCCATCGCTTTGGACGTGACAGCAAACCCATTCATATCGGGTGTATAGGCGATCCGAAGGCTGCCTTCAGCCCGAGTGACGGCATCCTCATATGGATCCGAGGGAGGTGGGTAGGAAATGGGCGACCTAGGGTCGAAACCCGCCATGGCGTCGAGAAACAGCGCACAATCGCGCACGCTGCGCGCCATTGGCCCCTGTACGCCTTCCCTGTGAAACTTGATGGGGCCAGGTCCTCCGCCGGCAATCCCAGGACTGGGCCGGAGGCCAACGACGCCACAATATGCCGCGGGCGTTCGAAGCGATCCGGCAAGGTCGGATCCGTGCGCCAACCATACCTCGCCGGTGGCAAGCGATACCGCCGCACCTCCTGACGATCCGCCCGCGTTTTTCGACGTATCCCATGGATTCCTGGTCATGCCGAACACCGCATTGAACGTGTTCGCGCCTGCGCCAAATTCCGGGGTATTGGTCTTGCCCGTGACGATGCCGCCCCGCGCCTCGAGGCGCAATACAAGCGGATCGCTTTCCTGTGGAATATGCTCGGCGAGCCCTTTTGAACCCATCGTCGTGCGCACGCCGGCAACGTTGGTCAGGTCCTTGATTGATATCGGCAATCCGCAAAGCATGGTGCTCGCGCTATCGGTGCTGTTTGCGATGTGACGGGCCTCAGCTTCCGCTCGCTGCCGGCAGAGGGTCGGCATCGCATTGACGGCCGGTTCGACCGCTTCTATGCGATCATAGGCTGCGCTCAAAAGTTCGGATGGGCTGATTTCCCTCCGTCGCAACAATCCGACGACTTCATGGGCCTCCTTTGCTGAGAGTTCCGGGCCGGTGAACTTGGCATATGACGCCATCTGATAGCCTCTCCATACTTTCTGAGCGTGCCGCGAACCCTGAGCTATGCTTCCTGCGCTCTCAGTCTTTGATCTTGCGCGTGCCGCTGGCGCGACCCCAATCGGGGCGCGCGCCGACCTGATCGCAGACTATTCGGCCTGGGGCAGCGAATACCAATCATCCATTTTGACGGTCCACTTTCCCTCGACAAGCTGCATGACCTTCGTGGCTTTCATTGGCGAATGGGCTTTTGCATCGCCAAAGACGTAGCTGCTGCCGGCCATCGGATAGTTGAGCTTTCCACCTTGCTTCAAGGCTGAAGTGACGGAATCGCGAGTGACCTCGCCGTCGATCCCGGATATCACGTCAATCATCACCTTTGCGGCAAGATAGCCGCCCTGCGAGAAAGCTGTCTTTTTCAAGCCAGCCTTCTCCATGGTCTTGGCCCAATCGGCATTGGCCCCACCGTCCTCAGTATATGGTTCCCACTCGGTTCCGACATAGACAGGTTGCTTACTGTTGGCGAGCGATGTGGCTACGCCTTCGGTGTAGCTGGCCGCCAGAAACAGCCAATTGATACCGGAAATTTTCTGCGCATCAGCAGTCTTGACCCATTGGACTGCTCCCGGCTCCACATGGTTGGTCAGCACGGCATCGCAACCGGCATCGCGTGTCCGAATGAGATAAGGCGTCAAATCCCCCTGTGGTGGGAGCGTCATATCGACGAGGGCCATTTTCTTTCCTCTCGCCTTTTCCCATGCGGATACGGCATTTGCATATGCCTCCTTAGTACCTCCAATGACAATGAAGAAGGCACATAGGTTCTTGGCTTTAAGCGTATTGTTTGCATAATCGAGCATCACGGTACTGAGCGTATATGGACCGACATTGACGGGAGAAATGCTCGGAGCATTAAAGCAGACAGGATCTATACCGACGGCTGGAACTGATAGCACTCCATTTCGATTGTAGATCCCCGCATTGACGGAGCAATCCAGATGGCTTGCGCCGCCAGCAAGAGCGACAACATTCTTGTTGTCAATCAGATCCCGGGCTGCCTGAGATGCTACTTGTGGATCACCTTTGTCATCAGCGATAATATAGTCAACCTTGCATCCATTTGCGCCACCAGCTTCATTGAACGCATCAAATGTTGCTTTTGTTGCCTTTGGTGCATCGGAAAAATCGGAAAGGCCTGTAATTGTTGAGATAGCGCCGATATGAATATGGTCACTTTTGCAGATGGGAGCCGCCTGCACCGACGATGCTACACCTGAGATTGCCATTGCCATGAAAAATGAGCCAGAAAAGATGTCGCAAGTTCTATTCATTTTGTTCCCTCTTATTATCCGGATGCTTCTTGCGGCATCGGATGCATTTTGGAGTTCTCTATCAATGAGTATAACTTATATCTGGCTCGGATATGAGTGCTGCGGTTCCACACATATGAACCAATAGCGCGCCCAGTATAGAGAGGGCTGATGCCAGTTGCGTGTGCTAAATTCATCCAAGCCAGGCTGGCTTTATGGTTTTCCTCCCCACTGGTGCGCCACCAAAAGTCAACGAGCCCATGCTCGACAATGAGGCGAGTTGTTGGGTGTTCGATATTTGAACCCGTTGTTCAATATTAGAATTGATCGCGCAGCCGTGCCTGTCAAGATGATTTACATGTTAAATAAATAACAAAACGGGCGCATTTTCTCGCGCCTGTCACCATTCTCACCGAGGCGGAAACGCCGCCGCATTTGCGAAGTTTGCCTCCCGATCGTTCGAAATGCGGCATTTCGAAGGAGCTCAAAACGGGGTCGGCGAACGCGCAAAAGTGCCCCGCACTTTTCAGGAATGTTCCTCCGTGCGGGCAGAAGGGGTGATTTGCGCACTTCGGATGTCAGTCTGTCGCCATCGATGCCCGAAGGTCTTCCATATCGGCAGGAGTAGGTTCAACGCCGGTGAATGTAACCAGGTAGGAACGCAGGTGAGAGTATCGCTCGGCAAGCGTCTCCCGTACCTGCAAGGTGAAATGGCCGATTTGGGTATAATAGAGAACCCTGGCTCTGGTATTGGCCTCTTCCTGAGGAAAACCATACCGCTCGAACATGCGGGTGACCGCTTCGACGCGCTGCCGGTCCGCTTCATCGACGACCGATCGAATTCTCGGTTCGTGGCGGCCCCAAAAGCGAATTGCGAGATCGAGATCGGGTTCGAAAAGTCTGTTGTCGATCCAGCACTCGAATATATTGCAAACCGCCTTGTTGACCGTTGTGGCCGGTCGCATTGCCCGCTCGATGATCGGACCGGTATTCTTTCGCAGCCAATACGCCAGTATCTGGTCCTGGAGATCCTGAATACTGTCAAAGAACCAATAGAAACTAGACCTTGATACGCCGAGTTTTTTTGCCATGACCTGGATTTTGACCTGGTCCATGCCACCCGCGATCAGGGTCTCCATGGCAAGATCAAGCCAATTCTCCTTCGTCAGCTTCCCACTGCCATCATTCGTTGCTCCAACGGTTGCTTGTGATCGGATAGCCATAGTCGAACCTTCGGACGGTGACGGATGCACGGTGATGCCGGCAAGTTTCATTGTCGGCATCTTCGTACAGCTTTCGCCATCGCCTTACAAATCGAATAAAGGGCATCCGACCTCGTTCGTACTCATTACGCAAGAAACCTGAAAGGTCCCGAACCAGGGCAGAAGAATTATGGTGACGTGCTGGCCTTGACCGCGTTCGGTTCGAGCGTGAGCGTTCGATCGAAGAATGCCGGGATTTCTTCGCCGAGCTGCTTCAGGAACTCCGTACGGTCAAAGCCGGGTGGGTTGGCGCTGATGTCGCCGTCCAATGTCTGGATCGGGGCACTGGCGGTGTTCATGAAGGCGAAGTGCCCGGCATTGGCGACAACGCGATAGGTGGCTCCGGGAATGTTCTGCCCGATCCATGCGGCGTGAAAGCGGGGCGGTAGCCAGCGGTCCTTTTCTGCCGCATAGATCAGGGCAGGCACGGTGATGGCTTTCAAGGATTGCTCCGTGAACATGACGCCGACCGGCGCCATGGCGACGATCGCGCGAATTCGCGGATCGGCGGTCGATTCAAGCGCAAGTGGCGCCTGCATCTGCTGAATGTTGCGGACCATGCCGCAAGTGATTGGGTCCTGCGGGGCCTCGTTTACGCAATGCGCACCAATCCGGGATAGATCGACCCGCCCTCCCGCCAAGGCAACCACGGTGTAGCCGCCGGCCGAGTGCCCGGCGGCGCCGATCCGCGGACCTTGGGCATCCGTAGCGATGCGGTCCTTCCATTCGGGATCCGCAAGCAGCGTGTCGATCACCCGCGAGACCTGGCGGGGCCGCTCGGTGAAGTAGGTGCCGAGCGGCTTTTGCCACAGCGAACTGTCCTGGTAACTGTCGCCGGGGTGACGCAGAGCCGCCACCAGATAGCCGTCCCGCGCGAGAGCCTCGGCCAAGCTGCTTTGGCCGAATTCCGAACCGCCGGTCCCGTGGCTGAGCACGATGAGACCTTTGGTCTTTGCCTCCGGAGCGGCCATAGGGGTCGCGTGGACCGTGAACGATCCCACCATAATCGAGCGGGTAGGCGCCTGCGTTGGGTAGTACAGCGCGGCCGGGATCTTCTCAGGATTGGTGACGGAGGGCGGTACCTCGTAGGGTCGCCAGCCTGCTTCAGCCGCTCTCGCGGCGGAGAAGAGCAGGCTTGTTACGACTGGTATGCTGCAGAGCAGCAAGGTGGCGGAACGAAGCCGTTTGTAAATCGCAAATGTCATTGATGCACCTCTTGTGAGCCGCTATCCTGTTAGGTGCGGGCAGGCGAGCAGGTCGAGCCCGATTTCGCGAACGGTAGGGTTTATTCGCCAGTGACCATTCCCGGCATCCTCTCGGCGGCTGCGCCGCTTCGATGGCACCGTCCCGCTGTCATCTTGCTGCCGCTCATCGCCGCGGCGGCGCTCGCCGTAACCGGGGCGTTCGGCACCTATGTCAGCATGACGCTTCCGCTCCGTCTGCTGCATTTCGTCGGTGTCGCCATTGTCATCTGCGCGATCGTCTTTGCGCTCTGCGAAGTCGTCCAGCGATTTTGGTTCGGTGGCGCATTGCCATTTTGGGCGATGCTCGCGATTGGCGCCATAACGGCTCCAGTCGGCGGCTGGATCGTTCTCGGGGCCTTGGGCTTGTCGGCGCCTCGGGCGCTTGCCCATGTCACCTATTCCGAGCTGACGACACAGGTACTGCTGTCCAATCTTGCGATCGCAAGTCTCGGCTGGATCTTGCTCCGGCAATCCCGCCCACAAAGCACTGCGTGTGATGCGCAGCAGCTTGATCCGACTACCGATCAGGCGCTGCGCGCGAAGCTTCCGGTCGGGATCCGCAGCGCCGTCATCCTCGCCCTGAGCGCCGAGGACCATTATGTACGAGTACGGACCGACCGTGGCGAAGCCCTGATCCTGATGAATCTCGCAGCCGCGATTGGGGCGATGGGCGAGGACGCCGGCGTGCGCGTCCATCGCTCGCACTGGGTGTCGCGCGAGCTTGCCGAAGAGACGGCGGCGCGTGGCAGCAGGCATGGCGTCCGCCTCAATGACAATACGGTGCTACCGGTCAGCCGTTCGGGCCGAAAACTGTTGAGCGAGGCCTTGGCGGGTTAGTCGAGACTGGCCGCAGTGACCGCAATGGTGCATTCAATCCAGATCAGATGCGCCGCGTTTTTATCAGCCGAATGCGTGCTCATCTACGCCTGCGGTAGCCATGACAAATCGCGCATGACGGCTCGCTGTCGCGGCCACGGAAATCATCTCACACCCGTCATGTAGGAAAGCCCTGAGCGCAGGCGTGCACTAGGCTGAAAAGGCTAGAGTGTGGACATAAATGTCCATTGCGTATCTGTGTGAACGCTGGAATTTCTCTCGAGATATTGGGGTAATTCAGACTCAATAGCCGGAATTGCAGGTCTCCGGTTGCGTATAGCTCACTATCGCCTGCGTCCGCGAAATATTTATGGACATAAGTGTACATAATGATTATCGTCTCGTCACTGCAACCTTGACCAGGAGTCCTGCACCTTGCCCCGTTCGATCGGTCGTACGCTGTGCGTCTAGGGATCTTACGCGCCAATGTCACAATGATCGCTGCGCGCCCGATGCAGATCGGCAGGCAATGGCGGCGCGAGGATCCTCCTGGCTTGAGGCGGGTAGCTTCTTGGAAGGCTGGGCGGCTTTTCCGGTCAAGCTTCCTGCGAATCTGGGGCGGGGAGCCGTCATGACAAAGAAATATTCGGCATTTGCCCTCCTGAAAGAGGGGCTGAACAATCAAAGGGGTTGGCAAAAGGCTTGGCGGTCGCCGGAGCCAAAGACGCGCTACGACGTCATCATCATCGGCGGTGGCGGACATGGGCTTGCCACTGCATATTATCTCGCCAAGAACCATGGCATCACCAATGTCGCGATTATCGAGCGCGGTTGGCTTGGCGGTGGCAATACGGGCCGAAACACGACAGCCATTCGTTCCAACTATTTCTTTCCGGAAAGCGCCGCGCTCTATGAACTGGCGCTTAAGCTCTATGAAAACCTGTCCCGTGAGCTGAACTACAACATCATGTTCTCACAGCGCGGCATGGTCAGCCTGGCTCATAGCCCTGCGGATCTCGAAATGGCAGCGAGAACCGTCAACGCCATGCAGATCAACGGCATCGATGCGGAACTGCTGTCCGTTGCGCAGACACGGGCGCTGGTGCCGCTCTACAACGACGCGCCGGACGCGCGCTACCCGATCTTCGGCGGCGTGATCCAGAGACGAGCGGGGACAGCGCGGCATGATGCCGTTGCCTGGGGATATGCCCGCGCGGCCGATACGCTCGGCGTCGATATCATTCAAAACTGCGAGGTCAGCGAATTCATCATCGAAGGCGGACGCTGCCGTGGCGTACGAACCTCGAAGGGCGATATTCGCGCCGAAAGAGCGGGCATGGCCGTTGCCGGGCATTCGAGCGTTCTTGCCGAGAAAGCAGGCTTCCGCCTGCCGATCACCTCCTATGCGCTTCAGGCCTGTGTTTCCGAGCCGGTAAAGCCAGCGCTCGATTGCGTCGTTCTTTCTCCGGCGACCGGCGTCTATGTGAGCCAGTCCGACAAGGGCGAGATGGTCATCGGTGGTGGATTGGACCGAGTTCCCTCTTATGGCCAGCGCGGCAATCTGCCGACGCTTGAGACTGTCATTTCCGGCTTGCTCGAGATGTTTCCGAGCTTCCGCCAGCTCAGGTTGATGCGCCAGTGGGCTGGAATTGTCGACGTGGTTCCCGACAGCTCGCCGATCTTTGGCGAGAGCCCACTTCCCGGCCTTTTCCTGAACTGCGGCTGGGGAACCGGTGGCTTCAAGGCAATTCCGGCCGGAGGTACGCTGCTTGCTCACTTGCTCGCAACAGGCAAGCACCATGAGATAAGCCGGCCGTTCGATCTCGATCGCTTTGCAAGAGGACGTGTGATCGATGAAGCCGCCGGTTCCGGTATCGCGCATTGAGGGGGAATGATGCAGCTTTTTCCTTGTCCATTCTGCGGTCCGCGCAGCGAGAGCGAGTTTCACTACGGAGGCGATTCCGGCAATATACGGCCGGAAGGCTCTGACCTCAGCGACGAGACCTGGTCCTCTTATCTGTACTTGCGCAACAATCAGAAAGGGCCGGCCTCGGAGGTGTGGATGCACATGACCTGCGGCGAGATGTTCCGAATGGATCGCGATACCGTGACCCATGCCGTGGTCTCGTCTGCTGCTTTTCTAGGAGATGCGCAGTCATGACCTCGCATCGCATCGACAGTCTTGGCCGTATTGACCGGTCGCAGCCGATCCGCTTCACCTTCGACGGCGAGGATGTTCATGGCTTTGCCGGCGACACGATCGCCTCCGCGCTTCTTGCAAACGGGATCGGTATCGTCGGACGCAGCTTTAAATATCATCGCCCGCGGGGGATCTGGGGTGCGGGTGTCGAAGAGCCGAACGCGATCGTCGATGTGATTGCGCCTTCTGCCATCCGAAACTGCCGCGCAACGACCGAACTTGCCGTCGATGGCATGATCGTGCGCAGCGTCAATGCCAGTCCGACTGCGGCGAGGGACCGGAATGCGTTCCTCGATCGTTTCGCACGCTTCATCCCCTCGGCATTCTACTACAAGACCTTCATGTGGCCGGACTGGCATCTCTTCGAGCCGCGTATTCGCAATATGGCCGGCCTTAGCGTGCTTGATCCGAACCTTGATCTGCCGCGCTATGCAGAACAGGTGAATGAGAGCTGCGATGTGCTTGTCATCGGCGGTGGTGCTGCCGGCCTCTATACGGCGCTCAAGGTGGCGGAGGCAGGCCAATCAGTCATTCTATGCGACGACGGTCATGAGTTTGGTGGTGCCCTGCTTCACCGGTCCGCCATCATCGACGGCATCGAAGGCGGGGAATGGATTGCCAAAGTCGTCGCAAGGCTCGCTGAACTCGGCACGCGCCTGCTGCCGCGCACGACGGCGTTCGGTGTTTACGATCATATGTTGATCGGACTGAATGAACGCCGGAAAGACGGCACGGATCGGCTGTGGCGGATCCGGCCGAAGACGGTAGTGTTGGCGACAGGAGCCATCGAGCGGCCTCTGCCATTTGCCAATAATGACCTTCCGGGGATCCTGTCGGCAGAGGCCGGACTTTCTTATCTGCGTCGCCATGGAGTGGCGGTCGGAAGGCATGTTGTGATCGCCAGCAACAATGGCCACACCCAGGAGGTCGCCTCGGCATTGGCGGCGGCCGGGTCGAAGGTTACGGTCGTCGACTATCGAAAAGAACAGCGGCTTGCCTCGGCCCACGGCAGGGGCCGGGTCAGCGCCGTGACACTTGAGGACGGAACGAGGATGGCGGCGGATGCGGTCCTCACATCCGGTGGGTTCACGCCGACATTGCATCTCTATTGCCAGGCGCGCGGGAAGCTTCGCTTTGACGACACACTGCTTTCCTTCATCGCCGGCGATGAGTTGGATCGGGTGTTGATTGCAGGTGCTGCTGACGGTCGATTTGGCTTGCAAGACGTGCTGCAGAGCGCCGCGGCCGTCTTGAGCAAGATCGGTGTCGCGATCGAAGCCATTCCCGAGGTCGGATGCGAGGCTCCTGATCCTGCAATCGCCCCGGCATGGCCGCAGCCGGGGATGACGGGTCGTGTCTGGCTCGACCTGCAGCACGACGTCACCGTCAAGGACATCGAGCTTGCGGCACGCGAGAACTTCGTGTCGGTCGAACACCTCAAACGCTATACGACGCTCGGCATGGCGACTGATCAGGGCAAGACATCAAACTTGAATGGTCTTGCCTTGATGGCGCAGCTTACCGATCGCGCCATCCCAGCAGTCGGCACGACAACCTACCGTCCGCCATTTACGCCCGTGCCGCTTGCTTCATTGACGGGAATGCGTGGCGGGCCGCTCATGAACCCACCGCGACGGCTGGCGCTCGAAAATGAGCATCGGGCAGCAGGCGCAAATCTTCGCGAATATGGCGGCTGGCTCAGACCTGCCTGGTACGGCGACATGACCGAAGAAGCCGCCATTCAACTCGAGGCGACCAAGGCTCGAAAGACCGTGGCGCTTTTCGACGGATCGCCCCTCGGCAAGATCGAGGTTCAAGGCCCCCAGGCAGCGGAGTTTGTCGATTTCGTGTACTATAACACCATGTCGACGTTGAAGCCGGGGCGCTGCCGCTATGGCTTGATCCTGAACGAGGCGGGGGGCGTCTATGATGATGGTGTGCTTGTCCGTCTCGAGGAGAACCGGTTCCTGGTGTCGTGTTCATCGTCGCATGTGGCGGGCGTTCATGCACTTCTTGAGGAGTGGCGCCAGGATCAGTTCGATCGCAACCAGCTTTTTATCCACAACGCCACGGCTGACACCGCGACACTGACGGTATCGGGACCAAGGTCGCGCGCTCTGCTGGAAGCGGTCGATCTTGGACTATCTCTCGATGACGAGGCTCTGCCGCATATGGCAACCAGCTGGGGCTGTTTCGGTCCGGAGAATGTCCGCGTCACCCGGGTGAGCTTCACCGGCGACCGTTCCTACGAGCTGTCGATCCGTGCCGATCGCGCGGCGCCGCTCTGGTCTCGACTGCAGGAGGCAGGTCGCGCTTTCGATGCGGTTCTGCTTGGGCTCGAAGCTCTGATGCTGCTGCGTGCCGAAAAGGGTTTCATCGTAATCGGCAAGGATACGGATGGCCTGACCTTGCCGATGGATTTGGGAGTATCCACGCCCCTTGCGAAGAAGCTTGTCGATTTCATCGGCCGCCGATCGCTTTTTTCCGAAGAGGCGCGGCGGCAGGATCGCAAGCAGCTCGTCGGCCTGGACGTCCTGGAAGGCAATACGCCCTTGGCGACGGGAGCGCACGGGATTGAGGCGACCGTGTCCGGCAAGCGCAGCATCGGCTACGTCACCTCCAGCTATTCCAGCCCGGTATTGAACCGGCCGATTGCGCTTGCCCTGATCGAGCGCGGAGCATCGCGTCATGGCGAAATCATTCAGATTCAACATCTGGGAAAGACACGCAATGCACGCGTCGCGCCACCATGCGCCTTTGATGTAAAGGGAGAACGGCTCAATGCTTAAGCCCGGTGTGATGCAGCTCTGGAGACCACTTCCAGCGGAGGATTACCGGGCCGAGTTTGCCGGTGCTCTTGTCCGCACCGTCGATGTCGGCGCCCAGTTCATGGTGAGTGGCGCCCTCGACAAGGCAGCAGGCATTGCGGGAGTGTGCTCCGAGGGGGCCGGAGCATTGGGCCTTGTGACAGGCACGCGCTTTTCGCTTCGCCTGGCGCGCGAACGCCTTCTGATCGTCTCGGACAATGCGGAGGCCTTGGTGCCCGGCTGGCATGACGACGGCTATGCCGTTACATCAATGAGCGGCGCATTGGTCGCCTTCGAAATCGGAGGGCAGGGCGCGATCGAAATCGTCAAGCGAGCGACTGCGCTGCCGCTCACTGAGCCTGGGCGCAGCGCCGCGGTCAGTTTTGCCGGCGCAAATGTTTACCTTTATCGCTTCGGCGACGAGAGCACGATACGCCTCCACATAGATCGGGGTTTGGCCGGCTATCTCTGGCAGTGGTTCGAGGAACTCGGCCGCCTGACACCGATAGAGGCGGGCAGGGCTTAGGAAACCCTGCGACGCGGATGGAGGCTGACAGGTTGTATCCCGGTCGCTGCATTAAAGCCGGTGCCAGCGGTTACAGGCCACCGTTCCGGGCCAATTTATAGCGCGACAACGGGGGAGCGGAAGCATTTGACGGCGAATATGATCCGGGGAGTTTCGAATGGAGGGTTATAGGGGAAATCCACTTAAAATGGATATTGGACATCACTGTTTACACGTCATATGAAGATGTTGTCACTTTCAGAGCGCAACGCAGAACAAGCAGCTCGAAAAACGGAAGCGACGAGGGAGTTGGCCTCCGATAGGAGGCGCCGCCATGCGGCTATAACAAGGGGAATGAGTGAATGAACAAATTTCTGATTATTGGCACGACGATCAGTCTGTTGATGGGTACCGCGGCGCGGGCCGACGATCTGACCTTTGCTGTTGCCGGACCTTTGACAGGTCCGCTTGCGACCATCGGCGATCAGTTTAAGCAGGGTGCGCAGGCGGCAGCTGACGCAATCAACGCCAAGGGTGGCGTGCTTGGCCGCAAGATCAAGCTGCAGCTCGAAGACGATCAATGCGACCCGAAGCAGGCTGTTTCGGTGGCCAACCGCATTGTCGCAAACGGTGTACAGTTCGTCGACGGCCATGCCTGCTCGGGCTCGAGCATCCCGGCTTCCGCGATCTATGCCGAGAACGGCACCTTGATGATGAGCCCGGCATCGTCGAACCCCGCCCTGACCGATCAGGCCGCCGCCAAGGGCTGGACCAACATCATGCGTCTCTACACGCGTGACGATGCCCAGGGCGCCTTCATCGGCCCCTGGATCGCAAAGCAATATGCCGGCAAGAACGTCGCGATCCTGCACGACAAGACCGCCTATGGGCAGGGTGTTGCCGATGCCGTCCGCGCCACCATGAACAAGGCCGGGCTCAAGGAAATCATGTATGAGGGCATCAATCCTGGCGAAAAGGACTACAACGCCCTCGTCACGAAGCTGAAGAACGCAAAGGTCGATGTCGTCTATTTCGGCGGGTACCATCCGGAGGCCGGCCTCATCCTGCGCCAGTCTGCCGAGGCGAGCTACAAGTTCCAGCTGATCATGCCTGATTCCATTGCCTCGCCGGAATTCTGGCAGGTTGCAGGCCCGGCTGGAGAAGGCACGCTGTTCGTCTTCCCGTCCGATCCGCAGTCAAAGCCCGAGGCGAAGGAAGCGGTTGCGAAGATCCAGGCCGGCGGCTTCAAGCCGGAAGGCTTTACCCTATTCTCCTATGCTGTCATTCAGGCATTTGCACAGGGTATCGAGCGTGCGGGCTCGGATGATCCGACCAAGGTTGCTGCTGCCCTTAAAAACGGCAAGTCGATCGACACCGTCGTTGGAACGGTCACCTTCGACGAGAAGGGCGACCTGAAGAATGCCAGCTACGACATCAACCGCTGGAGCAATGGCGCCTACTCCCCGATCGCCAAATAAGATCGCAACGAACAAATAACCGATGCCGCGTTCGTGCGGCATCGAACTCCAGATGCGACGCGGTCATATTGTGAAGATCTCTTCCTGGCCGCGTGTGCACATTACAGTCGCGAACAAGCTCGTGTTCGCAAGAATGAGGGCGGGATCAGAGGAGATCCCGCCCTTATCGCTTATTCTGGACTGTAGCTTACTGCCAATTCGCGCCGACGCGCTCCGGCTGTCCGGCGAATGCTCCGGGACGATCCAACCCGGTCGCGACGACCGACACCCTGAATACGCCGTCGAGGTTTCGATCGAAGATCGCTCCGACGACGATGTCGGCGTCATCGAGAACCTCGTCGCGTATGCGGCTGGCAGCCTCGTCCACCTCGAACAGCGTCATATCCATTCCGCCGGAAATCGAAATCAGTACGCCTCTTGCACCCTTCATGCTCATATCGTCCAGAAGCGGATTGGCAACGGCAGCCTCTGCCGCCTTCAAGGCGCGGCCCGGACCCGATGCTTCGCCCGTTCCCATCATGGCGCGGCCCATGCCGCGCATGACGGTTTTGACGTCGGCAAAATCGAGGTTGATGAGACCTTCCTTGACGATCAGATCCGTGATGCAGCTCACGCCAGCATAAAGAACACGATCGGCGGTCATGAACGCATTGGTGAAGGTCGTGGTGGCGTCTGCGATGCGAAACAGGTTCTGATTGGGAATGACGATGACGGTATCGGCGCTCTCGCGGAGCCGCTCGATCCCTTCTTCGGCGGTGCGCATGCGGCGATTGCCTTCGAAGGTGAAGGGCTTGGTGACGACGCCGACCGTCAGAATACCTGCTTGGCGCGCGACCTTGGCGATGACCGGAGCAGCCCCTGTGCCGGTGCCGCCGCCCATTCCAGCGGTGATGAAGCACATATGCGTTCCGTGGAGATGATCCATGATCTCATCGATGGTTTCCTCCGCCGCCGCCCGACCGATCTCGGGAAGGGAACCTGCGCCAAGACCCTCGGTGACCTGAGCTCCGAGCTGAATACGTCGTGTCGCCTTCGAGGTCGAAAGCGCCTGCGCATCCGTATTCGCGGCGATGAACTCGACGCCCTGCAGCTCTTCGGCGATCATGTTGTTGATTGCGTTGCCGCCACCGCCACCGACCCCCACGATGGAAATCTTGGGAATGACCCCAGATATTGGTGAGCGGATGTCGGCCATGAAGAACTCCATTGTGTCAGGTCACTCAAACGGGATCGCTTGAAGCCCTTAAATAGACACCTTGGCGATTCGCTGGAAGAGACCGATGGTAGCGCGTAACATGGGCGCATTGCGGCGAAAACCGGCCATCCCCACAATTTAACGGGTTGTTCCTTCGATCACGGCGCATGGCCGGACGAGCAATCATCACCGTTACAGCCGCAGATATCTCTGATGCTCTCTATGGCTTACTTGTACAGGACTGATGGCGGCCCATGGTGTTTCGTCCGACGTCAAGGTGCTTTGCGATCAGCGTGCCCGGCGCCTTATGGATCCGGCGTGATTGCTGGCAGCCTGGTTCGGCCGGCGTAAAGTTGAATGAAGGTACTCGCAGCATTGCGCGCGCGCGCCGTAATCTCCATCGGTTGCGGGCGCTCTGCGACACCCAGCAGAAGGCCGATCAGCAGATCGCCCCATAAGAGCCCAAGGAATTGCTCGGCCCGCTCGGTGGGAGTGCCGTCAAGCAGATCGGCCTCGGTTGCCAGGAGCATGATCCGGCGCAATGCGCTGCGCGCCGCCTCGCGGCCAATCGTATCGAGGGTCAATGCGACCTCAGGCGCCCGGGCTGCCTCGGCGATTGCCAGCCTGAAGATTGCGATAACCATTGGATCGCTTATTTCGTGAACCAGCCGGGCGCCGAAAGACGATAGGGCCTCCGCGAAGGTTTCGCGGTCGCGTGGGGCCGGCAGACCGGCGGGAAGTTGCAGCCGCCCGGCGCGGCTTCGGATACAGGCGACAAGCATTTCCTGCTTGTTGCCAACGAGCGAATAGAGCTCCCGTTTCGATGCGCGTGCCTGCGTGGCAATTTCGAGTGTGCTGGTCGCCGCATATCCGTTCTGTGTGAATGCTGTGAAGGCCGCCTCAAGAATTCGCTCGCGAACCGCGACTTCGCCTCCTCCTTTACGTCGCTTCGATCCTGACAGCGCCATTGATCTTCCTTGCTTGACATTGGTACCGATTGGTACCACATTGAATGGTACGAGACAGTACCAAATATGGAAATGACTTTCTGCCTCATAAGATGATCCAGCCTTTCGCACGCAGCAGAGATCGGGCGCGGTCGCATGACTGAAGGATCGGGGCACCGGTAAGCACGCCGACTGGGAGTTTCTGAACAATGTCACCTGCAACGATCTTCAGCATACATCTCGTTTTGGGCTATGTTCCATGGCTGCTCTGTTTCAGCGCGTATTTCTGGCCAAGGCTCAGAACGATGGAACCTGTCGAGGCGCAACGCGCGATCGCAGTCCTTCACGGATTCCGTTTTTTCGGTCTCGTCTTCATTGTCCCCGGCGTCGTAGGGTCTGCGCTGCCAGCTGAATTCGCTACGTTCGCCGCCTATGGCGATTTCGCAACTGGGATCCTGGCTATTCTCGCGCTATTGACGATCAGGCTACCTGCTGTCTTCTGGCCGCTCGTCATCGGATACAATCTTGTCGGGATCGTGGATATTCTGGTCGACTACTATCATGGCGCGCGTTTCGACCTTCCGAGCCTGTCGGGGCAGTTGGGAGCCGCATATATGATCCCAATCATCTATGTGCCACTCCTCATGCTCACCCATTTCGCCTCGCTTTACTTGTTCCTGCATAATAGGCACAAAAAGGACCGCATCCTGGAGAGCGAAGCGCTGCCATCCTAGCCTGCCAAGCATGCGGATTGCGGTCGAGTACAGGCAGGGCCGACAATCCTTGTCGAAATCTCAATGATATCTGCAGACCGGATCGGGGAAACTCTGGCACGGATCGATCAAGAGCACGACCGGAATCGAGCCTTGGATTTCCTCATCCCTGAAACGTGTTGCCGCCGCACGCTTTTGCCGCATAGAGCGCCTGATCCGCCTTTGTAAAGAGCGCGGTCGGCGTCTCTCCCTGCGCAAAGGCAAGCCCAATCGACGCGCCGATGCTGAAGCTGGATCCGGAGCAGTTCATCGGCGCCTTTGCGGCGCTCACCAGTCGTTTTGCTACAGTTTCAATGGCAGGCCGGTCGATGGCGGGGCTGAAGAGGACAGCAAATTCGTCTCCGCCAATGCGGGCAATCAGATCGGCGTTCTGACATATGGTTGTCAGTCGACGGGTGAATTCGATCAGGCATTCGTCGCCGACGCCATGCCCGAGCGTATCGTTGATCTGCTTGAACTGGTCGAGGTCAATGAGCATCAGCGCTCCCCCTGATCCATGGCAGATCTTGGTAAGTTGCACCTGAAATTGAGTGCGGTTGGCAAGACCTGTCATCACATCATGTTCGGCCAGATGCCGGATATGCTCGAAGGCTGCTTTTTCCTCGGAAATATCCTGCTTGATGCCGAAAAGCCCGAGCGGTTCGCCATTCCGACGTTCAACCGTCGCGAATATTCTGATCCATCTCTTTCCGATATCTGGTCCCCGGATCTCGGCGTCGAGCTTGAAGCCGGAACCGCTTTCAATCGCCTCACTCCGTAATTTTTCCAGCCGGACCAGCGATTCCTCGGTATAGCTTCTTAAGATATCGCTGCGCACAAGCCCGCGGCTGTGTTGAAGGCCGAACAGATCATAGGTTCCGTTGCTCCAGGTCAGTTGATCGCCCGGCAATTTGCACTGCCACATGCCCATGGACGCGGTCACCGAGGCGCGCTCGAAGAGTTCTGCACCGGCCAATGCGGATTTCACCTCGTGGAGCAGGGTGGTCTGCTGATCGATCTGCCGACGCAACTGCCAGACAGCTCGTCGGTCGAATGGGCCTTTCAAGACTGAGTGGAGGCGTTCCAGCAAGGCGTAGAAGGTGGCCTGTGGCGCAGATGCTAGATGGTGACCGGAATGGAGGCTCAGTTCAGTGTCTTCTGCTGAATTTTCCATGTTTTCGCCGACTTGTGAGTATGCGCCTCTACAGACAATCCCTACCCTGAAATCGTTAATCTCCGATGAGAGTTCGCAGTGCCCCGATTCGAGACGGACCACGCGAATCCCCTGTAAAGAAAGGGGTCGAGCAGATCTTCCAGCCTGTTCTCACCGCAACTTCGATCCGCTTGCTGTCGAAACACCATTCTGGTGTATCGTCAATTAAAGCAACCGTAGGCACATGATTGTCGCGCCCTGTGGTAGAAATGGCCCGGTAGCGGCAATCAAGGATTAAATCTATACAGTAGTACAACCGATAATTATATTTCGCTGTAGAGGTCCCTGGCTAGGAAAGGCCGCAGAAATATTGCCAATCTATCCATTTCCGTCAAGTGACGGGCGGGGAATACTGTTGCGATATTTAGACGATTTTTAACCATCTTCTAATAGTTCGGAATCTGGAGTGCCTTCGCTCCGACACTGCCATGACGGCATGATTCCAAACACAGACATGCCAATGTCGTGCGAATGAACCGCGCACGAACCGGTAGTGCTATAGGGGGGTTCTTTGCGAACACGTCTCAATCTCATGACCAAGATCCTGCTGGCGGCATCGCTGGCGGTCATCGCCGCCTTTTGTGGCTTCTCGGTCTATATCGATAATCTTCAGCGCACGACCATTGCCAATGGCGTCGCCGCAGAGATTGACTCATCGGGCGAGCTTGCCGCGACGGGGATCGCAAACTGGCTGAATGCCCGTGTCATGCTGACCGACTTTGCAGCCGACGTTGCACGTAAATCGGACAGCGAACAGGACATTCTGCGTCGCTTCGACAATCCGTTGATGTCGCGGGAATTCGCAATGGTCTATTTCGGCAATGAAGCTGACGGAAGCTTTGCCCGCTTGCCAGCCGGTGAGATGCCGAAGGGCTTCGACCCGCGCAAGCGCGGCTGGTACAAGGATGCGGTCAAGCTTGACGCTCCCTTGTTGACCGAGCCCTATAAGGATGCCTCTACCAATGCGCTCGTCATCAGCGCGGCCATTCCGGTCAAGCGCGATGGCAGGCTTCTTGGTGTCGCCGGTACCGATTTTCCGCTGCAGGGATTGCTTGGCATGATCGGGCAGGTCGATCTTGGCGGCATGGGCTCGGCCTTCCTCGTCAACAGCTCGGGAACGGTGCTTGTTCATCCGGACGGCGCGCTGGTGTCCAAATCGCTGACCGATGTGTTTCCGCAGAATACCCCTTCCATCGACGGCAAGGGCGTCATGGAAACCCAATTGGGTGGCAAGTCTGTTCTCGTCAAGTTCATGCCGATCAAGGGGCTGCCCGTAAGCAATTGGTATCTCTGTCTCATCGTTGATCGCGATGTCGCCTATGCGGCTATCGACAAGTTTCGGGTCGCTGCGGCGATCGGCACCGGCGTCAGCGTTCTCGCCATGTTGGGCGTGCTCTATCTGCTTCTGTCGACGCTGGTCATCAAGCCCGTCGTTCGCATGACAGGAATGATGAGCAAGCTTGCCCGTGGTGACGTCTCCGAACAGATTCCGGATGCAGACAGAGTGGATGAAGTTGGGCAGATGGCCGCAGCTGTCGCCGTCTTCCGAGAAAACATCATCGAGCGGGGCCGTCTCGCACGGGAGGCCGAACAAAACGAGGCGTTGAGCGAACAGGAACGACGCGAACGCGAAGCGATCAAAGCGGAAGAAGCTCGGAACATTAACCTTGCCGTCAATGCCGTCGCAGACGCTTTGGGTCGGCTTGCCGATGGCGATCTGGTTTCGCGCATCACAACGCCGTTCGCCGGAGATCTCGACCGGCTGCGCAATGACTTCAACCACTCGGTTTCGAAGCTGCACCAGGCAATGTCGACCGTCGGCGAAAAGGCGATGGCCATTGACGGCGGCGCCAGCGAGATCCGCGCCTCTGCCGACCAACTGGCACGGCGCACCGAGCAGCAGGCGGCCTCCGTCGAAGAAACCGCGGCGGCGTTGGAGGAGATCACCACGACGGTGCGCGATTCCAGCCGACGGGCGGAGGAGGTGGGCTTGCTTGTTGCGCGTGCGCGCACCGGAGCGGAAAAATCCGGCGAAGTCGTGCGTCGCGCGGTCTCCGCTATGCAGGGGATCGAGCAGTCCTCCGGTGAAATCTCCAACATCATCGGCGTGATCGACGATATCGCCTTCCAGACCAACCTACTGGCGCTCAATGCCGGCGTGGAGGCTGCCCGGGCCGGCGAGGCCGGCAAGGGATTTGCCGTCGTCGCTCAGGAAGTGCGCGAATTGGCGCAGCGTTCGGCCAATGCGGCAAAGGAGATCAAGGCGCTGATCACCACTTCGGGTGACCAGGTGAGATCGGGTGTTGCTCTGGTCGACGAGACCGGCGCTGCACTGGAAGCGATCGTTCGCGAGGTGCAGGAAATCAATGCCCATGTCGATGCGATCGTCCTTGCCGCCCGGGAGCAGTCCACCGGTCTTCAGGAAATCAACACCGCCGTGAACACGATGGACCAGGGTACGCAGCAGAATGCCGCCATGGTGGAAGAGCAGACTGCGGCGAGCCACGGGCTTGCCGTCGAAGCACAGGCGCTCAACACCCTGTTGGCTCAGTTCCAGCTCAATGGCGCTGGTGCCACCCTGCAAGCCACGCATTCGCGGATGGTGCGAGCCGCGTAGGCATGGTGCGTTTGTCTCACGGCTCTTCTGTCGAATTGGCAGAATATGCCTGTTGAACCGCCGAGCACTTTGCTAAGTAAAGTCGAGCGCCTCACTTTCATGGTGGGGCGCTTTTTTATTGGAGTGCGCTATCTCAGACGACAGCGAGCGATTTTAGGAGACGAGAAATGCAAGTGGCTCATGCACCGGAACTCACCATATGCGGCATCGAGGAATTGCCTGCACACAGTGCCCGCAAGGTGACGCATGTGTTGTCGATCATTGATCCCGACCGGGCCGAGCTGGACGCCTTTGCCGCCTATGGGCATCATGTCCGCACCACGCTGCGTTTCCATGACATCATCGCCGAGATCTCTGGCCAGATCATGCCGGCGCCCGATCACGTCGCAGAGGTTCTGAAGTTCGGTAAGGCTTTCCTCTCCCGCGCCGACCGCGAGGCATCGAGCCATGTTCTGGTGCACTGCCACATGGGGGTCTCCCGCTCGACGGCAGCAATGATGACGTTGATGGCGCAGGCCAATCCGGATGAGCCGGCCGAGGCGCTCTTTGCTCGCCTTGCAAAGATCCGCCCGCAAGCCTGGCCGAACTCGCGGATGATCGCCTTTGCGGACGAGCAGCTTGGCCGCCGTGGCGAGTTGACGGCGGCGTTGCGTCGCCACTATGGGCGCCAGATCAAGCTTCAGCCGGAGCTCGGCGAGTGGATGAACAGGCTTGGCCGTCAAGCCGAAGTCGATATGGCGCTATAAGGCGCTTGAGACTTGTCGATGCCGCGCACCGGCAAGTCGGCGCGCGTCGCGCGTCCTCCAGCAGTGTCGGAGATGGTTCGTCCTTCAGAGACGCGCTAGCCAGGCATTCAGCATCCGCCGAATGGCGATGGCTGCCGTTTCCTGGCGTGTAAAGGCCCAAACCGTGTGGGCGCCCTGCCACAGAGCGACCATCTCCCATCCAAGGCGGTTTGCTTCCTTCGGGTTGTCGGATAGGCGACGGCCGAGCGCATTGGCAAGGTTGCTAAGCCAGGCTGCACCGCGGGCTCGCAATTTGGGGTTGCGTATGTCTTCCCTCAGCAGCAGCAATCCGTCAGTCGCATCATGTTCGGCGGTCTCGGGAGGCATGAGGCGCATAAGAAGGTTCACGGCACCTTCCGGCGTCGGTGCTGCTTCGGCATCCGCGGCGGCCGTCTCTGCCTGCAGTTTTTCCCAGGCCTGCATCAGGATCGCTTCGACAAGCGTCTCCCTGTCACCATAGCGTTGCACAAGGGCTGCGGGGGATAGGCCGCAGGCCTTGGCGCTTCTTGCGAAGGTAAGGCCGTCAGGCCCTGTCTCCACGATCAGTTCGACAAGAATATCGAGCAAGCGCTCGTCGGAAATCGTCTTGTGTCTAGGCATAATTATTTATAAATGTATATTTAGTTATTAATCAAGGGAGAAGAGTATGGCGAGAATTCTGGGCTATATCGCAAGCAGTCTAGACGGGATGATCGCCGCCGAAAACGACGACCTTGAATGGCTTTTCAAATATGAGGGCATGGACCTCGGCGAGCACGACTACAGCACCTTCCTCAAACGTATCGGCACCGTGGTCATGGGGCGCGGCACCTATGATTTCATCGCAAGGGATCCGTCGCCCTGGGCTTACGCCGACCAGCGAGTCATCGTGGTTACGTCCCGACCGATCGATGATCCCAAAGGAGTTCTCCTTGTTCGCAGCGATGTCGACGCTCTCATTGCCGAGTTGCGCGTATTGACGGATGGAGATGTCTGGATGCTCGGCGGCGGACAGTTGCAGATTGCTTTCCTGGAACGAGGCGCACTCGACGAGATCGAAATTTATGTCATGCCGGAATTGCTCGGCAGCGGTCGGCCGCTCTTTCCGTCTACCGGCTTTCGCGCGAGTCCGAAGCTTGTCAGTGCCAACGCGCTCGACAAGGGTTGCGTGCGGCTGCACTATAGAATGGACGCTGGATAAATGGTCCTAAAGAGCGGGTAGGTTGCCACTGTGGGAATGCCGCTCTTGACGGCTCTATCGAAAACTTGGCCAGAGTGCAGCTACTGAAAGTCCGTCCTGAGCCGGATAGCTTGTCGCGAAACAGCGCACAGAGTCATCAATAGTGAGGAGCGTTCCGGTTGGGCCAATCGGTGAGCCGGTGCGTTGCAATTTCGGCAATGATAGAGGCGAAAATCAGCGCTTCTTCAGAACGCCCTTGTTTGCCATAGTTTGCGGAAAGCGCCCTTGAGAGCGCTGTGAGGCGAGCATCATGGCTTACGTAATTACCGAACCCTGTATCGATACGAAGGATGGAGCCTGCACGGTCGCCTGTCCGGTCGACTGCATCTACGAGGGCGGCCGGATGTTCTACATCCAGCCCGAGGAATGCATCAATTGCGGCCTCTGTCTTTCCGTCTGTCCGGTCGACGCTATCTTATGGGACGAGGAGATGCCGGCGGAGCGGCTCTTCCTGCGCGACGTCAATCGCGACTTCTTTGCTGACGATGTGACGGGCTGGGGCGCGCCCGGCGGCTGGGACAAGAGCCGTACGACCAGCCTCGATCACCCTTTCGTTGCGGCCTATCGCGGCCAGTCTGAAAATCGACACTAGTATACTGGGAGGAGCCTTTCGTGACGCAGACCCGGATTGCCGGCGTAATTGCCGCCGTACCGACGCCTTTCGACCATCATGGCGACATCGATGTCGACGCCTTCACCGAGCATGCCCGCTGGTGCCTGGCCAATGGTTGTGACTTCCTGAACGTGCTCGGCACGACAGGTGAAGCCAATTCCCTTTCGGCGGCTCAGCGGAGCGCCCTTATGACCAAGGCCGCACAAGGATTGGACGGCGGCAGGTTGATGGTCGGTACCGGTACGCCCGATCTTCAGACGACAGTGGCATTGACCCGCCGTGCCTTCGATCTCGGTTTTGCGGCGGCTCTCGTCCTACCACCCTATTACTACAAGCCGGTTGAAGAAGACGGACTATTTGCCTGGTTTGCCGAGCTTGTGAGAATGACGGACGAAACCCCGGTTCCGATCTATCTCTACAATTTCCCGCAACTGACCGGCATCGAGTTTTCGCCGGCTCTATCGGCCCGGCTCGCACAGGCCTTTCCGGAGCGGGTTCATGGGGCGAAGGATAGTTCCGGCAATCTTGGCTATGCCCGCGAGCTTGCAAAGATTGAAGGTTTCGGCGTGTTCCCGAGCAGCGAGGCGGTGCTTGCTGATGCCGATCGCGATGGTTACGCTGGCTGCATCTCCGCAACGGTGAATATTGATCCTCTCTCGTCACAGCAGTTATGGCGGGATCAGCAAAATGCGGGGCTGCTGGACGAGGTCGGTGGCCTTCGGCGTGCCATCGCCGCCCATCCTCTTATTCCGGCGGTCAAGCATCTTGTCGGCAGGCGCACCGGAAATGCAGTCTGGAACAAGGTCATGCCGCCGCAGCTGACGATCACAGACAGGAAGAGGCTCGACGCTCTCGATACATTGCATGTCAGGGCCTTAGCTGACGCGTGATCCTACTTTGGCCCGGTTTCAGCTGACCCCGGGCCAAGACGCATAATAGGCGCGGGTCGCTGCGGACAGAGCATGGACGAGCGGCTTTTGCCTTTCGAGCCTCGGCAGATCGGCTCTCGCCTGTGCCAAGAGTTCGGCCAGCGCCGCATCGAAATCGACGCGCGAGAGCTCGCCGTTGCGCATGATCTCCCGGCCGGCAACGACAAGCCCGGTGGCATAGCGCGCACTCATACGGTTCAACAGGATTTCCGCTTCGTCAACATCGTCGAACAGTGCGTTGGAGATCAGCGCCTGATAATCGACGATCGTGAAGTCCGCCGCATCCGTTGCATTGATCACCCGGCGGCCGAATTTGATCGCCGCGTCGAACAGGCGGCCCGTCGTCAGCTCGCGGGTCAGGCCACATTCGCCCTGAAGCAGGTAGAGGAGCCGCATTTCCCGCCATAGATCCTGATCGTCGTCCAATCCGGTGCCATCGAGGCCGATGGCAAAGGCTGGGCCGCCATGTTCGATCGTAGATGCGATCGGAGCAATGCCCGAGCGCAGGCGCAGATTGGCCGAGGGATTGCTGACCAGTTGCACACCTCGTTCGGCAAGCAGCTCCAGTTCATCCGGGCGCAGCTGAACGCCATGGGCAATGGCGAGACGCGGCGATAGGAAGCCGATCCTGTCGAGATAAGTGACGACACCTTTGGGAAAACGTCGATCAAGCCATATGCGCTGACGCGGGCTCTCAAGCAGATGCATATGAATGCGTCGGCCATGAAGCGCCGAAGCCTCGGCAATCGCCTCTAGAAGCGCGTTCGAGCACCATTGCGGCCCGATAGGTCCATATTGCACGTCGACCAGTGGGCTCGTATTGGCCGCGGCAACGGCCTCGACGGCGGCGAGCTGTGTCTCGACGGATGCATAGGTCGGAATGGTTCCGGAAAGCGCATGCCAGTCATCTTCGCGCAGAAAGGGCTGCAATCGCTGCGGACCGCCATCATAGGCCCATGCGTCATGGTCGAGCAGCGGGCAGGAGAGGGCAAGCCGAATGCCGACATCGCCAGCGGCTCGCATGACCGCGTCCGCCTCATCGACCAGACGGTCGGCATTCAGGGAGTTGTGACAGTGCATTGTCGCGCCGATCCCAGTTTTTGCGAGCCGGCCGAAAGCGACGAGCGCTTCGAGGTAGGGATCTGTGCGCGGTCGAAGTCTGAGGCCCGGTATCCATACCTCAAGTGCGTCATCAGGGGCGCCGAAATCGAGAGTGCGAATGCCATAGCCATGGTCATGGGCATTGACGGGCGAGGGGAGGATGAGAGCGCCGGGCTTGAGAGGAACGGATTGGAGCGTCGGCAGCAGGTCAGCCTTTTGAGCGCATCGCTCGGCGGGGGCATGGCCCGGGTCGAGCAGCAACCGCACGGACATGGGTATTTCCCTTCATCGTGAGACCAGCGTGTTGATCTTGCCGGCGAATTTCGACAGTTCCTCGCCCATCGACTGGGCGACGACCTGTGTTGCATGGGTGAGCTGGCGACGGCGCGAGACGACGATGCCGACTTCGAGGTCCTGCAGCTTCGATCCAGCGATCGAGAGCGCGACCGCATCGCCGGCTTCCAGCTCGCGCAGCAGCCCGAGCGGTGTGAAGAAAGCGACACCTTCGCCGGCAAGGATCATCGGCTTAAGCATCATCTGATTGTTCGTTGCAACAAGTGTGCGCCCGACGCGGTTGAGCGCGCCGAGCTCGACTGCGATCATCGAACTCATCACTTCATTGTCGAGCTGCAGCAGCATGTTGAACTGGGCACATTCCTGCAGCGTCACCGATCTTTGCCGGGCAAGTGGATGTGTCTTGGCGACGATCGCCATCAACGGCATGCGCACGCCATGGATCAGCTTCATGTCGTGCGGCCGGGCAAGATCGAAGGTGACGCCGATGTCGACGTCACCTTCGGCGAGAAAGCGGAATATATTGTTGTAGTTATCGGTGCGGATGCGAAAGTCGACGGCCGGATGCTTCTTGTGAAAGCCGGAGACGAATTCCGGCAGGAACTGGATCGCCAGGCTGTCCAGGGCAGCGATGTGGACGCGGCCGGTATTCTTGCCGTGGAGATCGCCGAGATTGGACTTCATGATCTCATATTCGTGCAGCGTCTCCTTGGCGTGGCGCAGCACGATTTCGCCGGCCGATGTCAGCCGGAGCCCATCGGAGAAGCGCTCGAACAGCGGAGTTCCGAGCTCGTCTTCCAGTTTCTTGATCTGGCGGCTGACGGCGGAGGTCGCGACATGCAGCTCTTCGGATGCCTTGCGGATCGATCCGGAGCGCGCGACCTCGGCAAAATACTTCAGGATGCTGGCATGCATGAAAAGCCCTCGGCGATCTCGAAGCTATAGCACGCCTATATGCCGCGCCAAACGGGCGCTCGCTTCTCCCGAAATGCCGCTACACCCTCCATGGCGTCCTCGCTCTTCAACGCCTTGATGAGCGCTGGCGTCCTGAGCGCCTGAGCCTCCGCCGGGCTCAAATGCGCGGTGCGATTGACCGTCTGCTTGATGGCGCGCAGCGACAGTGGCGCACAGGCGACGATGTCGGAGGTCCAGCGATCGACGGCCGCATCGAGTTCGGCCGCCGATACAACCTCGTTGATGATGCCATAGCTTGCCATTTCCTGCGCGCTGAACTGCCGACCGGTCAGCATCACGGCCATGGCGCGGTTGAACGGGATCTTGCGCTGGAGGAGCACCATGCCGCCATCGAGCGGCATGCGGCCGACGCGAGCTTCGGGCAGACCGAAGCGTGCCGTTTCCACGGCGATGACGATGTCGCAACCGAGCACCATCTCGAAACCACCGCCAAGTGCATAACCATTGACGCGGGCAATCACGGGCACGTCGAGCGAGCGACGGAAGGCAAGGCCGCCGAACCCGTTTTCCCGTCCGACCGTCCAGTAGTCGACACCGGAACTGCCGCTGCCGCCCTTCAGATCGGCGCCTGCGCAGAAGGCTTTCTCGCCGGAGCCGGTCAGCACGACGCAGCTGATGTCGTCGCGTCTCTCGATCTCTGTCCAGATCGCCTCGAGTTCGGCTTCGGTTTCGGCATCGACGGCGTTCATCCGGTCGGGCCGATCAAGCGTGACGCGGGCAACGCGGTCCTTTATTTTGAAGGAGGCGCTCATGCCGCGTCTCCCTGTACTGCGGAAAGCGAGGCCAGAATCTCGTCATTGTGCTGTCCGAGCTGCGGTGGCGAAATCCGCACCGTCACCTGGGCAGCGGACAAGTCGATCGGCGAACCGATCAGTCGGATCGGACCGGCTGCGGTTTCTCCTGCCTCGAGGATCATTTTATTGATAATGGTCTGCTCGTCCTTGAGTGCCTCGGGCAGCGAACGCACGGGTGCGCAGAGGATGTCGACGCCTTCCAGCCGTGCGATCCAGTGGTTGGTACTGTTCTTGGCGAAGTTCTCACGAAAGATGGCCTGCAGCTCCGGCCGCCGCGCCATCTGTGCATCGAAATCCTTGTATTGCGGATATTGCGAGAGGTCCTCGATCTCAAGCGCCTCGCAGATGTCGCGCAAGGGATTTGGCTTGAAGGCGCCGACCATGACGATTGCGCTGTCCGTCGTCTCGAAGACGCCCGTCAGCGGGAAAGCCCCCCAATTCAGATCCCTTTGCCGCATCAGATGCGTTGTGCCTTCCTGCATCTGCATGGCGATCATGGAGTTGTAGAGGCTGACGGCAACCTGCTGGCCTTCTCCTGTCTTGTCGCGTTGTAAAAGGGCGAGCAGAATGCCCTGGACGAGATGCATGCCGGCGGAATAATCGGCGAGCGGCGTCGCATAGATCGACGTTGGGTGGCTGTTGTCTGACTTGCGGCGCATGACGCCGGAAACCGCCTGCGCCAGTACATCCTGGCCGCCTTTGTGCTGATAGGGGCCGGTCAGCCCGAAACCGGTACCGACAGCATAGATCAGGCGAGAATTGATCTTCTTCAGGTCTTCATAGCCGAAACCCATGCGCTCCATGACGCCAGGTCGGAAGTTGTTGACGACCACATCGGCCGTTTCGAGCAGCGCCTGGACTGTCTTGCGGGCGCTTACCTCTTTCAGATCCAAGGCCAGGCTCTTCTTGTTGCGGTTCAAGGAGCAGAAGACTGGGTTGTTGAGCCCGTCGGGATCTGAGCCGAGCGACCAGCGCGAGAGATCGCCGATCTTCACCTTCTCGATCTTGATGACTTCGGCGCCATAGTCGGCCAGAACCTGCGTGCAGGAGGGACCGAGCATCACCTGGGTGAAATCGATCACGCGGATTCCGTCGAGGGGTAAAGTCGTCATTCTGCTGCCTCCAAATATGTCGCGTTTTCCGAGGGAATGTCGCCGGGATCGGCGCCCTGGGCCCGCATCTGCTTCTGAATTGCCCGGATATCGGCCTTGCGAACGGTCGTGCCGGCGTTGAGGGCAACGGTTGCGGCGACACCTGCCGCTTCGCCCATTGCCATGCAGGGGGGGATCTCGCGGCTGGATTTCTGCGCCTGCGGTGTTGCCGAATAGTGCCGGCCAGCGACGATCAGCTGATCGATCTCCTTCGGCAGCATGGCGCGATAGGGTGTGTAGTAGTCGCGGCCGCGGCAGACCGTGTCGGCGAAATGGCGGCGGGTCATGACGTCGTCCTTCGTCACGACATAATCGCCCTGCAACAATCGCGTTTGGCGCACACCGGTCTGCGGCGCGAAATCGACGACATAGGCATTTTCGAAGCCCGGCATCTTTTCGCGAGCAAAGTCGAGCAGCTTGGCGATCCGCGCGCGGCCTTCCATCTCCGCCTTGGTCAAGTCTTCGACCTTGAGGCCGCTTAGCGTTGGCATATGCGGGCAGTTCAGCCAGACGACGCCTGGCAGCGGCGTCTTCAGCCACCAGAAGGACCAGCACCCGCCGATCAGCCGTTTGGCTTCGTGATCGAGCGCCTTGAAGGCTTCCGGCTCCTGCTGTTCGAAGCGCTCCGCCGCTTCCGTATCGACCCCGCCCCAGCGCGACACCGTCGTCAGGATGAAGTTGGAGTCGACATGGGATGCGCCAGCACTTGCGGCGACATCGAGATCGCCTGTCGTGTCGATGACGACATCGCCGAGGATCGCCTGCATGCCCTCCTTCGTCTGGCAGATCACGCCCTTGATTGCTCCACCCTCGACGATTGTCGAGGAGAACCAGCTATGGGTTCTAAGCTTGATCTTGGCCTCACCGATCATGTCATAGGCGGCGCGCTTGAAGGCGTCGGGATCGAAGGCCGCCGAAAAGCAGATCGGATGCGGCATCGACTGCGTATGGAAGTCGAAGAGGCCCCAGCGTGCCCATCGCTGCCAGGCCTCCGGCGTGTCGCGAAATTCGATCAGGCGATCGCGGTCGGTCGGCGTCACGCAGAGCCCCCAACGCTTCATCCGCTCGATCATTTCCATGCAGATGCCGCGCACGGTGATTTCGAGCTCGTTGATCATGTCGTCGAGCACCAGCACCATGCCGCCGGCAGCAAGCCCGCCGACATAGGGATAGCGCTCAAGGAGAGTGACGCTTGCGCCGTTGCGCGCCGCTGATACCGCTGCTGCAATCCCGGCCGGGCCTCCGCCGACGACAACCACATCGGAGCGATCGACGACACGGATATCCCGTGCAGGCTGGTGAATAACCTGTTCCATTGGTGTTTCCTCGATGTTTTTGGGTTCAGTGCTGCCCGGCCGGCTTCCAGCGGATCATCTTCGCCTCGGCAACAGAGACGATGAAGAAGAGGATCACGGCCAAAAGTGCAGCGATGACAACCGTTGCGTAAAGCAGTGGCGAGCGGAAATTATAAGTCGCCTCGATGATGAGCGCGCCGAGCCCGAAGCTGGAACCGATCCACTCCGCCACGATTGCTCCCATGACGCTGCTGGTTGCCGCGATCTTCAAGGCGGCGAACAGGAATGGCAGCGAGCTGGGGAGGCGAACCTTCCAGAGGATTTCGGAGTTGCTGGCCGATAGCACCCGCATCAGGTCAAGCATCGCAGGGCTTGCCGAGCGAAGTCCCTGGACCATATTGACCAGCGTCGGGAAGAAGCAGATGAGGCCGGCAATGATGATCTTTGGGGCAACGCCGTTGCCAAAAATCAAGACGAGGATCGGCGCAAGCGCGATGATCGGGATCGCCTTGATGAAGACGGCGATCGGATAGAAGGCCTTTTCCGCGGTTTTGCTGTGGACGAACCAGATCGCCAAAAGGATAGCGATGAGATTGCCGAAGATAAAGCCGAGAACGGCCTCAAGCACTGTCGGCAGGACGTTTCTGGTGAGCGTCGCGGCATTGTCGCGAAACGCATAGAGGACGTCGAGTGGGCTTGGCGCCATGAAGGTCGGGATCTTGAAAATCCAGATGACCGCCTGCCACAGTGCGATGCAGCCAAGTGCCGCAAGGATTGCCGGCATATGCGAGGAAACGACGCCGACGGTTGCGTCGAGGATGGCGACCTTGCGCGGCGCATTGGCGATGCGGCCAATGTCGGAGTGGACGGCATTGCTCATATGCATTCCTCCAGCAGCGAGCGTAGATGCGCGGTCACTTTGATGAAGTCGACCGTATCGCGCATCGCAAGAGCGCGCGGATAGGGGAGGTCGACCTTCATATATTCCTTCACCCTGCCCGGGTGCGCCTGAAGCATCAGCACATGTTCGCCGAGGAACACGGCCTCGGGGATGGAGTGGGTGACGAAGACGATGGTCGTGCCCGTCTCGCGCCATATGCGCAAGAGTTCCTCATTGAGCTTGTCGCGGGTGATTTCGTCGAGAGCGCCGAATGGCTCATCCATCAAAAGAATGCGCGGCTTGGTCACAAGGGCGCGGGCGATGGCGACCCGCTGGCGCATACCACCGGACAATTCGTGCGGCAGGGCATTTTCGCGCCCCTTCAGGCCGACAAGCGCCAGCAGTTCCATGGGGTCGGCATAGGAACTCTTGTTGTGTTTGCCCACCTCAAGGGGAAGGCGGACATTGTCGATAACGCTGCGCCACGGCAGCAATGTCGCTTCCTGAAAAACGAAGGCAAAGTCACGTCCCTCGCGTGCCTGGCGTGGTGGGCGACCGAATACCGAAACCGAACCATCACTGATATGAACGAGATCGGCAATGCAGCGCAGCAGGGTCGACTTGCCGCAACCCGACGGCCCGAGCATGGTGACGAACGATCCTTCCGGAATGTCGACCGAGACATTGGAGAGGGCGGTGAATTCATTGCCTTTGTCGCCGAAGCGAATGTCGAGATCGCGAACGGAGACGGCAAGTCTCGCCGTTTCGGGTGCTGGAAGCGGCTGCGGCTGTTGGATGGTAGCGGCGCTCATCATGACGGTCACCCGATCTGCTTGCGGATTTCTGATGTTGCGTCGAGGATCGCCATGGTGGCGACGTCGTCGACGGTCGGTGTGGCACCGGTAAATTGCTTGAGATCGGCATAGGCCTTGATCTGGGCGGCCCAATTGTCCTTGTTCATCGCGCCCCAGCCGGTCTGCTTGGTGCTGTCGCCGAAGGAGAAGTCGATGACTGAATGGACGGCCCCGAGCTCGCTCGCCTTGTCGAGATTGGGATAGGCCTCAACCAGCATGTCGACGGCTTCTTCCGGATGGTCGCGCACATAGCCCCAGCCCTTGGCGGCGGCCGTGGTGAAGCGCACCAGCACGTCGGAATGCTTGTCGAGCTGCTCGTCGGTCGTGTAGTAGACGTTTGCGTAGAGCTTCAGGCCCGCATCCCAGAGCATCATGTCGACGCGCTCGTCTCCGAGCACCTTCAGCGCATTGGTGTTCGTCACCCAGCCGGTTACGGCATCGGCCTGACCGGTGATCAGCTGGTTCATGTCGGAACCCATGTTGACCATCTTCACCTTGTCCTCCGGAATACCGTTTTGAGCGAGGAGGGCACGCAGAAGAATGAATGCGGTCGGCTGTGTGGCGATCGTCTTGCCGATCATATCCTTCGGCTCACGGATCGCTGATTTCTTCAACGAGAAATATGTAAATGGATGCTTACGGTATCCGGCAAGAAACGCCTTGACCGGCATGCCGGCGGAACGGGCGAGCATAACTGACGGACTTGAGGAGATCTGGCCGATCGCGGATTGGCCGGCGGCAACGCCGGCGACGCCATCGACATTCGGGCCGCCGGGAATGATGGTGAGATTGATGCCCTGTTCGGCGAAAAAACCCTTCTTCTGCGCGGTAACCTCGCCCAGCAGGCCGTTGGAAGCAAGCCAGCCGAGCTGCATGCGAACCTCGGCGACATCGGCCGCCTTGCCGGCACGGACGCCAACGAAAGTTTGGGTTGCGGCGAGACCTCCGACCAACGCAGCATTGGAGAGAAAACGGCGGCGATTCATCATGAATTGAGACATTCTGACAGTTCCCCTTTTGATTGGGCGATCGGACTTTTCGTCTCGTTATCCACCAATGGTGTGATGATGCGGGAATTTAGCGTTCTAATAAAGAACAATTATGCGTATTATCGATTGCCGAAACGGCAACGCTATCCCTCATGGACGACATTGGACAAATGGGGCATCTGATGGGTGGGATGCCGCCTTAGCCCTCATTCCACGGACGGCATGAGGCGAGACTTGCAAGAGGCCGGATCGGTGATTGCTCCTGCCACTCAATCTGCGGTGCGTTTGGATTGCTGTAGGCTCGCATCTCGCCAGGAAGACCAGCGGCGGCGCAGCTCGCCGGGACGAAGGCCATGCCCTTCCTCGAGCATGTCAGCTGCAAGGATCCGCTCGGTGCGGAAATGGCGAAAACCCTGGCGCAGCTCGCACCACGCCACCAGAATCCGGCTGGTCTCCGCGTAGCCGAGGATAACGGGCCATACGGTTCTCAGCGTTTCCTTACCTGCGTCCGATCGGTAGCGCAGCCGAAGTTTCCTCCCCTCGCGCACGGCAGCCCGAAGCATCGACGGATCGATGCTCTCCTCTTCGGGTTGCTGGATTGCGGGCTTGGCGCCTACGCTCGGTTCGACAATGTAGGGGCGCAGGTGTTCGGGAACCATCGCGGCGATCTTCGCAGCGACATCGCGAGCGGCGTTGGCAAGAGCCTTGTCGGCTCGTCCCGCCACCCATTGTGCGCCGAGCATTACCGCCTCGATCTCTTCGCGTGTCAGCATGAGCGGTGGCATGTCGAAATCGGACGAGAGGATGTATCCGAAGCCGGCTTCTCCCTCGATCGGAACTCGCTGGCTCATGAGATCCGCTACATCGCGATAAACCGTTCGTTTCGAGATCTCGAGCTCCTCCGCCAGTGCAGCAGCGGTCACCGGCCTGCTCGACCTGCGCAAGATCTGGATGATTTGAAACAAACGATCGGCACGACGCATGCTTACTGACTCCTGCTGCCAGTATGGTGGCAACAGGCCCGTGCGACAAGGGTCTTCGAGGCGCCCAGCATCTTACGCGCCGAAGGAGTAGCCGATGAAACTAGCATCCACCCGCCTGATCGCAGCAGACATCAAGAAGGTCGTCAGCTTCTATGAAGCACTCACCGGCCAGAAGGCCGAGTGGCTGGCACCCGTCTTCGCTGAAATCGTTACCCCCGCCGCCGCGCTTGCGATCGGAAGCGCGGAGACTGTCGCCCTGTTCAAGGAGGGAAGTGCCGAGCCCCGAGCCAATCGCTCGCTGATCATCGAGTTTCAGGTCGATGACGTCGATCGCGATTTCCTGCGGCTAAAGGACTGGGCCGACGTCGTGCATGAGCCGAAAATGATGCCATGGGGCAACAAGGCGGCACAATTGCGCGATCCGGAAGGCACGCTTGTCAGTCTTTACACGCCCGTCACCGATGCCGCCAAGCAGCGTTTCGCCACCCGTTGACATCGGACCATCGTCGAAGAAGCGGGCGGCTGTTGAGCCGCCCTCTTTATGTTCCGACCGAGTATGCAAGCAAATCCGCCAGCGTTCGACACGTAAGGTTGCCGTCGCATACTCGTCATTCGACCACCATCAAACGCTGTCGGAGGGTCACGTCGAGTTGACCTAGGCCGAGACCTGTGTTTCCTGCAGATGCCGCCACCGTAGTGGTTGGTCGGGGAGTGCTTCGAGCACGACGGTCGAGCGCCTGACGCTTTGAATTCTATCTGCATCCGATTGCGTTTCGCGATAGGTGAGGCAAGCCCCCTCAGTCCATTGCCTGACGATCTCGATCTCGTCGACCACTATGCGCAGCTTTGGGCTTTTCCCGCGCAGCGGGCCAAAGAAATCGGTCACGGCCTGTTTGTCGAGAACGCCCCCCTGCATGGTGATCATGCGAAACTCCGGTGAGAAACGGTCGAGCAGCAGGGCGAGATCTGAAGGCTGCGCCTCCGCCGTGAACCACGCTTCTATTGCCGCACAGGTCTCGATGATTTCCTCGAACAGTTTGTTGGTGTCAGTCATATCAGGCTCCTTGCCGGATGAGGTTGGACGATGATCAGGCGTGCCCGTCGCCGGATTGCAGGCGCAGAACGAAGGGCAGTGGAAGAACGATCAGAAGGGCCGCAATCACGAAGCAGTACCGATACGGCGCAGGATCGCCCGCATTGTCGCTTCCAGCGAGAAGCAGCCCGAGCAAGCCGCCGAGCATGCTCGCGCCGAGCGAGAAGCTGAGCTGCCGGTTGATGTTCCAAAGCGCGCTTGCCTCCGCCATCCGGTCCGTCCGGACTGACGTGAAGGCCGCCGTCTGCGCCGTGCTCGTGCAAAGGCTCGCTCCGAAGCCCATAGCGGCAAAGGATAAAATTCTCACCATCGGCAGCCCTGCAAATGGTGTGGCCAACAGCAGTACGCCAAGCGACGTGACAACAATTCCAGCGAGGAAGAGTGGCCTTGGGCCTTGCGACGCAAATAGCCGCCGGGTTGACATGATCGCGACGAAGGATGCGCCGGCCCATGGAAGCATCAGCATTCCCGTCTCGGTGGCGGTCAGACCCAAACGATTCTGCAGGTAAAGCGAGGCGACCAGGTTCACACCCGTGAACACGCCCGGTACGCAGAGATAGATTATGCTGCCGGTTCTGAGCATCGGATCGGACAGCAGGCGCAGATCGAGCAGCGGCTCGCGCGAGCGAAGCGCATGATGGACATAGGCTGCGCCCGCTGCGATCGCGACTGCAAGCGCGACTGCAGCGTGAGGGGCGCTTCCTGCTTGGCTAATGAGGGTCAATCCAAGGGGCAGGCAGAACAAGGTGATGGCGCTCAGCAGGAAGCCGGCAATGTCAAGCGCTGGTCTGGATTCGCTTGGTCTGTCAGTTGGCGCCCAGACAAGGGTCAGGGCAGCAATCGCCGCAGCAAGCGGTGCAATGCAGATGAATACCCAGCGCCAGGACAGATGATCCACGGCGATGCCACCGATGGCGGGTGAGAGTGCCGGCACCAGCAGTGCAACGGTCATGACCACCGCCGTCAGATGGGCGCGGTCCTGCGGTGGGTAAGCCCGATAGGCCATGCTCTGACCGACCGGTACGAGGAGCCCGCCGCCCAAACCCTGTACCAGTCGCCAGGCGAGAAGTGCTGCAATCCCGGTGGCGGTACCACCGCCGATGCCGCCTGCCGCCACGACGAGCAGCGAGGAGATGAAGACGCGACGCTCACCGACGCGGCGCGCGAGCCAGCTCCCCACAGGAATCGCGACCGTCAGGCCGAGCATGTAGATGGTGCCGACCCAGGCAAGCTGCGCGACTGATGCGTCGAGCTCTCGTTGCAGTGCTGGCAGAGCGGCGTTGAAGATGAACATGTTGGCGAGATCGACAGCGAAGCCCAGGAGGTAAAGGGTGGCTATGCGGGAGCGGACAGACAAGGGGAAAGCCTTTGATTGAGATCACGCTTACCCGGATATTTCCTTTCCTGTTGCACGCATAGGCGATACAATTCGACATCATCTGTCGAAAATTCTTACCAATTGGAGGAAAACAATGGGTGTTAGTCTTGATCGACTGACGGTTTTCCGTGCTGTCGTGGAAACGGGATCGTTCACGGCTGCCGCCCGGAAGCTCAATCAGGCCAGAGCTGCCGTCAGCTTCAATGTCAAGCAGCTTGAAAGCGAATTGGGGGGCACGCTTCTCCATCGCACCACGCGCAGCCTTGCCCTTACCGATGCGGGTGAGCGATTCTATGCGCGCTGCCTTCGCATCCTCAACGAAGCCGACGACGCGATTTCCGAGGCGCGCATGGCCCAAACGGGACTGAGCGGAAGTTTGCGGCTGACATCAACGGTGGAATATGGCGTCTCCGTGATCGCTCCGGCGCTTCAGAAATTCGCCGCCCTTCATCCGGATCTCGATATCCAGTTCGAAGCGGGCTCGACGAATGTCGATCTATTGCGAGAGCGTTTCGATGTGGCGATCCGCATGGGGCGCAACGAACAATTCCAGACGTCGCCCTATGCGGGTGTGCACCTGACAACATATCGGCTGAGGCCTGTTGCTTCGCCCGGGCTCATTGCCAGTTTTGAGCGGGGCATTGTCGACACTCCCGCGATGTTGGGTATGCTGCCGCACATAAGCAACGCCACCGTCGAACATGTGAAGAGCTGGACCATGTTCGATAGTCACGGGCGCGAATGCCCGTTCGAGGTGCCGCGCAGGTCTCGGTTTCTCGTCAATAACGCATCGGTGGTCAAGGCACTGACGGTCTCGGGCGCGGGGCTCGCGCTTCTGCCGGATTGGTTTGTCGCGCCGGAACTTGGCAGCGGAGCGCTGGTCGACGTCTTGCCATCCTATCGCTTCCCCGATCAGCAGATCTACGCCATGCATCTGCCCGTACCCGTGGTTCCGCAGAAAATCCGGGCCTGGCTCCGCTTCCTCAAGGATCATGTCGGCCGTTGACTTCGCCATGGCCGGATGTCTTGTCCCCTCGGTCGCATCACAGCTGAAGCCGACGCTTTCATCTGCTGGGGACAGCTGTTGTCGGAATTGCGCCCTGGCGGCGAATGGTCCACAAAAGAGCGCGTAGGGTTGTTGTGGCGTCCAGCTTTCATTTTCGGCACGTCCCTGCAACACTTGCGGATCCTACGACGCAAGTCGCGTGGCCGTAGTAATACAAGACGATGTCACATCTCGGAGTTTCCATGCGCCGCTTTGGTCTTTTTGTCGTCGTTACGTTCCTGTTTCTGGCCGTGCTCCTGGCAAGCATCTGGACGGCGCTCGCAGCTTTTTACCGCCTGCAGATGCCGCAACCTGGCCCCATCGCCGTTGCCGCGCTCTTTTGCATCTTCGGATTATTGACACTCATTGCCCTGTTTACGAGACTGCGCTGGCTCGTCTTTGTCATCTTTGCCGCTACATTTGCCGCGGTTCTGATCTGGTGGAGCACCATCACGCCGCCACATGACATCACCTTTGTGCCGGAGGATGCGCAGCAAGTAACCGGCAAGATCGAAGGCGATCGCTTGGTTCTGACCGGTGTGCGCAATTTCGACTGGCGTTCCATGACCGACCATACCGAAAAATGGGAAACGCGCAGCTACGATCTGTCGAAGTTGCGCAGCGTCGACCTGTTCATGTCCTATTGGGCCGGCCCCACCATGGCGCATACGATGATGAGCTTCGGCTTCGAAGACGGTGAGCAGATCGCCTGGTCCATTGAAGTTAGGTATCCGGTGGGCGGGTCCTATTCGCCGATTGCCGATGCCTTTAAGACCGATACACTCATCGTGATTGCAGCCGACGAACGCGACGTCATCGGCCTGCGCACCAACGTGCGCGGCGAGGACGTGTATCTCTATCGCTTGAAGGTGCCGCCCGAGGATATTCGGGCGATATTGGTCGGCTATGTCAACGACGCAAATGCGCTTGCCGCCAAACCGCAATTCTACAATTCGATCACCACCAATTGCACGACGGCAATCGTTCGGATTTTACGACTCGTCGGCGCCAATGTGCCGAACGACTGGCGCCTGCTGGTCAATGGTTATCTGCCCGGCTATCTCTACGATCAGCAGCGTGTCGATACCAGGTTGCCGCTGGCGGAGCTACGCGAGCGTTCGCGCATCAACGAGCGTGCAAAGGCGTTTGGCCTGATGCCGGGTTTTTCGGCAAAAATCAGAGAGGGAGTGCCGGACCCGAACAAATAGCGGCGAGATCACCTTGCGAGCGCGTTCCGTCTCGCTTTGTCACTCTTGCTCAGCCGCAGAGCGCCTTTGTTTTCGCCGGTCACCAACAACAGCCTGTTGCAGACTGACCGGCATTGCAGCGCGTTCTGTAAAATAACCGGAGAGGCCAGTGCCGACAGGCTCCAATCTGCGGTTCAATCCCAGACGGTCAGCATGGCGTTTTCGACAAAGGCGAGATGGGCGTCCATGGCGTCCCGTGCCGCCTGTCGATCGCCAGCGACGATGGCTTTCACGACGCGATCATGGTCGGCCATAATATGCTGGCGGACACTCTCCATATCGGCAAGATGCCGGTGGAACCTTTCGTCGACATCATCCGATCTGGAATTCCACAATTGATCCAGCAACTCGCGTAGCAGCGCATTGCCGCTGCCCTCAGCCACGGTCAGGTGCAGCGCGCGGTCGTTCTCGGGAGACCAGGAGCCGCTCTTCGTCTCCGCGCGCATCTGCTTGGCGATCGCGACGAGTCTTGCCTTCCCGGCTTCGTCGATATTCTCAGCCGCTGAAGCAGCAGCCGCGGGTTCCAGCAGGCGGCGCACGGCCATGACCTCAAGCGGCGAGTGACCGGTTTCTGGAAGACTGTTGACGGGTTGGTTCGGGGCGCTGACGAAAGCGCCGACGCCGACGCGTACATCGATTAATCCGGCAACTTCAAGCGCGATCAGTGCCTCTCGCACTGTCGGTCGGGATACGCCGAGGCTCGAAGCAAGCTCGCGCTCGGACGGAAGTTGATCGCCCTGCCGTGCGGTACCGTCGGCGATCTGCTCGCGAATCTGATCTGCAATTTGAAGATATAGTTTCCGGTTCGATACGGCTTGAAGTTTCATAGTCATGTGGTGTCCCGCTGATCGCAGATATTTGGAAGAAACGAAGTTCGCTGTCAACTTACCTTCCTGGTGGTCAGGCCACTTGACAGCAAGGTGGCTGTACCGTAGTTGAGCAGTCAGCGACACGAAAAGGCTGTCTGGCGGAGGAGCGGATATGACGGATCTAACGGGCAAGACATGTCTCGTGACGGCTGCAGCGCAAGGTATTGGCCGCGCCGCCGCTTTGGCCTTTGCCGCCGCTGGCGGCCGCGTCTATGCGACTGATATCAACAAGGATGTGCTCGACGAGCTGCGTGGTCTATCCGGGATAGAAACGCGGATCTTGAATGTTCTGGATACGGCGGCGGTGGACACCTTAGTCGCCGAGATCGGCCGCATCGACATATTGTTCAATTGCGCAGGCGTGGTTCATGGCGGGACGATCCTTGAAAGCACCGAGGCCGAACTTGATTTCGCGCTCGATCTCAACCTGAAAGCTCAGGTGCGCACGATCAAGGCGGTATTGCCGGGCATGATCGAGCGCAAGGATGGCGCGATCATCAATATGGCGACCGTCGCATCGTCCGTGAAGGCCGTTCCGAACCGCTTTGTCTATTCGGCCAGTAAGGCAGCTGTGATCGGGCTGACCAAATCGATCGCCGGGGACTATGTTGCGCACGGCATTCGCTGCAATGCGATCTGTCCCGGCACGGTCGACAGCCCGTCACTACAGGAGCGGTTGCGTGCGACCGGCGACTATGAGGCGGCCCGCCGCGCATTCATCGCCCGGCAGCCGATCGGCCGCATCGGGACCGCGCAGGAGGTTGCGGATCTTGCCCTCTATCTCGCCGGCGCGACCTACACGACTGGACAAATCCATGTCATCGACGGCGGCTGGACGGCTTGAGGCGATAAGATGAACGCTCTCGTCTCCATGACCGGTATCGACAAAACATTCCCGGGCGTGCGTGCGCTCCAGCATGCCCGCTTCGAGTTGCGCCCCGGCGAAGTGCATGCGCTTATGGGAGAGAATGGCGCCGGCAAGTCGACGATGATGAAGATACTCGCCGGCATCTACCAGGCGGATACAGGCGAGATATTGATCGACGGTCAGAAGTTCGACATCAACTCGCCAGCAAAGGCGCGGGACGCCGGCATCGGCATCATTCATCAGGAATTTATTCTGATGCCGCATCTGACGGCGGCCCAGAATATCCTGATCGGACGTGAATCTCGTCGTGCCTTCGGACTGCTGCTCGATGAGCGCAAGCTCAATGAGCGGGTCCGCGACATATTCCGTTCGATGCGGCTCAATCTCGACCCGAGAGCCATGGTCGAAAGCCTGACGATCGCCAAGCAGCAGATGGTCGAAATCGCCAAGGCGCTCTCCTATCGGTCGCGAATCCTGATCATGGATGAGCCGACGGCGGCTCTGAATGATGCTGAGGTCAACGACCTCTTCGACATCATCAATCGGCTAAAGAGCGAAGGCGTCGGCATTGTCTACATCTCCCACAAGATGGACGAAATAAAGCGCATCGCTGATCGGGTGACCGTCATGCGTGACGGCTCCTACGTCGATACCGTCGATGCCAAGACCACCGAGGTCGGCAAGATCATCTCGATGATGGTCGGGCGAGAAATCACCAGTGAGCTCGCAACCCCGCCGGATCTTTCGCAAAGCCCGATCGTACTCGAGGCGCGGCGGCTCAATCGCGGAACGATGGTGCGCGACGTCTCCTTCACGCTGCGACGTGGCGAGATTCTCGGCTTCGCCGGCTTGATGGGGGCTGGCCGCACGGAAGTGGCGAGGGCCGTATTCGGGGCCGACCGGCTGGTCTCGGGAGAGGTGCTGGTGCATGGCAAACCCGTGCGCATCCGCTCGCCTCAACATGGGGTGCGGGCTGGCATTGGCTATCTCTCAGAAGACCGCAAGCGCTACGGCCTGTTGGTCGGCATGGACGTCCGCAACAATATCGCAATGGCAAGCATGTCGCGCTTTGTGCGAAGCGGCGGCCTTCTGAACGAAAGCGCGATGCAGCGCATCGCCAGGCGCTATATCGGCGACCTCGCCATCAAGACGCCTTCCGATCGCCAGGAAGTACGCTTCCTGTCCGGCGGCAATCAGCAGAAGGTGGTCATTGCAAAATGGTTGCTGCGCGATTGCGACATTCTGATTTTCGACGAGCCCACACGCGGTATCGACATCGGCGCCAAGTCTGAAATCTATCGCCTGCTGAACGAGCTTGCCGCAGAGGGCAAGGCGATCATCGTCATTTCGTCCGAATTGCCCGAGGTCCTGCGGCTCAGCCATCGCATTGCCGTCATGTGCGAGGGTAGGTTGACGGGGTTTCTGCCGGCAGGGGCCTCCCAGGAGGAGATCATGCATCTGGCTACGCTGCGCGACGGCGCCATCACAGAAGGAAGAAGCAAATGACCTCGAACGTCGACGGCGACGAGAGAACGCTGAAAGAACGGTTTTCCGATTCGAGACAGAAGCTTCTGGCTTTCAGTGGCTTGGTCGTCTTGATCGTCCTCTTCGCCGCAGTGAAGCCTGAGGATTTCCTTCAGGTCAGCACATTGACCAACATTCTCACCTCGACGGCCGTCAACGGCACGCTTGCAATAGCCGCGACCATGATCATCATCACCGGCGGCATCGACCTGTCGATCGGTACGTTGATGACCTTCTGCGCGGTTGCAGCCGGTGTGTTCATCACCTGGCTCGGCCTGCCGATGCCGCTTGGCGTGGTCGGCGCGATCCTCACCGGCGTGGTGTGCGGTGGCATATCCGGCTTCCTGATCGCTTATGCCAAGATCCCTCCCTTCATCACGACGCTTGGCATGATGCTGATCTACAAGGGGCTTTCGCTCCAGATCACCAACACCAAGCCGATCTATTTTACCCAGTCGCCGGAATTCCAGCAGATTGCCAGCGGCTCGATCATCAAGGACATCATTCCGGGTCTGCCGATCGCCAACAGCGCCTTGATTATGGCGATCGTCGCGATCGTGGTCGCCTTCGTCCTCGCCAACACGCTGTTCGGCCGCTTCATCTTTGCGCTGGGCTCGAACGAAGAGGCGCTGCGCCTGTCGGGCGTCAATGTCGATCGCTGGAAAATGGCGGTCTACGCGGTCGCCGGCGGCATCTGCGCAATCGCGGGACTGCTCATTGCCTCGCGCGGCAATTCTGCCCAGCCGGCACAGGGGATGGGCTTCGAGCTCGATGCGATCGCCGCTGTCGTCATCGGCGGAACCTCGCTTGCCGGGGGGCGTGGGACGGTGCTCGGCACCATGATCGGCGCCTTCGTCATGAGCGTGGTGCAATACGGGTTGCGCCTCTACGGCATGGCCTCCGAAAAGCAGGTCATGGTGACCGGGCTCATCATCATTCTCGCTGTTTATTCGGACATCTTCTGGCGCAAGAAGGCCTGATCGCCCGACTGCGCCCGTCGAGAGTTGAGACAGTCAAAAAGAGGCAGAACGCCCGCATGCAAGTCAATCGAATTTACCCCACAGGAGGAGTTATGATTACCAGACGTACTATTGTCGGACTTATGTCCGCAGCCGCTTTCCTCGGAACCGTCGGCATGGCCCACGCCGCTGACAAGCCCTACATCGCGCTGATCTCGAAGGGTTATCAGCATCAGTTCTGGCAGGCCGTGCGCCAGGGCGCCGAACAGGCCGCCAAGGACCTTGACGTAACGGTAAGCTATGAGGGACCTGAGGGCGAATCCGCCATCAACCAGCAGCTCGACATGATCCAGGCGGCCCTTGCCAAGAAGCCCGCTGCCCTCGGCCTTGCGGCGCTCGACAGCCAGGCCGCCATTCCGCTGGTCCAGCAGGCCAAGGATGCAGGTATTCCGATCATCGCCTTCGATTCCGGCGTCGATAGCGATTATCCGCTGACCACCGCGTCCACGGACAGCAAGGCGTCGGCAGCGCTTGCCGCCGACAAGATGGCTGAGCTGATCGGCAGCGAGGGCGAAGTCGCAATCGTTGGGCACGATCAGACGAGCACCACAGGCGTCGATCGTGTCGAAGGGTTCAAGGGCGAGATTGCGGCCAAGTATCCGAAGATCACCATCGTCGACATCCAGTATGGCGGCGGCGACCACACGAAATCGGCCGACATCACCAAGGCGATCATCCAGGCGCATCCGAAGCTCAAGGGCATTTTCGGCACCAATGAGGGCGCAGCGCTCGGCGTCGCCATTGGCAAGAAGGAAGCCGAAAGCAAGGTTGTGGTCATCGGCTACGATTCTGGTGCCGGTCAGATCGATGCGATCAAGGACGGAACGATCGCCGGCTCCATCACCCAGAATCCGGTCGGTATCGGCTACAAGACCGTCGAGGCGGCGGTGAAGGCCACCAAGGGTGAGAAGCTGAGCAAACATATCGATACCGGCTTCTATTGGTACGACAAGTCGAACATCGACGATCCGAAGATCGCCGCCGTTCTCTACAAGTAATCGCAAACGGGGCGCCGGCCAGGGCCGGTGCCCCTCCTTATCCGTATCCGGCCAGATGTGTCGCGCGTCGCCGTCGCCTCAGGAGATATTTATGACCGTCATCACCGATCTGAAGGTGCTAGATCTACGCTTTCCGACCTCGCAGCATCTGGACGGTTCGGACGCGATGAATCCGGACCCTGACTATTCGGCTGCCTATGTCATCTTGGAAACTGATCGCGGTCTTGATGGACATGGGCTGACCTTCACTATTGGTCGCGGCAACGAGATCTGCTGTGCGGCGATTGAGGCCATGCGTCATCTTCTCGTCGGGCTCGATCTTGACGAGGTCCGCGCAAATCCGGGTGCAGCCTGGCGCCGGCTGACAGGCGACAGCCAGTTGCGCTGGATCGGTCCGGACAAGGGAGCCATGCATCTTGCGGCTGGTGCGGTCGTCAACGCAATCTGGGATCTGCTGGCGAAAGAGGCAGGCAAGCCCGTATGGCAACTTGTGGCCGATATGACGCCTGAAGAAATCCTGAAGATCGTGGATTTCCGCTATCTGACTGACGTCCTGACACCGGACGAGGCGCTCGATATTCTGAAGCGGGCGGAAGCCGGTAAGGCCGACCGCATCGCGACCTTAAAGCGCGAGGGATATCGCTGCTATACGACATCGGCAGGCTGGTTGGGCTATTCTGAGGAAAAGCTGCGGCGTCTGTGCAAGGAAGCGATCGATGCCGGCTTCAATCACATCAAAATGAAGGTCGGACGAGATCTGGAGGACGACATTCGCCGCCTGACGATCGTAAGAGAAATTATCGGCCCTGACCGCAATTTGATGATCGACGCCAACCAGGTCTGGGACGTGCCGCAGGCGATCGACTGGCTGGGCCAGCTGGCGTTTTCCAAGCCGCTCTTCATTGAGGAGCCAACAAGCCCGGATGACGTTGCCGGGCATCGCAAGATCCGCCAGGCAATCGCGCCGATGAAGGTCGCGACCGGCGAGATGTGCCAGAACCGCATCATATTCAAGCAGTTCATCGCCGAAGGCGCCATCGACATCGTGCAGATCGACGCCTGCCGCATGGGCGGCCTCAACGAGGTTCTCGCTGTCCTGCTGATCGCCGCCAAATACGAGTTGCCGGTCTGGCCGCATGCCGGCGGCGTCGGGCTTTGCGAATATGTCCAGCACCTGTCGATGATCGACTATCTCTGCGTTTCCGGGACGAAAGAGGGCAGGGTCATCGAGTATGTCGATCATCTGCACGAGCATTTCCTCCATCCATGCGTCATCAAGGATGCAGCCTACATGCCGCCCGATGCGCCGGGTTTCTCGATTGAGATGAAGGCACAGTCGCGCGAAGATTATCGCTTCAAGGCTGGCGGCGGCCAATCTGGCCAAGGCTGACCGCTTAACCAGTCGCTTGATCGGAACCGGATGCGGCTGGGCACCGTTGGCGCCCAGCCGCTGCACGTTATTTAACTTGAGTAACCGTTAGCTTACCGTCCACTCGTTCGGCAACGAATTCGATGCTCGCGCCCTCCTTCAGTTTCGCGCGGATGGCGGGATCATCGGCGCGGAACACCATCGTCATGGCTGGCATGTCGAGGTTCTTCAATTGCTCGTGCTTGATCGTGACCTTGTTCGTCTTGGCGTCGATCTTTGTCACCACGCCCTTGGTAAATTCCTGCGCATAGGCGCCCGCGGCGGCACTAATGGTGAGGGCGGCGGCAAGGGCAATTTTGACCAGATTTTTCATACTGATGTCTCCTATCTTTCAAAGTTTCAATTGGCGGATACCGATACGTCGCCGTGCATGCCCGCCTCATAGTGACCGGGGATAAGGCAGGCGAATTTGAACTCGCCGTCGCTGGTGAACTTCCAGAGGATTTCGCCAGATGCACCGGGCGCCAACCGCATCGAGTTGGCGTCGGCATGTTCCATCTCGGGGAATTTCGCCATGACGGCCTTGTGCTCAAGGATCTTGTCCTCCTGGTCGAGCACGAATTCGTGGTCGGACTGGCCGGCATTCTTGAGTGCGATCCTGATCGTCTGTCCCTTGCGGGCCTTGATGACTGCCGGCTGAAAGAGCATCTTACCGTCATCGGTTTCCTTCATGGTGACGCGGATGGTCTGCGTTACCTTGGCCTTGTCGCCGGGCTCGCCGACGGCCATCTTTGCCTCATGACCGCCAGCATGCGTTCCCGATGACAATGCCGGGCCGGCAAATGCTGCGACGATGATTGCGATTGCGAATGCGAATGTCTTCATGTGAGATCCTTTCATGGTTGTGAAATATCCGGCCGCTATCCGTGATGCGGCTTGGGGGTAATCTGGGTCTTGGCATCCTTTGCTCTGGTCTGGTCCGGCAGTTCACCGGTCCATTCCCAGGCCTGCGTTCCCGGAGGGTTTTCGTACCAGCCCGGGTCGGCGTAATCGTCCGCGGAGATGCCTTCGCGGACTTTCACTACCGAGAACATTCCGCCCATTTCGATCGGGCCATGCGGCCCCCAGCCGGTCATCATCGGGATCGTGTTTTCGGGTATGGGCATCTCCATTTCGCCCATATCGGCCATGCCCTTGGTGCCCATGGGCATGTAGTCGGGCTGGAGTTTGCGGATTTTTTTCGCGAGCTTCGATTTATCGGTGCCGATGAAGGTCGGGATATCATGTCCCATGGCGTTCATCGTATGGTGCGACTTGTGGCAGTGGATTGCCCAGTCTCCCAAGTATTTCGCGTCGAATTCATAGGCCCGCATGGCGCCGACGGGTATGTCGATGCTGACCTCGGGCCAGCGCGCTTCCGGTCGAACCCAGCCTCCATCCGTGCAGGTCACCTCGAAATCATAGCCGTGCATGTGGACCGGATGGTTGGTCATCGTCAGGTTGCCGACGCGGACACGCACGCGGTCATTTTTTGAGACGACGAGCGGACTGATGTCGGGAAAGACACGGCTGTTCCAGCACCACATGTTGAAGTCGGTCATTTCCATGACGCGCGGCACGTAGGAGCCGGGTTCGATGTCGTAGGCATTGAGGAGGAAGACGAAGTCGCGGTCGACCCGCATGAACTTCGGGTCCTTCGGATGGATGACGAAGAAGCCCATCATGCCCATAGCCATCTGGACCATCTCGTCTGAATGCGGGTGATACATGAAGGTGCCAGACTTCACGAGATCGAACTCATAGACGAACGTCTTGCCGATAGGGATATGCGGCTGCGTCAGGCCACCGACCCCATCCATGCCCGACGGAAGGATCATGCCGTGCCAATGGATAGTCGTATGCTCCGGCAGCTTGTTGGTGACGAAAATGCGCACGCGGTCACCTTCGACGGCTTCGATCGTCGGGCCGGGCGACTGGCCGTTATAGCCCCAAAGATAGGCCGTCATTCCGTTGGCCATCTCCCGCTCGACAGGCTCGGCCACAAGATGGAATTCCTTGACACCGTTATTCATGCGGTGGGGCAGGGTCCAACCGTTGAGCGTGACGACCGGCTGGTAGTCCGGCCCCGAGGTCGGGTGGATGGGTGGTTGCATGTCGGCCGATGCCATGGTGGCGGCATCCGGTAGGCCCATGGCGGAGAACTTGGTCCAGGCACCGGCGGCCAGCAATGCCGCTCCCGCTCCGAACAATTGTCTTCTGTTGAACATCGAGATTTCCTTTCTACTCGTTGGAGCCGGCCGCCATGGCCGGTTCCACGGCTGCCGACGAAGGTCCGCCGCCATAAATGGCGGGCGCGAGATTGGCGTCTGCGAGCCAGAAGTCGCGTTTGGCGTTGACGGACAGCAGGGTGGCGTTGATTTTCTCACGCGTATCGGTGAGCAGCTCGAACGTATTCGTGATCATGCCGTTGTAGGTGAGCAGTGATTGCTCCGCGACACGGCTGCGCAGCGGCACGACGTTGTTGCGATAGTGACGCGCAATATCGAGGCTCGATCGATAGGCCTGGTAGGCTGATCGCGCTTGCGAGCGGATAGTCACAGCCTTTTCCGCGAGCTGGTTGGCCGAGCGCATATAGGCGAGCTCTGCCTTCCGCATGCGTGCTTTGCCGGTGTCGAAGATCGGAATGGCAAAGCCTATCTCCGCCGATCCGGAGAAATCGACCTTCCTTACCCCATCCTCGCGGCTTCGCTCTGCTTCAAGCCCGGTCACGAGTTCCAGATCCGTGACATAGCGGGTTGCTTCCGTCAGGCCGTAGGACTGCGCGGAGGCCTCGAGCTCCAATCGTGAGACCTTCAGATCGATACGGTTGCGAAGGGCATTCGCCTCGATCGTATCGCGCTGGGCGATCGTCTTTGGCAGGGATGGCAGCCGGTTCGGCAGGCGATAGCTCGTGTCTGCTCCCCAAAGTCCGAGTAGCCGCGTCAGGTCTTCCTTTGCGAGCCGTGCGGCCAGGCGCGCCTTAGCGGTTTCGCCGGCGAGTTCGGCTGCAAATGCATGCTCACGCGCCTGGGCGCCTTTTGCCATTGCACCGGTTTCGCCGAGCTTTTCTGCAAGCTCGGAAGCCGCATCGGCGGATGTCTGTGCTATCTGCAACTGGGCCACACTCTCGTCGGCCGCTACCGCCGTGATCCAGGCACGACGCGTGTTGGCGGCAAGGCCGAGCGTCGCGAGCGCAGCGTTCAACTGCGCCTGCTCAAAACGTGTGTCGGCAAGCGCGACATCCCGCTTCTTGGTGATCAGCACGAGGATATTGGCGGTGAGTGCCCCCTCGATTGTCCTGAACGCTTCAAGCTCAGGCGTGCCAATGCCCTTCAGGCCAACGGAAGCCGTCGGATTGAGGAGCATGGTCGTCTGCCACGCATCGGCGGCGCTGTCGCCGAGATCGGCATAGGCGGCCTGAAGGCCCTTATTGTTGATGAGCGCGATCTGAACCGCCGATTCGACGCCAAGCGTCTTCTCGCGAGACAGAAGCGCCTTGGTGCGAGCAGTCAGTGCCTTTGCCTGTTCCTGGTTTTGCACCCAGATGGCGTCTTTTGCGACAACGGATCTGGTTGTCGCCGACACGGTCGAAAAACCAGCTTGCTTTCCGGCATACTCGGCGCCGCTGACGCAGCCGCCGAGTATGATTGGGAATGCCAAAGTCGCTACAAGTCTTCGAATTGGGATCATGACGCATCTCCCTTCATCGGAGACTGCTGATCATTCTGCCGGCGCCACGGTTTTGGATCGGTCGGTGTGCGGAAAACATAACCCGAGACCGGGGATTGATATCGGACAGGTGTGACAGAGTGTGTCTGTTCGACACCCGCCGATGCGATGACGTCAGGAGGAAAAGTGGATGCGCAGCCGCCCACGAATAGAGGCAGCCCCACCACGACAATGGAAGGTCTCATCTTTAGAAATCCAGATAGGAAATTGCCAATGGCATCCTGCGGAAACACTCTCCGCAAAGGCCATGCGAACCCGTCAGATGCGGGCAGATCCTATTTAGATATTCGGGGGGCGATCGAGATTGGGCTGCTCGCCAAGCATATGCCGATCGTCGATGAATTGCCGGACGGAAGACACGGTAAATCCGCCGACCTCATAACCACCGCAAACAATACCGAAGCCGACGCAGAAATCCTTGCAACATTCCTGTTTGCCGGCCTTGTTCTTACCGAGATCGGATGCATCGCTATGATGGTCGCCGGCAAGGTCGGCCTGCGTGGCGCGATGATCGCCATGATCCATCTGCCTCTCGGCGCGGATCTCGGGAAATGCCGATCCATGCATGGCTGCATTTGCGTTGGACAGCGTATAGCCCGCCAGCGATACGATCATCGCTAGCCGCACGACAAGAAGCAATTTGCTCAGTGCGATTCGATAGGCTTTTCCCATGTCGACATCGCTACAATCAAACCTTGCCGTTTTCAAGATCGACCGCGACCAAGATTCGTGGTGTGCCGCGATGACTTGATCCGAAGCCGTTCCTCAAGATATCAAGCCTCTTGAATTTCATGAGGGAGCACCTGGATGCAGGACGAGCAAGCCGCGATTATCGAAGAACTGGGCGTGGCCGCGCAGTTTGACGCCGGGGCGGAAGCCGAGCGACGCACGGCATTCCTGGCGGATTACCTACGCAATAGCGGCGCCTGGGCCTATGTTCTGGGCATCAGCGGCGGGATCGACAGCCTCACGGCGGCTCTTCTCGCGCAGGCGGCAGTGAGCAGGCTGCGTGACAGCGGTTATGCCTGCGAATTCGTCGCGATGCGGTTGCCTTATGGCGTGCAGGCGGATGAAGCCGATGCGCAGGCCGCCCTGGCGACAATCCGGCCCGACCGGTCGGTAACGGTGAACATCAAGCCGGCTGCGGACGCCATGATTGCCGAGATCAAGCGCGACGCGCCGGGTATTCTTGGAGGCGAGCGTGAGGATTTTCATCACGGGAACGTGAAGGCGCGCGAACGGATGATTGCTCAATACGCAATCGCTGGCGCCATTCGTGGCCTCGTCATTGGCACAGACCACGCCGCCGAAGCGCTCATGGGCTTCTTCACGAAATTCGGTGATGGTGCTTCCGACATCCTTCCGCTTGCGGGGCTGAACAAGCGCCGCGTCCGAGCCGTCGCCAAGGTGCTGGGCGCACCGGACAGCCTGATTTTCAAGGTGCCGACGGCGGATCTGGAGACGAATGCTCCTTTGCGGCCTGATGAGGACGCCTATGGGGTGACCTACGATCAGATCGACGACTTTCTGGAAGGGCGATCTATCGATGGACGGGCCTACGACCGTATCCTGACCACCTATCGAATCTCGCGGCACAAACGCGCGCTCCCGGTCACCCCTTAATCGGTCAAGGCCGTCCAGTTTACGGGCGCGACTCAGAGGCAAGTCCAGCAAGACTGCATAGTGGCCTTGCGTGCGAAATTGCCGCGGCCAATGCCCGCGGCGCAACGCTGACCTCTGCGCTTGCTCAGACATTTCCGTTTAAGGGCAAGAAGCGGAGTTCGGCGCCTTTCCTGCTCACATATCCCTTTTGTCAGGTCATCGAGCGGTTTCGATGATCCATCAAGATCTACGAAGGGATCCGTCATTATGAGCAGGCAAGATGATAACAAGGCCATTGTCGGCCGCTGGTTTACCGAGTTCTGGGGCAAGGATGTCAATCTTGCCGTTATCGATGAGATCGCAGCGCCCCACATGCTGTTGAAGTACTCACTGCATGAGCCGCGCCGCGGTCGCGACGACATCAAGGCGTTCATGACCGACTTTCGGGCTGCGTTCCCCGACCTCAACTTCTGGGGCACTGCTGATTTGATCGCCGAAGGCGACTATGTGGTTGGCCAGTGGGAAGGCGGCGGCACGCATACCGGTCCCGCATTCGGTGATTTCCTGATCGGCGTCCTGCCCTCAGCGACCGGTCGCACGATGCGGTTTACCGGTACGACCGTCCTCAAGGTCGTTGACGGCAAGATCGTCGAAGAGATCGGCCTGGATGATGGTCTGACGGCGATGACCCAGCTTGGTCTTGTCAGTGCCACCAGAGGGTAAACATGGTGCCGTGCTGCTCGGGCACGGCGCCATATTTCCAAAGCAGAGCGACCCATTCAGGGAGAGGCTTCAGCAGCAAGTCGCGCCTGGTGTAAAATCTTGGGGAACATTGATGCAATGGCTATCCGGCGCTCCCTCAATCCCGCGCAAACCATATGCCTTGGTCGCAAGAATCGGGTGGTCGACAGTCCCATTTGAAAGCAAGGATTGCGGTGATGGATACGGCTTGGGGTCGAACTCAATCTGCAACGACACGAGAAGACGGCAATGATCAGTATGGCGACGATTTTCCCGCTTTCCCGGAGGCTTCCGGTGGCAGACGATCCACGCTGGGCACGCATCGTGGCGCGAGACAAGGCGGCGGATGGCGAGCTGTGGTACACTGTTTCGACGACAGGCGTCTATTGCCGCCCATCTTGCCCATCCCGCGCGGCGAACCCAAAGAATGTCGCACTCCACGACACGCTGGAAAGCGCCCGGGCAACTGGTTTTCGTCCGTGCAAACGCTGCAATCCCGACGGTCTATCGCTCGAATCTGAGAATGCGGCGCTCATCGCAAGGGCTTGCCGTATGATCGAAGACAGCGAAGAGGAGCCCTCCCTCGAGACGCTGGCCGGTGCCTTGGACCGCAGCCCGAGTTACTTTCATCGCCTCTTCAAATCGACGACAGGCCTCACACCAAAGGACTACGCCGCAGCCGACCGGGCCAAGAAGGTTCGCGAGAGCCTCGATATTGGCAATAGCGTCACCGAGGCGATCTATGATGCAGGCTTCAATTCGAGTGGTCGCTTTTACGAAAAATCGACGGGCATGCTTGGCATGACACCGACACAATATCGTCGTGGCGGCGAAAACGAGGAGATCAAGTTTGCGGTCGGACAGACGTCGCTCGGGGCAATCCTGGTTGCCTCGAGCAAAAAGGGTGTCGCTTCGATCCTTTTGGGTGACGATCCCGACGAGCTGGTTCGCGACTTGCAGGATCGTTTCCCGAAAGCGCTTCTGATCGGCGCTGACCGCGACTATGAGGCACTGATCGCGCGGGTCGTGGGATTTGTCGAGAATCCGCTTGTCGGCCTGGATCTGCCCCTGGACGTGCGCGGGACGGCGTTTCAGCGGCGCGTCTGGCAGGCGTTGCAGGAAATTCCCGTTGGCAAGCATGTGTCCTATGCGGAGATTGCACGCCGCATCGGTGCGCCGAAGGCCGTACGAGCGGTCGCGGGCGCATGCGCTGCCAACAATCTCGCCGTGGCGATACCCTGCCACCGGGTGGTGCGCAACGATGGTGCGCTTTCCGGATATGCCTGGGGTGTGGATCGCAAGCGCGCGCTCCTTGAGCGTGAAGCCCTGAAGACGGCAGCGATATGAGGATTACACCTCATATCCCGAACAGGCGGCTGGTCTCATATCGAAATGATGTGAAGGCTGAAACCAATCATGTCCACCTCTGTCGCAGACGGTCGGCCAATGCCCTTGCATATGGAGGTCGGTGCACCTGATGAATCTGTTTTCGCACTATGATCGTTCGGCTACATTTCTTGCAAATCTCGACGACGACTGGGCGAGGCTCATTCGTCTCGTCGGGCCTTGCCTGCATGATCCAAAGGCCGCTCGCGAGCCCTATGAGGCGCTGGTGCGGGCAATCGCCTATCAACAGCTGACGGCCAAGGCCGGTGATGCAATCATCGGGCGTCTCAAAGCATTGTTCGAAGATCGCGAGTTCCCGCGTCCGGAAGAGCTGATTGCCGCCGATTTCGATAGGATGAGAGCCTGTGGCTTTTCCGCGAGCAAGGTTGCAACGATCAAGGCGATTGCCGAAGGCGCGCTGACGGGCATCGTGCCCAGTCATGAGCTTGCCGTCATGATAGATGACGAGACACTCATCGAACGGATGATCAGTATCAAAGGCGTCGGGCGTTGGACCGTCGAGATGCTCCTGATGTATTCTTTGGAACGCACGGATGTCCTGCCTGCTGACGATTTCGGCGTGCGCGAGGGCTATCGCACGCTGAAGTCGCTACCGGAGCAGCCCCAGCCCAAGGAACTGCGCAAGCTGTCGGAGGCCTGGTCGCCGCACCGCACCGTCGCCGCGTGGTATCTTTGGCGTATGCCGCGTGAACGTGGAAATGTGCTGAAGTAGGACCTATGGCAATTGCAAATTTGCCTCCTCGGCTTGCCGGGCGATGTACCGCGAGCGGCGGAAGGCAAGGCCCAACCATGATTGTCCTATCCGAGGTGCCAGCAAGGGAAGAATGCCATGCACCTGCAAAACCGCGTGACGCCATTTGGCGACATCGTCGCCATCTCGCAACGTGGCATGTTCACCGGCAATCGTGGCATTATCCATGATCCTTCGACGAGGACCCTGCTTAGAAAGCGCTGGGCATCGAAAGCATGGCTGGTCTGCAGCTGTAGCTATAAGGGGCAGCATCGCGAGGTTATGGCGACACGAAGCTGGACCGAATTGTTTTTCCTCGACGAAGCGGTCGCGCTTGCCGCCGGTCATCGCCCCTGCTTTCTGTGCAGGCGCCCTGCCGCCGAGGCCTATCGTGCATGTTGGGCAATCGGTACCGGAGAGGCATTTCCATCTGCCCGGAGAATAGACGAGGTGTTGCATGCCGAACGCCTCGATCGTCGGGCCAAGCGCCTGCATCGTGTGACAATGCTGTCTGATCTGCCCGACGGTGCGGTCATCGCGCAGGGAGAAGAAGCATTCACGTTGCATGGCGGCTGCGCATATCGTTGGACAAACGAAGGATATGCCCGACCGCAAACCCTCAAAAGCGCCGAATGGCTTTTGACGCCACCTTCGACAGTCAAGGCGTTACGAGCAGGCTATGTGCCGCTCTTTCATCCGACGATCGCCACCAACTCCGATGAGCAAGGTCATGCTTGATCTGTTTGATACTATCGCTCCTGCTGATCCTCCGTTTGAGCCGCTAGCGGAAGGGGCCGCGCTGCTGCGTGGCGCGGCTCTCGCGTTTGAGACGGAGGTGCTTACTGCACTCGACGAAATTACCCTGCAGGCACCGTTTCGACACATGGTGACGCCGGGCGGCTTTACCATGTCGGTGGCCATGACGAATTGTGGAGAGGCTGGCTGGGTGACCGACCGGACCGGCTATCGCTACGATCCCAACGATCCCAACGACCCCGAAACGGGACGTCCCTGGCCAGCAATGCCGTCATGTTTTCTCGACCTGGCGGTCCATTGCGCATCCCGGGCAGGTTATCCCGCATTTCGCCCCGACGCCTGCCTCATCAATCGCTATGAGCCCGGGGCTCGTCTTTCTCTGCATCAGGACAGGGACGAGCGCGATTTCGCAAAGCCGATCGTGTCGATATCTCTAGGCTTGCCGGCAATATTCCAGTTCGGCGGACTTAAGCGCGACGATCCCGTCAAGAAATTCGCTATGCGCCACGGTGACGTAGCCGTCTGGGGCGGAGCCTCGCGGCTATGTTATCACGGCGTGACGGCGCTAAAGGAAGGGGTGCATGACGTTCTTGGAAGAATGCGCGTCAATTTGACCTTTCGAGGCGCATTGTAGCAGTTCGAGCTTTTTCCATTGAGGACACAAGCATGGTGATGACAGGCGTGCCTTATGGCCAGATGCGGTGCCACGGAGACCACCGTCAGACATGCTTCGAGCCTGGCGGGCGATTGTGGTGACAAGGACGCCGACACATGCCTTTTCGTGGCAATACACAGGGTGACCATGCGCCTTCGGAGAGTGCAGAGGGCATTGATGCTCTCGTTACGCTCGCCGCCGCTAATCCGGGCAAGGCACTGGTTCTATCCTATGTCGTGCAAATCGCGGCAGATGGTTGCGCCGTGTGGAACATCCTCGAAAATGGAGAGATCGAGGTTCGTTTTAACTCCGGGGAGATATTTATTCTTGCCGAAACAACAATCCTGCGACTTGCCTGATGGAGTGTGCTCCGACCTCAGATGGTGCCTGAGTGCTTTCTCGCCTTTGACGGTGAGGTTCAGATTGTCGATCTGACCGCCGCCGCGCGAAAACTGGCCGTTCAAGGCGCAAATTCACTGAGCGAACGGCAGCTCACGACCTGGCACATGCCGTTGGATGCGGGAATAGTGACGCGAACACCATACAGGCCGGGGCCGCATTGGGCCGAAGTCGCCACGTAGCGGTCGTACATCGTCGTTCTGCCATCGCGCGACGTGAAGCGCAATATCGCCTGCTTATCGCGCACCAACAGCGCTTGAACGTCTTCGCAGCTATGCGACCGAGTATCATATCGCTCTATCGCCACGGCAGGTGCCGCAAGGCCAATGTTCATCATTATAAAGAATGCAGCTTTCCACATCCGCTTGGTGCTCCCATACACTTTGTCTACTCGCAGCCCCATCTGTGTCATTTAGATCGGCGTTCAAGTCGATGCCATTCGGGGATCTGGCATCGTCATTTCGTGGGCGTCTTCCCTTTCTCAAGTGCCGTGCCGCGCGTGCGGAATGCACCCGTCTCCCCCGGGGCTTGTCGCTCACGCAGAAGGAGGCGACGTTTGCGCTGAACACCCCAGCGATATCCCGAAATCGAACCGTCCTTCTTGATGACACGATGGCACGGCACGAGAACTGCAATCGGATTGTTGGCAATCGACGCCGTGACCTCTCTTGCGTCCCGCGTCCCGAGTTTGGCGGCGATGGCACCATAGTTCGTCGTCTGACCGGCAGGAATGTCCCGCAGCGAAAGCCAAACCTTGATCTCGTCTGGCGTCCCGCGCAGATCCAGCGGCAAGTCGCACCAGGCGGCTGGATCCTCGATCGCATTCGCCAGCGCCTCGATCAGGTCACCAAGTTCCCCCTCGCGCCGCTCCAGGTCCGCATCCGGAAAACGCATGCGCAATGCATCTTCCATTGCGCTGCGCATCGTACCGAATTCGAGAGCCACAATACCCTTATCGGAAGTCGCTGCCACAAAATCTCCAAGGGAACTGATCCCCCAGGCGAAGCGAATGAGTTCGCGCATCGTCAATACCTTCCAGGTTTATCGTGCTCCACCCGTAGAAGCTGACGTCGCGAACCTCTCTCCGATTTTTGCTTTCAAATCGAATATTGAATGGCGGCCACCACTCTGCCGGCGCGGCAATTTTCAATTTGAAAGCAAGATTCAGATCGTGCTTTCCCCCGTGGAAGCTTAGGCCTCTTCCGACGGTGCATCCGGTTCGGCGCAAATCGGTACGCGAATGCGTGACGGTTGCCGAAGGTATGCTGCGGATCGCAACGAATGCGCGGATGGGTGTCACTGCACAAACGGGAGCAACTGCGCGTGAAGAAGCGGCAAGCCCTTCAGAGTGTGATTGCGGTTTGACCGGATGCCGGTCTGCCATAGAGGGAGAACATCACAATGACGATGCTGCTATACAATCTGCACCTTATTGCCGCAGAGCGCGGTGATGGGCTGCGCCCCGAGTTGTTGCGCATGATGATGCGGCCCGCAGCCCTGTCCAATATCGGTCAGACAGGAGAAGCGAGGCGTGCCTGCGAACAAGCGGAGCGCAACGAAGAGGTAGCGACCGACCATGCGGCCGCCGCTGGAATCGTGGAATTCCCAGTTCGCAATTTCCGGCTGTGAGCCTTAAGGACATTGCCAATGATCGTATCACAGTAGACGGTTCGGCTCACAGGCTCTCGCTGCCGATGTCCGAACGTCGCCAAGCCCATCACGACCTTTCGCGCAGGAATGCATCGACCTCGGAGCGCCTCGGCATCGATGGTGCCGTACCTGGCTTCTGAACCGAGAGGCCTGCCACAGCTGCGCCAAATCGGACCGCTTCGAGAGGAGGGCGTCCCTCTGACAGCGCGACCGCAAACCCGCCATTGAAGGCGTCGCCGGCGCCGGTTGTGTCAACGACGTTGGAAATGTCAAAAGCCGGCACGAAATGCGTTCCAACCGCGCCGTGAAGCAATGCGCCCTTTGCGCCCAGCGTAACAACCACATTGCGCGCCCCGCGCTCGACGAGGCTTGTCGCAGCCCTCAATGCGCCCTCGTCGATGCTTGTGTCGATCCCCGTCAAGGTGGCGGCCTCGGTTTCGTTGGGCGTGACGAAATCGCAATAGCCATATATGGCGTCGCCCACGGGGAGTGCCGGCGCCGGATTGAGCACTGTCGTTACACCATGCTCGCGAGCAAGTTTGAGCCCCTCGACCGCGGCATCAATCGGCTGTTCGAACTGCGTGACGAAGACTTTTGCACCGGCGATCAGCGGTTGGGCCGCGCGAATATCAGAGACATTCAGATTGGCCGCCGCGCCGCTTTCGACGATAATCGCATTGTCACCATTCGTGGCTGACACGAAAATAAATGCTGCGCCTGTGGCGCTGGTGTCGTCGACCAAAACGTGTGACGTCGTGACTCCATCCTGTTCCCAGGTCTTGCGCGCCATCTCCCCGAAAGCGTCGCGACCGATGCGGGTTATCATCGCCGACTTAGCGCCGGCCCGCGCTGCGGCTATGACCTGGTTTGATCCCTTGCCACCAGGGCCCATGGCAAAGCCACGGCCAAGCAGGGTCTCGCCGACGACCGGCATACGCTCTGCCTTGAAGGCCAAATCGGCCACGAAAGTCCCAAGCACGACCACATCGGCGCGATCCATCAATTTCCTCCCCATAACTGCAGGGCGAGATGGGGCCGCCCTCTCGCCTTATCTTGACATGCCAGTGCTGCGCCGCCGGCGCAAGATATGATCTCCACTCCTTGGTTCGGTTATCCTCGAGCCAAGGTCTTCGTTGACCTGCCAAAGATTCTGTTCCCAAGGCGTTCGATATCACGATAGTTGGAGGGACGTAGCTCATGCCGCCTTGAGCTCTCTCATGGGATCATGCTCCCGGAGACTTGGGTGACCAGAGGATGGTGTCGGCCGTCCTTTCATAGGCCATGCCATTCGGATAACTGATCGCTTCCAGTTGCAGGCCCCAGGGCGATTGGAAATAGAGAATGCTTTGCCCGGCATGCGGCCCCTCATTCATGGTAAGGGGACCAAGACGTGTCGTAATGCCCTGCGCGTCGAGATAGGCCTTGGCGGCCTGGATGTCTTCGACATAGAGCCCGACATGGAAGGCGCCTATATCGCTGTTCTTTTGTTCGAGGTGACGCTGGTCGGGTGCCTCATATTCAAAAAGCTCGAGATTGGAGCCGTGGCCGATGCGGATGAGCGCAGCGCGCTTGATGCGGGCTCGCGGATGCGTGCCCAGTGCCTGATGCATGAAGTCGCCCTCTTCATCGGCGATTGGGCCGAAGGTATATGCACGTTTGCAGCCGAGCACCCGTACGAAAAAATCCAGCGCTTCGTCGAGGTCAGGAACCGTTACCCCCGTATGATCCTGCCCCAAAAGGCCTGGCAACCCTCGGCTCGCTGTATTTGTCATGCTTTTCTCCCATCAAGGAACTCAAGGGCCAAGGCAGCGCCTGCGCCGCCTTGCTTGAGAACCGGTTTTATCTGCGCCTATATTTCCTCCTGAATGGCGAATGTGCAACTGCCGAGCGAGGGCGGCCAGCTTCCGGTTGGATCGCGTGATCTGGGAAGGCTGATGATCGCTTCTGTAGCTGCTGGCGGCGTGTGTACGGACGACATGCCGGGGCACCGTCCTGAGGCTCTAATCGGGCGAGGGCACGTCATATCAGCCAAGCTTCACGGACAGTTCAATGTCGCCGGCAAAGGGAAGGGATAGATAGCGATCTTTCGTGGTGCGGATGAGGCTCAGATATTCGGGGCACATTTCCGCGTCGTCGGCGAGGACCAGTGCGCCTGTCCGCAACTTCGGTGCGACCAGCTCAAAAATGTCGGCATAAAGCGCCTTGGCGCCGTCGAGCAGCAACAGATCGATGGATTCCGGAAGGTCCTGTCGAAGCGTCTCCATTGCATCTCCAGCGCGAATCTCGACCAGATCGGCAAGACCTGCGTCCTCAAGGTTTTGCTGTGCCCTCTCGATCTTGCTCGCTTCGAACTCGCTGGAGATCACCCGGCCGCCGCCATTGTCGCGCAAAGCCGCTGCAATAAAGAGGGTAGAGATCCCGAAGGAAGTACCGAACTCGACGATTGTTCGCGCGCCCGTCGCCCGGACCAGCATATAGAGAAGCTCGCCCGTTTCGCGCGAGACGGGCAACCAAAGATCTTTCAGCTGCGCATAGAGATCGAGGTATTGCGTCTTGCTGGTCGTCAGCGCGGCCCGCTCTTCGGAAGTGAAAGCTCTAATGTCGGGGCTCGTGGCGGCATCGGCCTCTGCGAACAAGCGATCAAGCAAGGAGCAGAAGGGAGCGGAAGAATGGGTGTTCATGGTTTTTCTCCAATAGCATGGGGTTGTGCTGTAGGCAGAAATACGAATAATCATTCGCATTTTCTAATCGCATTGGTGAGCGGATTGATGGGTGAGCGCCTAACATCCCGAATTTCCACGAGAAAAGAGCCAAAACAGAGCCGCTCGAACGAGCTCGTTTCGGCCATTCTGACGGCAGCTGTTCAGGTTTTGACGGCGGAAGGCGCCCAACGTTTCACCACGGCCCGCGTCGCGGAAAGGGCAGGGGTGAGTATTGGTTCGCTCTACCAGTACTTTCCCAACAAGGCTTCGATCCTCTTCCGGCTCCAAAGCGACGAATGGCGACGTTCCACCGAGATGCTCCGTGGGGTTCTCGAAAGCGCGAAGCCGCCAATGGATAGGTTGCGACACCTCGTGCATGAGTTTGTTCGGTCCGAGTGTGAGGAGGCGCCTGTGCGTATGGCGCTTGCCGATGCAGCCCCGCTCTACCGGGATGCCCCGGAGGCGCGGGCGCTCAGGGCCGAGGCAGATCGTATTTTCGACAGCTTCATCTTGGAGCTGCTTCCCAATTTATCCGAAAGTGCCCGCGACATTGTCGGCGATTTGATTTCGACGACACTGACCACGGTGGGCAAGGAGTATTCGCAAGGATTGAGGGCGCAGAAGGAGATCGATGCCTATGCCGGCGCCATGGCAGACATGCTCTGCGCCTATGTTGACGCGCTGGAGCCGTACTAAGCTGGCAAAGCCACGCCATTGCATGATGCGATGGAGTTTGCGCACCCAACCGCAAGCCGCATGCGACGGGCAATGACCCCATCACAGAATCTCGTGCCAACATGATCCATGCCTGTCCCAGAATGTTTGTAATCATTGGCCATATCTGTGGTTAGGACTTGGATCAGTTGCTGGCACGCATAGGTGCGTACTTTCGAACGTGCGCAACCCTGTGATAGTAGTTTTGCGAATCGATCGGATGAATTTGCGCCGATCCGATGGCAACCCAGAATCTGAAGTGTGAGTACGTAATGAAGCGACTTCTCTCGATCGCATTGCTTTGCCTCCTTCCATCGGCAGGCTTTGCGGCTGCGCCAACCAAGACCGTGACATATTTTCAGGTGGTCAGCGCCTATCTCAAGGACGCGAAAGCTGCCGCAGCCAAATATGATCACAAGCGACTCGCTTTCGACGGTTATGTCGTGCGCATGGGCACCGATCCAAAAGGGACTTTCTTCGGTGGTATCCAGAGCGATGGCCAGAAATTCGACCTGTCGTTCAGCCCAGCCGATCAGGCGCCTCTCAAGAGCAAGTATGATGGCGGCGAGATAAAGCCCTTCGAGCCTTCGAATGCCCTTACCTTCGAATGCCTGAACGAAGGTTATGTGCCCGAGGCCATGACGATCAGACTGACCAACTGCAAGCTGGTACAGTAGTCTCAGCCTGTCATCTTCAGCAGATGCCCTCGAATCCCGCGTGCCGGTTATTGCACTGTCGCGCGGGCTATCTTTCGGCCAGCCGTTGTTCGAGGTGGCGATAGTCTATTTTGCCGTTGACGTTGAGGGGGAGGTCTTCGATCAGCTGGATCTCGCCGGGAAGCATATAGGGAGGCAGCAGATGGTGCAGCCTCTCTTTGACTTTGCCGATATCGATCTTCGCCCCCGCTACAAAGCCAATGATGGCTTCGACAGATCCTTCGTCGCTGCGAGGCCAGGCGACAACGGCTACCCGCTCGCTCTGCGATGCGGATGCCAGGGCTGCCTCGATATCCTGAAGTTCGACGCGGTATCCGCGAATCTTGATCTGTCGATCGAGCCTGCCCGCAAAGATCACCCCATGCCGCGCATCCAGCCGTCCGGCATCACCGGTCCGATACCAGCGCCCGTCACGATCGGAGACGAATTTTTCCGCGTCTAGCGCAGGGGCATGCCAGTAGCCGGCGGTCATTTGCGGCCCGCTGAGCCAGATCTCACCGGTCTCGCCATGAGCGACCTCGGCGCCATCTTCGCTTCTAATCGAAAGGCGTTGTTTTCTATCGGCCAGCCGATCGGCGTCACGGCTCCGTCGAAATAATTCTCCGGATCGACACGATAGTAGGAGGTGTGAATTGTGCCCTCGGTGGGGCCATACATATTGAAGATCGTCGCATTTGGTGCGGCCGCCTGCCATTTCCGGCTGAGGGAGACGGGGAAGGCCTCGCCGGCAAAGAGACTATATTTGAGGGAGGGCATGGCATCTGGCGCAATGAGCCCGAATTCGGCTGATTTGGCTGCCGCCGAAGGCACAAGCAGGCAAGCCGTGAGGTTGTTGGCGCGAATTGTGCGAGGGGCGAGAATGGCGCCGTTTTGCGGCGCAACGAACAATTCAGCCCCATGCAGCCAGCACATCATCATGTCATGGACAGACAAATCAAAGGTCAGGTCGACCGCTTGCAGCAGCCGATCACTGCTGTCGATCGGCATGAGCTCATGAACGGCATCGATATAGGCTTCGAGGTTCCCGGCATTGATCGGTACGCCCTTCGGCACGCCCGTCGTTCCGGAGGTGAACAGGAGATAGGTCACTGTTTGGCCGGCAAGCGCACCAAGAGACTTGAAGTCATCGAGTTCGGCGCCTGGCGTGCCCGATCTTGGAACCGGCATGGCCTTCAATATCGGCAGGGTCAGCGGTGCGACGCCGACATGCTTTTCAAGTTCTACCTGGACGGTCTCATCAACGACCAGGGCAACGGCCTGCGACGAAGACAGGATCTGCCTGTTTCTGCTCGCGGGGAAAGTGACATTGAGGGGTACGTAGCCGCAGCCGGCTAGCAGAATGCCCAGCACGGAGGCGTAGGCTGCGAAGGTCCTTTCGGCACATAGGGCAACCAGTTGGCCTGGTCGGATGCCGGCGAGACGCAAATCCTCGCTAATGTCTCTAGCCGACAGAAGCAGTTGCTCATAAGAGACGCGAACGCCGGCGACGTTGATTGCAGGCCTGTCTCGAAATCGTCTCGCTGCGACAAGAAGCCGTTGGTCGAGTGTCATATATGGCTCCGGTCCTAGAGAGAGGCACGACGTCGCGGCCAGATGGATTGGTGCGCGACTGACGAGATGCATGCGCGACCATAGACGAACCGCCGCCGCCGCGCTCTTTGCAGATTGACAAGCCGCCGTTTCAGTTCGGCAATCGCGGCAGCCGGTTCGTCGTCCCTGGCACACCCGTGTCTAGTACCCCGCCTCCTTTTGGCGGCGGAATGCCAGCACACAGACCGCCTCCTTCGCTGGCTCATGGCGATAGAGTACGACACAGCCGGATTCACCGAACGGGATTAGAAGTTCACGACATTCCAGCGTCTCCACTTGGACGGGGCGGCTGATTTCAGGCATTCTCTCAAGGAGAAGGAGCTGCCGTTCAATTGCCTGACCGGCATGCCTTGCTGCTTCCGGCGCCTTGCCGATCAGGAAGCGACGGCAACGCTCCAACCCTTGCGCCGCGCCTTCGGTGACAATCACTTGTGGCACTCAGGCACCGTTGTTTCGTCGTCCCTACCCCAATTGTTCAGCCAGCCCTGGCCTCCTGACCAGTCAGGTGGCGTCCCGTTTCCTGATAGGATTCCCAGGACGGCAGTGCCTCGCTCTTAAAACTCTCGCGAGCCTCTTCGCGGTCTACATATTGCTGTATGGCTTCGAGCATGATCCAGTGCGCCGAGCGTCGGCGTATGTTGGCAAGCTGCTGGACGCGGCTTTTCAAGCCACCGTCGATCTTCAAGGACGTCGCCACCTCCGAACCCCATATCACATGGCAATACCTAGTAATAAACTAGCCCTCGTTTTCCTCGCTCTCCAGATCGCTCCAAGTCACAGTTCTTGTCGCGGTCCAATTCTTTCCCATCTTCTCCAATCCGCTCCCGAAATCTCACTTGATGCATCCTCCCGCCCTTTCTGTCTGTCGCATGGTTTGAGGCGGCACAAAAACTCAGATGTTTTCGAGAAAATTGTGCTAAAAGCGGATCAAGACATTCTGCATAGGCCAGGGAGGGGACGATGCAGTCATTGCTCACGCCGGTTCATACACCCGTGCCGGTCGAGGTGCTCGAGGCGGAGATCCGCAGGATCTGCGGTGCGTTTACCCTTGAGCCGACGCTCTCATCAGGCATCGTCGCCGGAGATGTCGCCACCCGACGCATGGGGCTGTTCGAGACGGCAATCGTCGGGCTCGATGCCAGCAAGCATGTCGAGCGCGGCGCAAAGGCGATCCGTCAGGATCCTGGCGAGCACTTCTTTCTTCTCGTTCAGGATACCGGACAGTGCAGTGTCGAACAGAATGGCAGGGTGGCCGATCTGGAGCCCGGCGACATGTTTCTGGTGGATTCCGTCCGTCCCTCGCGTTTCCTCTATCGCGGCATTCGTTCGAGCCAAGTTTCGATCCACTTGCCGCGCAACGAGATGGTGCATCGCTTCGGCGAAGCCTGTACAGGCGGTGTGTCGATTAGCCGAAGCGATCCGCTATGGTTGGCGATGCGCGCCGTGCTGACGAAGATGATCGACAGCTCGACCGCCCAGACCCAACTCGGGGAGGCGTTTCTCTGTCTTTTGGGTGCCTATCTCCAGTCCACGCGCGGGGCAGGCGCGACGGAAACCCTGTTGTCACGCGCACTCGCTCTTATCGACCGTCATGGCGTCGATCCTGCCTTCGGTCCGCGGGAGCTGGCAAGCCGGCTTAACGTCTCAGAGCGCATGCTGCAGCGGCATTTCCAGGCACTCGGGGAGACCCCCGGACATCGCCTACTGAACCGTCGTCTGGAGATCGCCTATAGCCGTCTCTCGGCTCGCTCGCGCCAAGCGGCCAATGATGGCATCGCTGCTATCGCCTATGACGCCGGCTTCAACGATCTCTCCTATTTCTACCGGGAATTCCGCAAGAAATACGGTGTCACGCCAGGCGCCGTCGCTCGCTGTCATTGACGCTTTTGTCCAACAGTCCGGACGTTTCCGTCCAAGTCTGCCGCGCGTTCCTGACCTAATCTTCCGCCAATCCTGGCCCTTGGCCAGGTTTTCGTGGAGGAAACTGGCTATGACGCATTATTCTGCAACCATCAACGGAACGATGGTGAACTGTGCCACAGATTTTGCCGTAATCAATCCGGCGACCAGGCAGGAGGCCGGCCGCGCACCCAACATGGATGGCGGCGATCTCGATCATGCGGTCGAGGCGGCGCGCAGGGCATTTGCCGAGTGGTCGGCACGCAGCGACAAGGATTTGCAGAGCATCTGCGCGGCAGTCACTGCCCGCATCGAGGAGCACGCGGAGGAACTTGCCAGGATCATTACGCTCGAGCAGGGAAAACCGTTGAATGGGCTCGGTTCTCGCTGGGAAATGGGCGGTGCCGTTGCCTGGGCTGGTTATACGACCGGGCTTTCCCTGCCGGTCAAGCTGTTGCAGGATAATGCCGAAGGCCGCGTGGAGCTGCACCGAAAGCCGATTGGCGTTGTCGGCTCGATCACGCCTTGGAACTTCCCGGTGATGATCGCGATCTGGCATATCATGCCGGCGCTTCGGACGGGCAATACGGTCGTCGTCAAGCCGTCGCCGCTTACTCCGCTTTCGACGTTGCGCCTTGTGGAAATTATGAACGAGGTGCTGCCGCCGGGCGTATTGAATGTCGTGACCGCCGACGACCAAGGCTTCAATCTGGGCGCAGCGATGGCCGCTCATCCCGACATCAACAAGATCGTTTTTACCGGTTCCATTGCCACTGGTCAGAAGGTCATGCAGTCGGCGGCATCCAACATGAAGCGGCTGACGCTGGAGCTCGGCGGCAATGACGCCGGTATTGTCCTGCCGGATGCCGATCCGCAAAAGATCGCCGAGGGCCTTTTCTGGGGTGCCTTCATCAATAATGGCCAGACCTGCGCCGCGCTGAAGCGCCTCTATGTGCATGAGACGATCCATGATGCCGTCTGTGCAGCGCTGGTCGCCTATGCCAGCAATATTCCGGTCGGCAACGGCATGGACGAGGCGAGTATTCTCGGCCCGGTACAGAACCGCATGCAGTTCGACAAGCTGAGCCGGCTGGTGGCCGATGCCAGCGGGCGTGGCAAGGTGCTTCTCGGTGGTGCGCCCGGTGAGGGGCTCTTCTTTCCGCCGACGATCATCGCCGGCCTTTCGAACGGCGATCCGTTGGTCGATGAGGAGCAGTTCGGTCCCGCTTTGCCGGTCATCAAATATAGCGATATCGACGATGCCATCCGCATGGCGAATGATAGCCCGAACGGTCTCGGGGGCTCCGTCTGGTCCTCGGACATATCGGTGGCAAAGACCGTGGCATCGCGCATGCAATGTGGCTCGGTCTGGATCAACAAGCATGGCGCGATCCAGCCCAATGCGCCCTTTGGCGGCGTGAAAGCCTCCGGTCTCGGCGTCGAGTTCGCCGAGGAGGGGCTCGCCGAATACACGGATATCCAGGTGATATTCGCCTGATCTTGAACAGGTATGACAGGGAGGATGGAAATGAACGTGAAACACTTGCTGGCTTCGGCCGGGCTGCTCATGACGCTAAGCGCGCCGGCGGCGATGAGCCACCCGCTCGATGGGTTGACGGCGGAGGAATATCAGAAGATCAACCAGATCCTGCGGGAGCAGAAGATCGTCGATGACAAGACGCTCTATCCGCTGATCGAGTTGAAGGAGCCGGCCAAGGCCGACGTCCTCAAATGGAAGGATGGCGACACGCCGCTGGATCGCGAGGCGAAGGTGCAGCTTACGAGCCCTTCGGGCTTCAAGGAGGCCGTGGTCAATATCACCAAGGGCACCGTCGAAAACACGACGGCGATCAAGGGACAGCCCATGGTGCTCTTCACCGAGTTCATGGACGCCTTGCAAGGTGTACTCGGTGATCCGCAGATGGTCGCGGGCCTCAAGAAGCGCGGTCTGACGCCCGACCAGGCCTTCTGCCTGCCATTGACGGCCGGCAACTTCTTCACCGAAGAGTATCAGAATTCCCGCCTGATGAAGGTGCCCTGCTACCATGTTCCGGAAGGGTCGAACTACTACGCCAAGCCCATCGAAGGCCTGTTTGCCGTCTACGATATTGGCCAGAAGAAGGTTCTGAAAGTCATCGACACCGGTGCCATCGAAGGTCCGAAGGACAATTGGGGCTACACCGAAAAGGAAGTAGCCGAGCGCGAGCCTCTGCGTCCGCAGACCAATCTTGCCACGCTTTCGCAGCAGGGAGGTCCAAACTACAAGATCAATGGCAGCCATCTCGAATGGGATATGTGGCGGTTTAATTTCCGCGTCGACAAGCGCCCGGGCCTGGTACTCTCCAACCTCGACGCCAAGGATGGCGATACATGGCGCTCCGTGATCTATCAGTCACATCTCTCGGAAGTCTTCGTTCCCTATATGGATCCGACCGAGGGCTGGTACTGGCGCACCTATATGGACAGCGGAGAATATGGTTTCGGCCTGTTCCTGAGCCCGTTGCGTGCAGGCGTCGATTGCCCGAACTACGCGACCTTCCTGCCGGCGACGATTGCCGACGACAAGGGTAACCCATTGACTATCCCCAACGCCATCTGCGTCTTCGAACGCAGCATCGGCGATCCGGCCTGGCGCCACTTCGAAGTCTTCGCACAGGCACCGGACAAGCCAATCCCGGCGGAGGGCCGGCCGGCAAGCGAACTCGTGGTGCGCACCGCCTCGGAGGTCGGCAATTATGACTATCTGATCGACTATCGTCTGCAGCCAGACGGCCAAATCCGCATCATGATCGGTGCGACGGGCCTTGACGCCGTCAAGGGCGTTCAGTCGACGTCGATGGACGATCCGACGGCTGCCGCCGACACCGCACATGGCACGCTGATCGCACCGAATCTGGTCGCCGCCAATCACGACCATTATTTCAACTTCCGCATCGATTTCGACATCGACCAGCCGGCCAACCATTTCGGAACGATGGATATCGTCCCTGCCAAGGTCGATGCTAAGAATCCGCGCCGCTCCATGTGGACGGTGCAGCACACGATGCCGAAAACCGAGATGGAGGCGCGTTACCAACTCTCTGCCATGAAGCCGCGCTACTTCATGATCTCCGATCCCTCGCGCAAGGGCTATCTCGGTCAAGAACCTGGCTGGATGATCCATCACGGCGACGTCGCCTACGGCCCCTTCGACTTCGTCAAGGATCCGCCGATGAAGCGTAACGCCTACATCGAATATTCTGTGTGGAACACGGTCTATGATCCGGATCAGCAATATGCCGGTGGCAAGTTCGCGATGCAGAGCGACGGTTCCGATACTCTTCCGGAATGGGTTAAGGCCAATAAGCCGTTGATGGGGAAGGACATCGTCACCTGGTTCACGGCCGGCTTCCATCATATTCCGCGCATGGAGGATTGGCCTGTCATGTCGACCGAGTGGAAGACGATCCATATCGAGCCGCACAACTTTTTCGCCCATAATCCTGCTTTGACGTTGCGGAACTGACAGCTCTTTACGCCAGTGCCGTTCAAGCGGCGCTGGCGGATGCACGAGGACGCTGCCAAGGCCGAAGCGTTGGCATTCAATCCAGCATCAACTGGACATTATCCTCCGCTTCGGAGCCGCCGGGGCAATGGATTTGAATGATCTCGACAATTCAATCAAACAGTGTCGGCCCGGTGCCGGCGCGAGCGGCGGCCAGACGTTGCCCAACACTGTTTCGGTTATCGGGATGGCAGCGCTCGAGCATGTGTTCGAACATTTTGACCGTCGCGGGATAGCCGAGCGCTTCTCTCGAGACTGCCGAATGCGACCATCTGATCGTGAAGCCTCCATCTGGGGTCCCGAAACCACCTCTCAGGATATCGTCGAGGGCATCGAGGTTCCGGCCCCAGAAATGGTCCGGGACCAAGACGCGGGTGATTTCATCATAGAGCGCCTCCAGGGACGTTATCCGCGAGCCATCGATGACATGCTGGCATGTGACTTCGCACCACTGTGTTGCTCGTAAACGGTTTGGTCGATCGGCAGTCACAATCTATCGATCGAATGTGAAGCTGTCCCCGCCGGGCCGCCGGGACAGGACTTCAGTTAGCCAATGCCATGCCGGGCTTACTTCAGCGTGACGACGCCTGCAGGCACATCGGGGATATTTGGAATGATGCCGTTCTTGGCATACCATTCGGCGACCTTGCCGATCTGCTCGGCATCCGCCTTGGAGACGGCCGTCGTCGGAACGGCGTTGTTCTCACCGATCTTCTGCGCGAGATCGGCAGGCACGTTCATTTCCTTGACCCAGATGGCGCCTGCTTCGCTCTTGTTGGCAACGGCCCAGGCATTTTCCGACTTGATGACGTCGAAGACGAGCTGAAGCTGCTCAGCCTTGGACTGGGCGAATGCTTTGCTCGCAACCAGGACGACGGCGTTGTCCGAGCGAATGGCGTCGCCATCGGCGACGACCTTGCCGTCATAAGCCTTTTCGGCAATCGTCAGAAACGGATCCCAGGTGGCCCAGGCATCAACATGGCCTTGCGTGAAGCTCGGACCGCTGTCGCTCGGGCTCAGATAGACGCGCTCCACGCTTTTCGGATCGACCCCGTTGGTCGCAAGACCCTGCATGAGCAGATATTCACCCGTGCCGCCGCGATTGACCGCGACTTTCTTGCCGGCAAGGTCCTTGATCGAAGTGATTTTGGAATCCTTCTTGACGACGATGCCTTCCGAGCCCGCGGCCATCTTCTGGTAGGCGAAGACGACCAGCGGGACCTTGGCGGCAAGCGCTGCTATTGCAGATGTCGAGCTGCCAGCGGTGATGTCTATGCTGCCGGCATTAAGGGCTTCGAAGGCAGGAGCAGCAGCCGGGAAGGGGCCGGCCCACTCGACCTTGATGCCTTTTTCGCCAAGCGCCTTTTCGAGCGTGCCGCGTGATTTGGCAAGGGTAATGTCGTTTGGACCTCTCAACCAGCCGATACGGACGACCTGGTCCGCAGCCTGGGCGGTGGGGGCAAGGGTAGCGATGGTAGCCGTTGCCGCCATCGCGATGAAGAATTGGCGCTTGGTGATCATTCTAATGTTCCGATCTGCCGAAATGGCGTGCTGAGAAGCGATAAAGTCAGACATGGGAAGGTTCGACGCCGAGTTCGGTCAAAAGCTCGGTTTCGAGGCGGCTTGCCTCCGGACCGCTGCGGCGGCGAGGATGATCAAGGTTGACGGGTATTTCTCGGGTGAAGCGACCATTGTCGAGCACGAGGATGCGATCGGCGAGCGTGATGGCCTCGCCGATATCGTGGGTGACCAGAAGGACGGCGGGCCGGTGCTTTTGCCAGAGGTCGAAGACCAGCCCGTGCATGCGCAAACGCGTCAATGCGTCCAGAGCTGCAAATGGCTCGTCGAGCAGCAGGAGTTCGGGCTCGCGCACAAGTGCGCGGGCAAGGGCAGCTCGCTGCGCCTCGCCGCCGGAAAGGGTGAGCGGCCATGCATTCCACCGGTGCGACAGGCCGACATCCTCAAGCGTCTGCGCTGCAACGGAGCGCGCATCCTGCCGCTTGACGCCCAGCGTGACATTGTCGATCACGGTTTTCCACGGCATCAGCCTCGGTTCCTGAAAGACCACGGAGCGACGTTGAGGAAGCTGCAGGTGCCGGGCTGGTGTAGCGTCCAGGCCGGCAAGCACGCGCAGCAAGGTGGACTTGCCGGAACCGCTGCGGCCGAGCAGGGCGACGAATTCGCCCTTTGCGATCGTCAGATCGACGTTATCGAGAATGGCCGGGCCGCCGAAGGAACGCGAGAGACCACGAATATCGACCAGGGGTGTCATGCGATCGCCTCCGGACGCCAGCGCAGCGCATAGGCTTCGATCAGCCGCACGAGACCATCCGTCAACAGCCCCATGAGGGCATAGACCATGAGGCAGACCACGATGACATCTGTCTGCAGGAAGTCGCGCGCATAGGTGATGATGTAGCCGATGCCGCTCGACGCATTGATCTGTTCTCCGACCACGAGACTGAGCCAGGCAACGCTGAGGCCATATCGAACACCAACCAGAAGAGACGGCAATGCGCCGGGGATGATGATGTGGTGGATGATGCCCGATGTGCCGAGGCCGAGCGTGCGGCCGGCTTCGACGAGTTTCCGGTCAATGCCGCGAATGCCGCCATGCAGCGTCAGATAGATCGGGAAAACCGAACCAAATGCGACAAGGCCGACTTTTGGGGCTTCGCCGATCCCGAACCACAGGATGAAAAGCGGCAAGAGGCCGAGAAAGGGCATGGCTTTGAGCATCTGGAGCGGTGGATCAATGGCGGATTCGCCGAAACGGGACAGGCCCGCAGCAAGCGCCAGCGCCACGCCGACGACGAAGGCGATCGAGAAGCCGAGCAGCACCCGCAGGAAAGAGACCATCAGGCCGGTGACAAGCTCGCCTGACGTGATCAACCGCCCTGCCGCCCCGAGGATTTCGCCGGGCGAGGCAAGCGTTCGCGGTGACAGGAACCCCGTCATGCTGGAGGTCTGCCAGATGAGGATGATTGCGATCGGCGAGATGAGACGCGTCGCCCACCGCGCCGCTTTCCGGCCGGCCTTTCCCGGCGGCCTGGAATTGCCGTCTGGGCGGGAGATGTCTCGACTGACGGTCGAAATTTCAGCCATGTGCGGGCTTTCCACCAAGATCCCGATCGAACAGGGTCGACCAGGTGAAATGCTTGCGTTCCGGTGCGGAACGTTCGACGGGCAGTCGCGGCAGAACGAGTTCGCCGAACCGATAGGCCTCTTCGAGAAGCGGCATGCCGGAAAGGATGAACGTATCGACGCCAACCTTCTGATAGGCCTCAAGCGTGCGGATCACCGTATCCGGCGAGCCGACGATCGCCGTACCCGGACCGGGCCGGACTAGGCCGATCCCCGCCCATAGATTGGGAGAGATTTCCAGGTCGCGCAGATTGTCCGGCTTGATGCCGCCATGCATGGCGCTCATCCGCTGCTGGCCGACGGAATCCGTGTTGGACACAAACCGCTGATTGGCCGCAATCGCGGCGTCGTCCATTTGGTCGTAAAGATCCGCAGCCGCCTCCCAGGCTTTGTCATCCGTCTGACGGACGATGACGTAGAGCCGGATACCGTAGTTGAGGGTGCGGCCGTGAGCCTCGGCGCGAAGCTTCACCTTGGCAACCTTGTCGCCCATCTGCTCCGGGGTTTCGCCCCAGGAAAGGTAGGTTTCGACATGCTTGGCGGCAACCTCGATCGCGCTGTCGGACGAGCCGCCGAACCAGAGCTGCGGCGGCTTGATGGCCGATCCGGCCGGCAGCGCAAGCTTTGCTCCTTCCGTCTGAAAATACTTGCCCTTGTGGGTAACGCTCTCGCCTGCCATCAGCCGATGCCAAATGGTCAGATATTCGTCCGCCATGACATAGCGTTCGTCGTGCGGCAGCATCATGCCATAGGCGCCAAGCATCTTGGCGTCGCCTGAGACGACGTTCAGCATCAGCCGGCCGTTCGAGAACTCCTGGAAGGTTGCCGCCATCTTGGCGAGCAGCGTCGGTGCGACGAGGCCAGGATGGAAAGCGATCAGAAATTTCATCCGTTCCGTATAGGGAAGAAGCGCGCCGGCGAGCGGCCAGACGTCGTGAGCGCCGGTCGCAAACAAAGCGCCAGTGAAGCCGAGATGGTCATAGGCCTGGGCAAGCTGCTTGTAATAGCCGTAGTCGATGGTGCGCGATCCCTCGGCTTTCCACGGATAGGCGCCATCGGGTGCGCACATGTACCAGAGTACGTTCATGTCAGATCTCTTTGTCGCTTGTCGTCTGAATTGTCAGCTTGGTCGGCAGGTCGCCATGTTTGAAAAGCGTATCGGCTTCTGCCTGTTGCTCACGAAGAACTGCGGAATCGACGGCGGCCACCCGCCAGTTCCGGCCTGAAACGACGCGTGTCCATGCCCGTCGTTCTGTTTCGTCTCCGCCCGTCGAAAGCAGGGATGCCGCCTTTTCGGGATCGGCGGCAATCTCCTTGCCGAGACGCTCCAGTTCGCCTGCAAAATCAGTCGCTACGGCGCTCGAAATGCCGCGTTCGTCAATGGTCCAGAATAGCGAGCGGTTTGGGATGAGGTCGCCGCAATGGGCAAGGACGCGAAATTCACCACTGAGCAGCGACTGCTCGAGATGGGGCGCCATGGCGACCCAGGCGGCGACCGCTCCGTCCTTCAGGGCATCGCGGGACGGGATGGGCGCCATGTCCTGACGCTGGATATCCGACAGGGTCAAGCCGGATTCGTCCAATCGTTTGGCAAGGAAATAGGTCAAAAAGGAGCCGTCGACCAAGGCAACCGCTTTGCCTTTGAGATCGGCAACGGTTTCGATGTCGGCGGCCTTCCACACCAGAATTGCCCCGTTGGCCGGGCGGGGGGCCGATGCTGCGACATAGGAAACAGACAGCCCGGACGCCGCCGCAAGGATGGGCGGCGTCGATCCCGTTCCGCCAATATCGAATTCACCGCGAGCCAGCTTCTTTGCCGTGTCGCGGCCTTCCGGATAGCCAACGAATTCCGGATTCATCGATGCAAAGGCGCCAGGCCAGAGCGCAGCCAGATGCAGGTGCAGATTATTCGGATGGTGGCCAATCCTGAAAGCCAAGACATTTACCTCATTGCCATTGTTATATAAATTTATATAATGACTGGAGAATTGATGACGAGAAACTCCACGCTTAAAATTCCGCAAGAAAGAGAAAACTATTCTCATCGGGCGTAAGGTTCGAAATCGATGATAAAGCCTTTAGATGACAAGAACCGCCTGCGCCGGGCCCACGAGCCGAAGGTAAAATGCCGGGCAATCGGTGCAGCTTCTGATTTCATGAAAGCTATGGCAAACCCGGTACGGTTGGCAATCCTCTGTGTGCTTATGGAGGGCGCGAGAACGGTAGGTGAGCTTGAGGAAATTCTCGATGTTCACCAGCCAACATTGTCACAGCAGATCGGAGAACTGCGAGATTCCGGCATTATTGTCGGAACGCGCCGCTCGAAGGCGGTCGTCTATCGCCTGACGGATCCGCGGGCCGGCCAGATTATTGCGCATCTGCGATTGCTGTTTGCCGATTCCGAAGCGTCGGCGATATGGCGTGGCGCTCAGTTTGAAGCGGGCAGTACCATCGAAATGGCATAGGCGGCTTGCCAAGCATTGGGGCCGAGCCAGCGCCATCATGGCGGCGACCTTCGTGCCGAAGCTCTGCTCGTGATCGCCGCCAAGGCGTCAAGGGCAGGGGATCAAGCGCCTGCTGTTGCTTCCGCGATCGCCTTTGCCAGACCCTCCGGATTTTCCGTCGCCATGGAGTGACCTGCCGCGGCCACGATGCGCACCGAAATGCCCGAGGATGACAGGAACGGAACATCAGCATCCGGCAGGCTGCGTTCTCCGAAGATAAAAGTTCTCCGAGACGGGTGTTTCAAAAACCGAGAGCGCCAGTCAGGTGAGCTGCCTTCCACCAATGATGTTGCGCTTCGATGAACCGCGAGAGCCGATGAGGCACGCATCATTGCGGCCCACTCGCGATTTCCGACCCTTTCGGCCTCAGTGAGGTACGCATCGTGGCCGCCATTGACATAGTCGGCCTCTTTAAAGGCGGCGATAGCCCGACTGAATGTTCCGCCGCCATTGTCGAGGTTGGCTTCGGAAAGAACGAGGTGTTTGACCTTACTTCCAAGGAGATCTGCCGTTTCGATGGCAACGGTTCCGCCCATGCTGTGTCCGTAGATATCTATCCGTTCGAAGTTTTGTGCCTCGATGAAGCTGAAAACCTGCAACGCATGGTCATGGATGCGATAGCTGAAATCGTCTGGGCGATCACTGTAGCCAAAGCCCAGGAGATCAAGAACGATAAGCCGCCGCCCTCGCAAGGTGGGTGCGAGCGCCACATGAGGGTACTCGAATGATGATGCACAGCCGAGGCCGTGAATCATCAAAAGGGGAGTGCTGCCGCCGTCAAACTGGAGATACCGCAATCGGGCTGTCGATGACTGAATTGCAAAGGAGCGCATGGCAAATACCGGAATGAACAAGGCGCATATTAATGCCCGCAAGCGTAGCGAGGAAGGCTCCAAAGCAGCGAGCGGCAATCCATGCTTCAAGGTCAGGCCGGCAGTTTTTCTCCGCCGAGATGGCGTTCGAGGAACGGTAGACTGTCCTGGCCCCAGTAAAGTTCCCCGTCATAGCGAAACGTGGGAAAGCCGAAGACACCCGCCGCCTTGGCTGTTTCATAATTTGATTCCCATCTTCCCAGAACTTCTTTGCTTTGCGTGCGGGCTTCGATATCTGCTCCATCAAAGCCTGCCGCATCGGCGATCGCTTGGCGTATTTTGCCGTTGCCGATATCCTCGGCCCGCGTCCAGAAGGCCTCCTGCAAGGCCTGGGTCAGGCCGAGCCAATGCTGCCCTGAAAGATGTGCGGCGATCACCGCCAGGCCTGCCGGCGTTGGATCGGAAAGCGCGCTCCTGTTCTCGAACATCAGCGACCTGCCGCGCAAGGCCGCCCAACGTTTGAGATCCTTCACTCCATAGGCGCGGCGTGCATCGGGTCGATTGCGCGCATAGATGGCGCCATTGTCTTCGATCAGAGGAATGACATAGGGCTCAATCCGTGCGTCAAAGCGCGCAGCCAGTGCTTTGAAAGGCTCCAGCCCGATATAGGCCCAGGGGCTGCCGATCCCGAAAAAATAGTCGATGGTTTTGGTCACTGCGCGCATACTCCGTTTGGGGCAGATGGTTGACTGGCGGTGTCGAATATCAAACGAGGGCGGCCGCTGGCTCTTGGACGATGGCCTGAAACCATATTTGCCGACTCATCTTGAGCGGGTCGGGCAAAAGCACCGGTGGCGACCCAGGGATGTCCTGAGTTCGCGTCGTCGGCGCGCCCGCATCGGCGTTGATGGTGAACCTGGCCGCTATGTCCCAGCCTTCCTTTGTTACATCGAATCCGATCTCAGGCTAGGCAAGGACCGAATGATGAGGAAGGATAAATATTCTCATTCTATGGATTTAATGGAATAATTCAGTGAAGCTCAAGATCGGGCGACCAATGAGAATTGCGGGATCCGCAATCAGGATCTTCCTATATGATCTTCGTTAGCTGGATTTTTCAAAAGTCTGGAACCAAATGACCAACCAGACGGTTTAGCTATAACTTTGATCCGACGTCGATATTCCCCCAGCCGGTAAAGTAGGCGGGGAACTTGAGGAGCTACGATTATGAACATTTCGTCCCGGTTTCGTTCCGTCGCATTTGCCGCCATTGCTGCTGCTGGAATAGGCCTTGCCGGTGCCGCGCATGCCGACAGCGGCACGATCCGCTTTTCCGTTTACAAGGCTGCCTTCTTCGTTGGCGGCTCCGGCGGAGAGGGCACACTGACCTTCCACGGTCGCCATTATCCCATCTCGATCGGCGGTATCTCGGGCGGTCTCGCATTCGGTGCTTCCAAGACCTACTTCCAGGGAACCGTGCGTCATATTCGCCGCGCGCAAGATGTCGGCGGCGTCTACGGTGCAGCTGGTGGCGGCGGTGCTGTCGGCAAAGGCGCCCAGATGATCGTCATGACCAATGACAAGGGCGCTCAGCTCGAGCTGACAGGCAGGCAGGTCGGCCTTCAGGTCAACGCCGACGTCAGCGGCATGAGCATCACGGTGAAGTAGCAATACCCGAAGTATGACGGTCGGGTTCGACCGACCCAGCCGCATCATCGATTATAGTGGCAGAGTTGCATTGGCAGCTCTGCCACGTGACTTGTCCAAGCTATTATCTCAGCCGTCTGTGGCCAGAGGATCGAACGATCTGCCGAGTGACTGACCTCAGGCGATCCGGGCCTGGGTCTGGGGATCGAAGAACACGGCCTTGTCGAGGTTGAATGCCAGCCGTGCGTGCTGGCCCGCCTGAATGCGGACATCGGCACGCAAGCGAGCAACCACCTCTTTGCCGCCGAGCTTGATGACGGCAAATGTGTCGGAGCCTGCCGGTTCGACCACCTCTATCAGGCAATCGTTTTCAGCGACCGTCTTAGCGTTGCGATCGGCGCCATCCGGATCGGTCAGCGCCTCGGGTCGAATGCCGAAGACGACCGGACGTCCGCTATGGGCTTCCAACTGAGCGCGATCGGCTGCGATCGGCAGTTTGATCGGTTCGCCATCGGCGCGTGCCAGTGAGACAGAAAGCCCGTTGCTTCCCTTTTCGATCGTGCCCGACAAGAGGTTCATGGCGGGCGAACCCATGAAATCGGCAACGAACATGTTGGCCGGATTGTTATAGATCTCTGCCGGTGTTCCGAATTGCTGCAGAACGCCATCCTTCAGCACGGCGATTTTCGTCGCCAAGGTCATGGCCTCGATCTGGTCATGTGTGACGTAGACGATCGTCGTCTTCATACGCTCATGCAGGCGCTTGATCTCCGTGCGCATGTCGACACGCAGTTTGGCGTCGAGGTTGGACAGCGGCTCGTCGAACAGGAACAGCTTGGGATCCCGCACCAGGGCGCGGCCCATGGCGACACGCTGGCGCTGGCCGCCCGATAGCTGGCTCGGCTTGCGATCGAGCAGGTGGCTGATCTGCAGCACCTTGGCAACCTCGTCGATCGCCTTCTTGCGTTCTTCGACGGGCACGCCACGCATTTCCATGCCGAAGGAGATGTTGCCGGCAACGGTCATGTTTGGATAGAGCGCATAGCTCTGGAAGACCATGGCAATGTCACGTTTGGAGGGATGCAGGCCAGCAATGGAGCGGCCGTCGACCTGGATATCGCCTTCGCTGATGGCCTCGAGACCGGCAATGGTGTTGAGCAGGGTGGACTTGCCGCAACCGGATGGTCCGACGAGCACCAGGAAGCCGCCTTTTTCAAGCTCGAGATCGATGCCCTTCAGGATATCGACGGCGCCATAGCGCTTCTTCAGTCCGGAAATTTCGAGAAAAGCCATGGCTGTTATCCTTTGACAGCGCCCGCCATCAGACCGCGCACGAAATAGCGGCCGGCGAGTATGTAGACGATGAGCGTGGGGACGGCGGCAATCATGGCGGCAGCCATGTTGACATTGTATTCGACCACGCCGGTCGAGGTATTGACGACGTTGTTGAGTGCGACGGTCATCGGCATGGAGTCCCCGGTGCCGGCGTAAGCGGACGCGAACAGGAAGTCGTTCCAGATATTGGTGAACTGGTAGATGACGGTCACGACGATGATCGGCAGCGAGCTCGGCAGCATGATGCGGCGGAAGATCTGGAAGAAGCCGGCGCCGTCAACCTGGGCGGCTCTCACAAGCTCGGTCGGAAAGGCCTCGTAATAGTTACGGAAGAACAGCGTGGTAAAGCCAAGGCCGTAGACAACGTGGACGAAGACCAGATTGACGGTCGAATTGCCGAAGCCGAAGCTGAAACCGGTCGCATCCTGCAGCGTTCCACCGAAGCGTCCGAGCGCGCCGAGGATGGTCGCCATCGGCAACAGCACCGACTGGAACGGAATGAAGCAGGCAAACAGCATCAGGGCAAAGACCAGCGTATGGCCGGGAAAGCGCCACTTGGTCAGCACGTAGCCATTGAGCGCGCCGAGGATGGTCGAGATTGCCACCGCCGGTACGACCATTTTGATCGAGTTCCAGAAATAGCCCTTGATGCCGGCGCAGGTGAGGCCGACGCAGGTCTCGCCCCATGCCTTCAGCCAGGGATCGAAGGTGGGTGATTTCGGCAGCGCCAGCATGTTGCCGTTCTGGATTTCGTCCATGGTCTTGAACGAGGTGACCAGCATCACGAACAGCGGCGCGAGATAAAACAGCGCGAACAGGAACAGCAGGCCGTAGATGACGACGCGGCTGATCCAGCGGCGGTGGTTTGCGCCATGCGCATGGCCAACCGCGGGAGAAGCAAAGGAGCTCATCGTGCCTTCTCCTTCAGTTCGGAATAAAGATAGGGAACGATGATCGCCGAGATGGTCATCAGCATGATCACCGCGCTGGCCGAGCCGACCGCCATTTCATTGCGCTTGAAGGTGTACTCATACATGAAGTTCGACGGCAGCCAGGCCGAGCCGCCGGGCCCGCCCGAGGTCAGCGCCACCACCAGGTCGTAGGATTTGATCGCCATGTGGGCGAGCACGATGAAGGCGGAGAGAAATACCGGCCGCAGCAAGGGGATGATGATGCGGCGATAGAGCTGGAGCGGCGAGGCACCATCGATCTGCGCGGCCTTCATGATCTCGCTGTCGATACCGCGCAGTCCGGCCAGGAACATCGCCATGACGAAGCCGGAGGCCTGCCAGACGCCGGCGATGACGACGGTATAGATGACGAAGTCCTTGTTCTTGATCCAGTCGAAGTGGAAGCTTGTCCAGCCGAATTGATGCAGGGTCTGCTCCAGACCGAGGCCCGGATCGAGGAACCATTTCCATGCGACGCCGGTCACGATGAAGGACAGCGCCATCGGATAGAGGAAGATCGGTCTGAGCATGCCCTCGCCCCGGATTTTCTGATCGAGCAGGATTGCCAGAAGCAGGCCGAGCGCCAGGCATATGAACACGTAGAGAAAGCCGAAAATCCCCATATTGACGATCGACGTATACCAGGACGATGGCGGGTCGTTTTCGAATGTCCAGCGCCATAGGCGCTGATAGGCGCGTGCGCCCGTCAGGTCGTAGGAGGGAAATGTCTTGGAGTTCGTGAAGGACAGATAGACCGTCCAGAGGATAAAGCCGTAGACGAAGACCAGCGTGATGGCGAAACTCGGCGCAAGCACGATCCTCGGCAGGGCGTCCTGCAGGCGGGCGCGGAATGACACTGTTGGCTGCGCCGACACCGCTTCCCTTGTTGCAATTGAGCTCATGGGCTTCATCTCCTCCTCGGGGTAGGCCTGCTATAAAAGGCTTCCCCACCTCAAGCGGGGAAGCCGGTCTCACGACCCGCTATCAGCGTGCGTCGTCGATCGCCTGGACGAGCTGCTTGACAGCTTCGTCAGAGGACTTGATCTGGCCGTGGACGAACTTCGAGACCACGTCCTTATAGGCGTTGGCGATTGCCGGAGGCGCACCATAGCCCTGGGCGAGCGAGCCGAACAGCGTGCCGCCTTCATTGGCATGCTTCAGGTCGGCGATGCCTTTCTTGCCGCAGGCGTCGAAGGCGGTGTCCGGCACGTCGGTGCGGGCGGGAACCGAGCCCTTGACGACGTTGAAGGCCGACTGGAAGCTCTTCGACAGTGTTGCGGTTGCAAGCGCCACCTGGGCGGCCTTGCGGTCGGCAGGAACGTTGAACATGCCGAACATGTCGGAGTTATAGATCACGCTGCCTTCGGTGCCGGGGAAGCGGTAGCACAGATAGTCCTTCTCCGGGGTCTTCTTGGCGGCGACGAATTCGCCCTTGGCCCAGTCGCCCATGACCTGTACCAGCGCATCACCCTTGATGACCATGGCGGTCGCAAGGTTCCAGTCGCGGCCCGAGAAGTTCGGGTCAACATATTTGACGATCTTGGCGAGGTTGTCGAACGACTTCTTCATCGTGTCGGACTTCAGCGAAGCCTCGTCGAGGTCGTTGAAGGCCTTCTTGTAGAATTCGGGGCCGCCGGTCGAAAGCACGATCGAGTCGAACATCGTCGCTTCCTGCCAGTTCTGGCCACCGAGCGCGAGCGGAACGACACCCGCAGCCTTGGCCTTGTCGAGAAGCGCGATCAGATCGTCGAAGGTCTTCGGCTGCTTGCCGCCGATCTTGTCCATGACGGCCTTGTTGATCCAGAGCCAGTTGACCGAGTGAACGTTGACCGGAGCTGCGACCCACTTACCGTTATAAACCGAGAACTTCTGCAGCGCCTTCGGCACCGAATTGTCCCAGCCTTCCTTCTTGGCGGTCTCCGTCAGGTCGCCCATCACGCCAGCCTGAGCGTAGTCGAGCACGGTGTAGCCGAGCATTTGCGAGGCCGTGGGATAATTGCCGGCGGCAACCATGGCCTTCAGTGCCGTCATGGCTGCATCGCCGCCACCGCCGGCGACCGGTACGTCCTTCCAGGCATAGCCTTCCTTGGAAAGATCCTGCTTCAGCACGTTGAGCGCTGCGGCTTCGCCGCCAGACGTCCACCAGTGCAGCATCTGCACTTCCTTGACGTCAGCGGCGCGCGCCGAGACGCCAGCACCAGCAACCGCCAGCGCAATCATTGCAGTCGTCGTCAGAAATCTACGCATTGATAGCCTCCCAAATTTGCAAGTCGTTCAAGCGAAGGTCCTCCCCCGCTTCCCTAAAAGCCTCCACCGTCGAGCGGAAGCTATTCCGCTGGCGACTTTGTTCGCCGCGAAGCATTTAAAACGTTATAAATATTCTCAAGTCAAGATGTCGATGCACGCCTTCATATTCGCTATAAATGCGTGAATATGCTCGTAAATGTCACGATTTTCCGAGGATGCTGCGGTCCGATTTTTCAAATGTTAATACCGAAAACGTTTGCATCGGCGTATTTGCACTTCGTTTCGAAACAGCGTACAAGGCGATCACTCCGAGGCAGGCTGGGTATTCCCTTGAAAGACACTTCCGGAAAATCCGCGTCCCTTGCGAAGACAGCGCGCAGAAGCGCCAAACCGACGCTGCGAACCATTTCCGAAATGACGGGCTTTGCCGTTACGACCGTGTCGCGGGCATTGAGCAATGCACCTCAGATTTCGATCGAGACGCGGGAGCGCGTCCATGCAGTGGCTGCGCAGATCGGCTATCTGCCCGATCGCGCCGCGCAACGTCTAAAGACAGGCAAGACCAATGTCATCGGCATCCTGCTCGATCCGCATGAGGAAATTCTCGGCTATGGCATTTCCATCATGCACGGCCTGGCCAAGGCTTTGCGGAACACCGCTTATCATCTGATCGTAACACCGAATTTCATCAATGGAAGCAATGTCGAAGCCGTTCGCTACCTAGTGCGCAACGGGATGGTCGACGGGTTGCTCTTATCCCGAACGGAACCTTTCGATCCGCGTGTTCGCCTTCTGTTGGAAAGCGGCTTTCCGTTTGTCACACATGGGCGAACGGAATTCACGGTCGACCATCCTTTCGTCGACTACGACAATTTCAGTTTTGCCTATGAGGCGACGAAGCGATTGGTGGAACGCGGCCGGCGAAAGCCGATGATCATCCTGCCACCGAGACGGCTGACTTTTTCGCAGCACCTCCTGCATGGTTTCATGACCGCCGTCCGCGAGGCGGGCGTCGACTACGAGATTCCTGAGGAGATCGATCTCGATTGTCCCGTCGAGCAAATTCGTGAATATATGAGCCGACGCGCCTCGCAGCCCGGCTCACCCGACGGCTTCACCTGCGGCGGCGAGGTTTCAGCTCTTGCGACTATTACCGGCATGGGCGACAACGGCCTGACACTTGGGGTGGAATATGACGTGGTGGCGAAACGCACCTCGAAGCTGCTGAGCCAGATCCAACCCAAGGTCGAGACCATCTATGAGGATCTGGTGGATACCGGCGAGCGAATGGGCCATGTCCTGCTTGCCTCCATCGCCGGCGATCAGACGATCGAAAAGCAGGTCTTGCTGAAGCCCGAAATCGGCTTTCCGGTGCTTTCGGGTGCCGACTGAATAATCAGGACCCGATCTCGTGCTACGACGCCATGGACGGTCTCTCGTGACAACGCGCAGACGACGGCCAAACGGCCGCCTCCTAAGCTGCAATCGTGCTTGCCTCTCTATTGGAGGACCTGCGTCGCCGCCCGATAGCGCTCTGCTGCAACCGGTGTGAAGCGATGGGCGCCCCATGCTCCCGCCGAAAGGGCGACCGGGAATGGGCGCTCCGGCGGACTCCAGCGCGGGGAAACGCCAAGCACGGGCAGCGCCCGCGCCATGATGGATCCAGTCACGGGAACGGCATTCCAGCCGGAAGTGCGGAAACCGTAGGTTTCCGGTAATCCCTTTGGCTCATCCAGAATGGTCAGAAACAGATATTTGGGGTTGTCGATTGGCGTCACGCTCATGAAAGAGGTGAGGACCCTCTCCTTGGAGTAGCGGCCGCCAACCACTTTCTCGGCCGTCCCTGTTTTGCCGCCTATGTAAAAGCCCGCAACATTTCCGCCCCTTGCCGAACCGACCTCGGCATTAAGCCGCATCAAAAAGCGCAGGGTTTCGCCTGTCTTTGCGGTAATGACGTTGTTCGCGAGAATCCGATCTTCAACCGGCGTGCCCTTGATGAAGGTCGGCTGGATGAGGCGCCCGCCATTGATCAATGAGGCGATTGCCATGCTTGCCTGCAGCGGTGTGACCGCCATGCCGTGCCCGAAGGCAACGGTCACGGTGTTGATGTCTCCCCATCGCGGCGGAAGGATTGGAACGGCGCTTTCGGGAAGCTCCGTCGTCAGTCGATCGAATTGCCCCATCTTCTTCAGAAAGTTCTGTTGAGCCTGCTTGCCGACCGTCAGAGCCATGCGCCCCATAGCGATGTTCGAGGAATGAATGAAGGCTTCCGGCAAGGTCAGCGGCCTTTTCTGTCCGCGAAAATCCGAGATCGTGGAGCGCCCCAGGCGTAACGGCTGGCTGGCATCGATGACGGAATTCAGATTGAAGGCGCCGGAATCGAGCGCCATTGCTGTCGTCAGCGCCTTGAAGGTCGATCCCATTTCAAACGTGCCGACGGAAATCCGGTTGATGCGATCGGACCGCAGCGCATCGGACGGTATGTTGGGGTTGAAGTCCGGAAGCGAGACGAGGGCGACGACTTCGCCATTCGTTACGTCAAGTATAAGCCCGGCCGCGGCAATTGCGGAAAACTTGTCCATCGCCTTGCGAAGTTCGTCTTTCAGGATGAATTGCGCGCGCAGATCCATGCTGAGCTCGATAGGGTGCAGCGCATTCGCATCGAACTTCAGACCTGTATCCCGCAGGATCTGCAGGCCTTGGCCATCGATCCACTTTTCGATTCCCGCGATGCCGATATTGTCGGTGTTGACGGCGCCGAGAACATGCGACGCCAGATCCCCGTTCGGATAGAGCCGTTGCGTCTCCTCGCGGAAGCCCACGCTCGGGATTCCGAGGTTCCAGACCTGGTTTTTGGTTGCAAGCGGGATCTTGCGCTTGACCCAGACGAAACCTCGGTCCGTGTCGAACCGTCGATAGAGCTCCGCCGGGCTGAGATCCGGAAACACGGAGGTCAACCCTTCAACTGCCTCGTTGATATCAACCAGTCGGCGTGGCTCGGCATAGATCGAGGCCACCGGTATGTCCATTGCCAGTACCGTGCCGTTGCGATCGACGATATTGGGTCTTGCGACCGATGGCGGTATCAGGGCGGCTGCAGACGGTGGCGGAGTATGCAGCCCGAAATGCACAAGTCTGGCGCCGATGATTGCGTAGGACAGGATGAAGATGATCGCCAGAAACGCGATCCTCAGCCTCAGTGCGGGAGGGGACGGCCGCCGCCGCCGCTTGCGAAGCGGGGGCAGCGGCATTTTTTTCATGTAGAAGCGCATCGTCATGGCGTGCCCCATGAGCGCCGGGCAGTCATTGGACCGATATGGGCGTGAAGTGACGCGGATAGGCGCTGGCCGTCAAACGGATGCGCCCCGCCAGAAGCGTGGGAATGCCTTGCCATGATTTCCTACCGGAGGTGTTGGGAGATGAGTTCGGTGGGGAATCAAAGACGGGGTGGCCGCTCGAACATAACAGCGTCGTGGTGCGGCGCCTTGGCTTGAATCAGCAGCCATTTGGCGGATTTCTCCGCCAATCTGTCTATGGATGACGTGGCGACCAGCCAGGGAACATCATGCGTATGATCTGCGCCCTGATCGCTGTGATTATGGTCGTCTGCGGAGAGATCTTCGTCCAATTGCATCCCAGCGGAGCGTGTATCAGCGCCGGCAAGGAGCTCTTGGGAGGAGGTCTCAAAAGCGAGAGCAGGCGCGGTCGGAGACAGGACCAGCGCGATGGCCAGCATCCACGCGACGATCAACAAACGCACAAACCTGTCTAGACGTTCGACCATGCCGCAAATGGTTAGGCAGGAATGTTTAACGTCTCGTTAACCCTGTTGCAAAACGAGATGGCGGCGCGCTGCAGCGCCTTCTCCAGCAGGATGCTCTGCGACTTGATCTCCTCTCCGATGAAGGGCTCCCATCTTCACCCACAAGGCCATGACAAGATTGGTTTCCGCGACGGCCAGTCTTGTCGCCTTTGCCGCAAACTTGTCACGGATGAACCGCGCGGCTTCCTCAAACCGCGCTCGTCCGACACCTGCTGCCTGCGCGTTCGGCTATCAATTTTGCAACACTCGTCGAGTTCCGTAATTTTCAAGTCTCTTATGTATGGACAACGATCGGTGCGGGCTATGTTATGCGACCTGAGGTCGGATACTGGTTTGAAAGCGATGCGGTTTGTAGACTTGCGGCTTATCGGGATGCTGAGATCGCGCAGCCGGCGCCAAGCCCGCGGCCGCGTTGATGCTTACGAGCCATGGGTTCATGCGGCGTTTGATCGCTTTGAACGCGAAATCGCGGCCTTTTATCGACGATCTCAATTCACCGTTGTGGCCTGACGGGCGAAATGCCGTTCGGCGTGACTTTCAGTTGGGCCTATTGAGGCTCCATTCTTGCTGCAAGGCGTCGACGAAGCCTGCGGCGAGTGCCGGACGGGCTTTCGGAAAAGCTCGCCCGATAGCTGCGGGAAAATGCCGAGGCAGAGTTGAAGCCTGTTGCTGCGGCGATTTCTGCAAAAGTATCTTTCGTTTCGATCACTTTGCGTCGCGCCGCATTCAGTCGAAGTGCCAGGTAATGCACATGTGGGGGGACCCCAATGCTGTCCTGAAAAAGACCCTGCAGATGGCGGGCGCTGACGCCAACCCGCCGCGCCAGACGGGCAAGCAGCAATGGCTGCTCGATATGTTCTTCCATCAGGCGAATGGCCTGGGCGACGCGAGGGTCGCGCATGTGCAGACCCGCAGTCGAGGGGGAAAGCTCAGCTGCATTTTGACCGGATGACGGTTCGTAGATGAACAGCCGGCTGACCTCGAGCGCCAGCGAATAACCTTGCCGCCGGCGGATGATTTCCAGCATGAGGTCGACCGTCGGCAGCGAACCCGCCGTCGTGATCCGCTTGCCGTCGATCGCGAAGCGGTCCCTGGTCGCCCTCACTTGCGGATAGGCGAGGGCGAAGTCATCGAAATCTTCCCAGTGAACGGCGGCCGAGACATTATCGAGAAGACTCGCCTCGGCGAGAATCCAGCTGCCGGATTCAATGCCGGCAATCATCGAGCGATGACGTGCCGTCTGTGACAGCTGCATCTTCAATGCCTGCGTGGCGCTGCGTCGCCAATTGTAGCTGGCAAGAACGAATAGCGGTGTCGTCTCGGACATTGGTCGGAAACTTCCGGAGGCGGGTACCGGGACGAAGCTCGTCGTCTCCACCGGGGCACCATCAAGCGTGAACAGTCGCCAGCGATAAAGCTCCGCTCCGGAAATACGATTGGCCCCGCGCAACGGTTCGATCACCGAAGCGATCAGAATAAGGTTCGTCTCCGGCAGGATCAGGAGATCGATGTCGAGCGTCTCATTGGCCAATGTGAGCATTCAGCAATCCTTCGATCGTTCCGAAACTGTATCGAATGCCTCCGATAATGCAAAGCAAGAATGCGCCTCATGCCTCGTAATGTCCTTAATACGAGGGAGAACAAAAATGCCTCTTACGATGAATCGCGATGTCTTCATCACCTGTGCCGTCACCGGCGCCGGCGACACGGTTTCCAAATCCAGCCATGTTCCGATCACTCCCAAGCAGATCGCGGAATCCGCGATCGATGCCGCCAAGGCTGGGGCAGCAGTGGTTCACTGCCACGTTCGCGACCCGGAAACGGGCGCCGCCAGCCGCCGCAACGACCTTTACAAGGAGGTCACGGACCGTATCCGTTCCGCCGACGTCGATGTCGTGCTGAATCTGACGGCCGGCATGGGCGGCGACTTGATATTTGGCAATGTCGAGAGCCCGTTGCCACTCAATGCCAAGGGCACAGATATGGCGGGTGCCACCGAGCGCGTGAGCCACGTCGCCGAATGCCTGCCGGAAATCTGCACGCTCGATTGCGGCACGATGAATTTCAGCCTCGGCGACTATGTCATGACCAATACGCCTGCCATGCTGCGGGCCATGGCAAAGAAGATGACGGACCTCGGCGTTCGCCCGGAGATCGAGGCCTTCGATACCGGTCATCTCTGGTTCGCCAAGCAGCTTGCCGAGGAGGGCCTGATCGAGGATCCCGTCCTCATCCAGCTCTGCATGGGCATCCCCTGGGGGGCGCCCGATGACCTCAACACATTTATGGCGATGGTCAATAACGTTCCCAAAAGCTGGACCTTCTCGGCCTTTTCCATCGGCCGCAACGCGATGGCCTATCCGGCGGCTGCGATCCTTGCCGGCGGCAATGTCCGTGTCGGGTTGGAAGACAATCTTTATGCCGGCAAGGGCATGCTCGCGACAAACGCGCAGCTTGTCGAAAAGGCGGTGCAGGTTGTTGAAGGCATGGGCGCGCGCATCATTGGCCCCGAAGATGTCCGCAAGAAATTGAAACTGACGAAGCGCTGAGGCTCCGATGACCAAGATCAACAAGGCGGCCTGTATCGGCGGCGGCGTCATCGGCGGCGGATGGATCGCCCGCTTCCTGCTGGCGGGCATCGATGTCGATGTCTACGACCCGCATCCGGAAGCAACCCGTATCGTCGGCGAGGTTCTGGCAAATGCCGAAAAAGCCTATGCGATGCTGACTGGCGCACCGCTTCCGCCGCGCGGCAAACTGACATTCAGGGACACGCTGGAGGCAGCCGTCGCCGGTGCCGACTGGATCCAGGAAAGCGTGCCCGAGCGGCTGGATCTCAAGCGCAATGTGCTGACACAGATCGATGCCGCGGCAAAGCCGGATGCGCTGATCGGCTCATCCACCTCGGGGTTGCTGCCAACAGACCTGCAGCGCGACATGCGCCATCCGGAGCGCCTGTTCGTCGCCCACCCCTATAATCCCGTCTATCTCCTGCCGCTCGTCGAGATCGTCGGCGGCGAGAAGACCAGCCCTGCCACGATCAAGGCAGCGATGGAGCGACTGCCGCCCATCGGCATGAAGGGCGTCCATATCGCCAAAGAGATCGAGGCTTTTGTTGGTGATCGCTTGCTGGAGGCGCTTTGGCGCGAGGCGCTGTGGCTGATCAAGGACGATATCTGCACCGTCGAGACGCTTGACGATGTCATCCGCTATTCCTTCGGTCTGCGCTGGGCGCAGATGGGCTTGTTCCAGACCTATCGCATTGCCGGCGGCGAAGCGGGCATGCGTCACTTTCTTGCCCAGTTCGGCCCGGCTTTGCAGTGGAACTGGACGAAGCTGATGGATGTCGTCGATCTTGACGACGCACTCGTCGAGAAGATCGGCCAGCAATCCGACGAACAAGCCGATGGACTGTCGATCCGCGAACTCGAGCGCATCCGCGACGAAAACCTCGTGGGTATTCTCCAGAGCCTGAAAGGCGGCCATGGCGGCAAGGGCTGGGGCGCCGGCAAGCTGCTCAAGGATTTCGAGCAGCATCTTTGGGCTGCGGGCGGAGAAAAGAAGCAGACGCTGGAGGTTACAAAGCCGCTGCGCCTGATCGACACCAAGGTCAGCCCGGCCTGGGTCGACTACAATGGCCATATGACCGAGCACCGCTATCTGCAGGTGTTCGGCGACACCTCGGACGCGCTGCTGCGCCTGATCGGCGTCGATATGGACTATGTCGAGCGCGGCCACAGCTACTATACGGTGGAGACCCATATCCGCCATCTCGGCGAGGCAAAGCTTGGTCAGGCCATCCATTCGACCGCGCAGATCCTCGCATCCGACGAAAAGCGGCTGCATGTGTTCCATGCGCTGCACGATAGCGAAAGCGGCGATGTAATCGCCACCGCCGAACAGATGCTGCTGCATGTCGATGCAAAGGCCGGCAAGGCCGTTGCTGCACCGGAGGAGATACTGGTGAGATTGAGGCCGATCGTCGCTGGCCATGTCGCCTTGCCAATGCCGGAGGGAGCCGGCCGTCATGTGGGACAAAAACGCTAGGAGGAAGCGATCGTGAATTTCGGACTCAGCGAAGAACAGGAGATGATCGTCCAGACGGTCAGGGACTTCGTCGAGACGGAGATCTATCCGCACGAAAACGAAGTCGAGCGCACCGGCATCGTGCAGTCTGAAATCGGAGACGAGATCCGGCGCAAATGCATCGAACTTGGTTTCTATGCCTGCAATTTCCCGGAGGAAATTGGCGGCGCCGGGCTCGATCACGTCACCTTCACGCTCGTCGAGCGCGAGCTTGGGCGCGGTTCCCTGGGGCTCACCGTCTTCTTCGGCCGTCCATCGGGTATCTTGATGGCCTGCGAGGGCGAGCAGCGCGAGCGTTATCTCCTGCCGGCGGTGCGCGGCGAGCGCGTCGATGCGCTTGCCATCACCGAACCGGACGCCGGTTCCGACATGCGCGGCATGAAATGCGCAGCCAAGCAGGATGGCGATGATTTCGTGCTCAACGGTACGAAGCACTTCATCTCGCACGCCGATGTCGCCGATTTCGTCATCGTCTTTGCCGCGACCGGCGAAGAAGACACGCATCGCGGTGTCAAGAAGAAGATCACGGCCTTCCTGGTCGATCGCGGTACGCCAGGCTTCGAGATCCTCAAAGGCTATGATTCGGTTTCCCATCGCGGCTACCATAACTGCATCCTGAATTTCACCGACTGCCGTCTGCCGAAGTCGCAGGTGCTCGGCGAGCTGCATCGCGGCTTCGATCTTGCCAATCAATGGCTTTACGGGACGCGTTTGACCGTTGCCGCCACTTGTGTCGGCCGTGCGCGTCGCGTTTTCGATCTGGCTCTGCCCTATGCCGCCGAGCGCAAGCAATTCGGCAAGCCGATCGGCGCCAATCAGGGCGTCTCCTTCAAGCTTGCTGATATGATCACCGAAATCGACGCAGCGGACTTGCTCACGCTGGCCGCCGCCTGGAAGCTCGATGCCGGCATCCCCGCCAATCGCGAGATTGCGTCGGCCAAGCTTTATGCCTCGGAAATGCTTGCCCGCGTCACCGACGAGGCAATCCAGATCTTCGGCGGCATGGGATTGATGGACGACTTGCCGCTTGCCCGCTTCTGGCGCGACGCCCGCGTCGAGCGCATATGGGACGGTACCTCCGAGATACAGCGGCATATTATCAGCCGCGATCTGCTTCGGCCGTTCGGAGCATGAGCCCATGACGCAGCGCTCGCTCGATCGCCTCATCAGACCCAGAACGATCGCCGTCTTCGGCGGTCGCGAAGCCCGGCGCGTGATCGAGCAATGCGATCTTCTGGGGTTTTCCGGCGAGATCTGGCCGGTGCATCCGACACAGGAATGGGTCCTCGGCCGCCGGTGCTATCGGTCGGTCGCCGACCTGCCCGGCGCGCCGGATGCCGCTTTCGTCGGCGTCAATCGGACGCTTACCGTCGATATCGTGCGCGAGCTTTCTGCGAGAGGAGCTGGCGGCGCGGTCTGTTATGCTTCGGGCTTCAGCGAGGCGGTTACGGAACTGGCGGATGGCGCGGATCTGCAGCGGGCTCTGGTTGAAGCGGCCGGTGCCATGCCGATTGTCGGGCCGAACTGCTACGGCATGATCAACGGGCTCGACGGCGCTCTGCTCTGGCCAGATCAGCATGGCATTGTAAGAAGCGAGCGCGGCGTTGCCATCCTCACGCAATCTTCCAACATCGCCATCAATCTGAGCATGCAAAGACGCGGCCTGCCCGTCAGCTATCTGATGACGGCAGGCAATCAGGCGCAGACCGGATTGTCGGATCTCGCCCAGGCCGTTCTCGCGGATCCTCGTGTCACCGCCGTCGGCCTGCATATCGAAGGCTTTGGCGATGTCAGGGCGCTTGAAGCTCTTGCGATGCATGCGAGGGAGTTGAAGAAGCCCGTCGTCGCGCTGAAGGTCGGAAAATCCGAGCAGGCCCAGCGTGCCACCGTCTCGCACACGGCCTCGCTCGCCGGCAGCGATGCGGTTGCCGACGCCGTTCTTGATCGTCTTGGCATTGGTCGCGTCTCAACGCTTGCGGAACTCATCGAAACGCTGAAACTCCTGCATGTCGCAGGTCCGCTCGACAGCAATGCGATCTCTTCGATGAGCTGTTCTGGCGGCGAAGCATCGCTGATGGCCGATGCAGCCGTCGGCCGCAATGTCGAGTTCCGCGCCTTGAAGGCCGAACAGCTGCCGGCTTTGCGCGCGAGCCTCGGGCAGATGGTGACGCTCTCAAACCCGCTCGACTATCATACCTTCGTCTGGGGCGACTTGGAGCGCCAGACGGAGGCCTTCAGCGCCATGTTCGCCGGCGGCTACGCCCTCAATCTACTCGTGCTCGACTTTCCACGCGAGGACCGCTGCGATGGCGCAGACTGGATGATCACAGTCTCGGCCGTTACCGCGGCCGCAAGACAGACGCGTGCCCGTGCCGCCATCTTGGCAACGCTGCCGGAAAACATGCCGGAAGCCATCGCCCGGCAATTGATCGAAACCGGCATCGTGCCGCTTTGCGGCATCAGCGAGGCTTTGGCTGCTGCCGAGATTGCGAGCGGCGTCGCCGATGCCTGGAAAAGACCGCGACCCTTGCCGCTCCTCGATGCGCAAGCCGATGCCGGAGAAATCGAGACCCTGAGCGAAGCTGCCGCGAAGGTTGAGCTTGCGGCGGCAGGCCTTACCGTGCCCCTCGGCAAGACCGCGGCCACGGCAAGTGAAGCGGCTGATCGCGCTGAGGAGCTCGGCTTCCCTGTCGCGCTCAAAGCGCTCGGCGTCGAACATAAATCCGATGTCGGTGCGGTCAAACTCAACCTATGGGATAGAAAGGCCGTCAAAGATGCGGCGGAAGGAATGAGTCATGTGGCGCTGAGATTTCTGGTTGAACGCATGGTCGATCGCCCTCTTGCGGAGTTGATCGTCGGCGCAGTCCGAGATCCCGTCGTCGGGCTGACCCTGACGGTCGGTGCGGGCGGAATTCTCGTGGAATTGCTTGAGGATTCTGTCGTTTTGACGCTTCCGGTCACGAAAGCCGAGGTGTTGGACCGGATTTCGCGGCTCAAAGTCCGCAAGCTGATCGAAGGCTATCGCGGCCATTCAAACAGCAGCCTCGAAATCGTCGCCGATGCCGTCGTATCGGCGGCAGAATATGTCGTAAAGAACGCTGCGCGGCTCGAGGAACTGGACATTAATCCCTTGATGGTTTTGGCTGGATCCGGTGGCGTCGTCGCTGCGGATGCCCTCATTCGGCGAAGGAGGTAGCAGAAGTTGCAGGACCCCATTCGAACCCGATGCGATGATGGCATCCTCGAGGTTGTCGTTGACCGGCCGAAGGCGAATGCCATCGATCTGGAAACCAGCCGCAAGATGGGACTGATTTTTCGCGATTTTCGCGACAATCCCGATCTGCGGGTCGCGATCGTCACCGGCGCTGGCGAGAAGTTCTTTTCCGCCGGCTGGGATTTGAAAGCCGCAGCGGCTGGGGATGCCGTGGATGGCGACTATGGTGTCGGTGGTTTCGGCGGTCTGCAGGAGCTGCGCGACCTGAACAAACCGGTTATTTGCGCTGTCAACGGCATCTGTTGCGGCGGTGGCCTGGAGATCGCACTTTCGGCAGATCTGATCATAGCCGCCCCCCATGCGACCTTTGCGCTGCCGGAAATCCGCTCGGGCACGGTTGCTGATGCTGCATCGATCAAATTGCCGAAACGCATTCCGTATCACATCGCGATGGACATGTTGCTGACCGGCCGGTGGCTCAACGTTGAAGAGGCGCACCGCTGGGGCTTCGTTAACGAGATCGTCGTCGCCGACAGGCTGATGGACAGGGCGTGGGAGCTGGCGCGCCTGCTCGCAAGCGGGCCACCGCTCGTTTACGCAGCCATAAAGGAAATCGTCCGCGAAGCGGAGGGTACGACGTTTCAAACTGCCATGAACAAGATCACCAAACGGCAGTTTGCGACCGTCGACGTCCTCTATTCGAGCGAGGATCAATTGGAAGGTGCCCGGGCTTTCGCCGAGAAGCGAGCCCCAATCTGGAAAGGAAAATAGGGGCGGCGGCAACCGCAGCATTTTTCCTACATGGTCACGGACATCAGGCGTCAGGCGGAAGAGGAAACCGTTTCCTGAGGCTCGCTGTTCGAGAATTCTGTCAACACGACAAAAAGAAGGAACAGGGGAATGAACGACTATACGAAGTACTTGGCAAATCGCGTCACGTCCGGTGGCCTCAACCGCCGCGAATTCATGGGACGTGCAATGGCAGCCGGTGTGACTTTAGCACTCGCCGACAAGCTTTTTACCGAAAGTGCAATGGCAGCCGAACCGAAGCGCGGCGGTCATCTGAAGCTCGGCCTTGAAGGTGGTGCTGCAACCGATTCCAAGGATCCGGCGAAATTCCTGTCCCAGGTCATGTTCTGCATCGGCCGTTGCTGGGGCGACATGCTGGTCGAATCGCATCCATTGACGGGTGCTGCCGTTCCCTCGCTCGCCGAATCCTGGGAGCCGTCAAAAGATGCCGCCACCTGGACCTTCAAGATCCGCAAGGGCGTGAAGTTCCACAATGGCAAGGAGCTGACGATCGACGACGTCGTTGCCACGCTCAAGCGCCATACCGATGCGAAATCGGAATCGGGCGCACTCGGTGTCATGAAGTCGATCAAGGACATCAAGGCCGACGGCGACAACCTCGTCCTGACGCTGACCGAAGGCAACGCCGACATGCCGTTGCTGCTGACCGACTATCACCTCGTCATCCAACCAAACGGCGGCAATGACGATCCGCTCGCATCGATCGGCACCGGCCCCTACAAGATGGTCAGTTTCGAGCCGGGCGTGCGCGCGACCTTCGAGCGCAACAAGGACGACTGGCGCACCGACCGCGGCTTTGTCGACAGCGTCGAGATCATCACGATGAACGATGCGACCGCGCGTATCGCTGCACTTTCGTCCGGCCAGGTCCATTATATCAACCGCGTCGACCCGAAGACCGTGGATCTTCTGAAGCGTGCGCCCACCGTGGAGATCCTGTCGACCGCGGGCCGCGGACACTATGTCTTCATCATGCATTGCGACAAGGCGCCCTTCGACAATAACGACCTGCGCATGGCCCTCAAATACGCCATGGATCGCGAGACCATGGTCAAAAAAATCCTCGGCGGCTACGGCAAGGTCGGCAATGATTTCCCGATCAACAGCACCTACGCCCTCTTTCCCGAAGGGATTGAACAGCGCGCCTACGATCCCGACAAGGCCTCCTTCCACTACAAGAAGTCCGGTCATAGCGGCTCGGTTCTTCTGCGCACTTCCGAAGTCGCGTTCCCCGGTGCCGTCGACGCCGCCGTCCTTTATCAGGAAAGCTGCAAGAAGGCCGGCATCACCATCGAGGTCAAGCGCGAACCGGGCGACGGCTACTGGACCAACGTCTGGAACGTCCAACCCTTCTCTACCTCCTATTGGGGCGGTCGGCCGACGCAGGACCAGATGTATTCGACCGCCTATCTTTCGACGGCGGACTGGAACGACACGCGTTTCAAGCGTCCCGATTTCGACAAGCTTCTGCTTCAGGCCCGTTCCGAACTGGACGAAGCCAAACGCAAGGAGCTCTATCGCGCCATGGCGATGATGGTGCGCGACGAAGGCGGCGTCATCCTGCCGATGTTCAATGATTTCGTGAATGCCTCCACCAAAAAGGTGAAGGGCTATGTTCATGACATCGGCAACGACATGTCGAACGGCTACGTCGCGACCCGCGTCTGGCTGGATGCCTGATGCCCAAACCAGGCGAATAGGCCCTCATCCCTGAGGAAGCCGGGACCGCGGATGATTTTCGCGGTCCTCCCGACGTTTAAGCGCGAGGCATCGGCCATGTCCAATCTGCCCCCCGGAACCGTTTTGCCCGGGCTGAGGTTCAAGCAGCGTTTCCCGTTGCTGTCCCTCATCATCGAGCGTTGCGTGCTCAGCATCGTTCTTTTGTTCGCCGTTTCCATCCTGATTTTCGGCGGGCTTGAGGCGTTGCCGGGCGATTTCGCCACCACCTATCTCGGCCAGTCGGCAACGCCGCAGGCGGTCGCCAATATCCGCGAGGAACTCGGTCTCAACCGACCTGTCGCCACCCGCTACGTTCAATGGCTCGGCAATGCCGTCAAGGGGGATTTCGGCACCTCATGGGCGAGCAAGAACTCGGTCAGCGAGCAGATCGGCAAGCGCCTCGGCAATTCGCTATTTCTGGCCGGGTTTGCTGCCTTGATCTCGGTGCCGCTGGCGGTTTGTCTGGGCATGCTCGCCGTCCATTTCCGAAACCGAATGCCGGACAAGATCATCAACGTCATATCGCTGGCGGCGATCTCGCTGCCGGAATTCTTCATCGGTTATCTCCTCATCATGTTCTTTTCCGTGAAGTTCGGAGTTGCGACCTTTCCTGCGACCGTCTTTGACGGCATGGGCTTCATCGATCGACTAAATGCAATCGCCCTGCCAACGGCAACCCTCGTTCTGGTCGTGCTTGCGCATATGATGCGCATGACCAGGGCGGCCATCTTGTCGGTCATGTCGTCGGCCTATATGGAGACGGCCGAGCTGAAGGGGCTCTCGGCCTTCCGCGCTATCGTCAAGCATGCAGCGCCCAACGCGCTGGCGCCGATCATCAACGTCATCGCGCTGAACCTTGCCTACTTGATCGTCGGTGTTGTCGTAGTCGAAGTCGTCTTCGTCTATCCCGGCATGGGCCAATACATGGTCGATGCGGTGACGGTCCGTGACATGCCCGTGGTACAGGCTTGCGGCCTGATCTTTGCGGCGGTCTATATCTTCCTCAACATGACCGCCGATATTCTCGCCATCATTGCCAATCCGCGCCTGAGGCATCCACGATGAGATTGAGAGATATCCCCATCACCGCCTGGGTCGGCATGGCCGGCATTCTGATTGCCTTCGTCTGCGCGATCTTTGCCCCCTGGATCGCGCCTTACGGCGAGACGGAAGTCGTCGGCAATGTCTGGCAGCCTGCCGATGCACAATATTTCTTCGGCCTCGACAATCTCGGCCGCGATATCCTGTCGCGTCTGATCTACGGCACCCGCACGACGCTCTTCGTCGCGCTGGGGGCAACGATCATTTCCTTCTCGCTCGGCATCATCCTGAGCTTCACCGCCGCCGTCTCGCGCGGCTTGATCGACACGATCTTCTCGCGCTTCAACGACCTGATGATGTCGATCCCGACCTTGATCTTCGCACTCGTCGTGCTCGCCGTCCTGCCGCAGAACCTGATCGTGCTGATCCTCGTCATGGCCATTCTCGATTCCACCCGCGTCTATCGCCTCGGCCGTGCCGTGGCGCTCGATGTCGCGGTCATGGAATTTGTGGAAGCAGCCAAGCTGCGTGGCGAAGGCAGGCTCTGGATCATCTTCCGCGAGATCCTGCCCAATACGCTGTCGCCGTTGCTGGCGGAGTTCGGGCTGCGCTTCGCCTTCTCGATCCTGTTCCTCTCGACCTTGTCCTTCCTCGGTCTCGGCATCCAGCCTCCGGCTGCTGACTGGGGCGGCATGGTCAAGGACAACAAGGATGGGATCATCTTCGGCATTTCCGCCGCCCTCGTGCCAGGTTCCGCTATCGCGGCTCTGGCAATCTGTGTCAATCTGGTGGTCGACTGGCTCTTAAGGCGCACCTCCAGCCTCAAGGGAGGGCGTGGCGATGCCTGAGCTTCTTTCCGTACGCGACCTGAAGATCGAGGCAACCAGCTATCCCCCCGGCGAACCGCCGAAACGCGTCACCATCGTCGATGGTGTCTCCTTCGGTCTTCAGAGGGGCAAGGTGCTCGGGCTGATCGGCGAGTCCGGTGCCGGCAAGTCCACCATCGGCCTTTCGGCACTGGCCTATGGCCGCGGCGGCGCCGAGATTACCGGCGGCCAGGTGCTGCTCGACGGCAAGGACATCTTGCCGCTCGGCAAATCCGGCATCCGCAGGATCCGCGGCGCGCGGGTTTGCTATGTCGCCCAATCGGCCGCCGCCGCCTTCAATCCGGCGCATCGGCTGGGTGCCCAGGTGATTGAAGCGACCGTCAAGCACGGTCTGATGACGAAGGAAGAGGCCAGGAAGCGAGCGCTCTATCTCTTCAGGGTCCTTGGCCTGCCCAATCCGGAAACATTCGGCGAGCGCTATCCGCATCAGGTCTCGGGTGGTCAGTTGCAGCGCGCCATGACCGCCATGGCGCTCTGCTCGAACCCCGAGCTGATCGTTTTCGACGAGCCGACGACCGCCCTTGACGTGACGACGCAGATCGATGTGCTGGCAGCGATCAAGCACGCTATCGAAGAAACTCATACGGCAGCGCTCTACATCACGCATGATCTTGCTGTCGTCGCCCAGATTTCCGACGACATCATGGTGTTGAGGCATGGCAAGTTGGTTGAATATGGCAGCGTCCAACAGATCATCGAGGCGCCGCGGCAGGATTATACCCGAGCGCTTGTCAACGTCCGGCAGGAGGCGCGGGCAGAAGCTGCCGATCAGTCAAGCGCGCTGTTGAGAGTGGAGAATATCAGCGCGCAATATTCCAATGGTTTCAAGGTTTTGCACGATGTTTCGCTACATGTGCCAAAAGGTCAGACCTTGGCTGTTGTCGGCGAGTCCGGCTCGGGCAAGTCGACGCTAGCCCGTGTCATAACCGGCCTTTTGCCGCCAAGCGACGGACGGATCATATTCGATGGCAAGCCGCTGACACCGGCGTTGAAGAACCGCTCGCGCGAGGAGCTGCGCCGCATCCAGCTGATCTACCAGATGGCCGATACGGCCATGAATCCGCGCCAGACGGTGCGCGATATCATCGGGCGTCCGCTGACTTTTTATGATGGCCTGCACGGTGCGGCCAAGACCGCGCGGGTGAAGGAGCTGTTGGATCAAATCGAGATGGGCAATGGTTTTATCGACCGCTACCCGGCCGAGCTCTCCGGTGGTCAGAAGCAACGCGTTGCGATCGCCCGTGCGCTTGCGGCCAAGCCTGAACTTATTTTGTGCGACGAGCCGACATCGGCGCTCGACCCGCTCGTCGCGGAGGGCATTCTGAAGCTGTTGCTCAGGCTGCAGGAAGAAGCTCATCTTTCCTATGTCTTCATCACCCACGATATCGCGATCGTGCGGGCGATCGCCGACAGTGTCGCTGTCATGCATCGTGGCAAGCTGGTTCGCTTCGGTCCGAAGTCGCAAGCGCTCTCGCCACCATTCGACGACTATACCGACCTGTTGCTGAAGTCGGTGCCCGAGATGGAGATCGGTTGGCTGGAACGAGTTCTGACGACCCGAAGGATGGAGAGCGCCGGAAACTGAAGCGGCGTTCTCAGATCGATCCGGCGCAGCGACTGGCTGCGGCGCATATGGCTGCAAAGCCGGCGCGGGCTCCATCGCTCACGTGCCTTGCCCGCAACCATGCATGCACCATCTGGGGTTCTTCTCGGAACCAGACTTCGACACCCGCCTGTGCCAGTCGGGCGGCATAAAGGCGACCATCGTCGCGCAGCGGATCGAAATGCGCCACCGTAATGAAGGTTGGCGGGAGACCGGCAAGCGATGCCAATGCAAGCGGCTCGGCTACAGGATCGCCTGACGGCGCCTGCAGGATGTTGCGGTAATAGGCAACATCGGCACTCGTCAGTCCCGGAGCATCGCTCATCTCCAGGTAGGAGCCGGAGACGAGATCGCCGCCCAGTGCGGGATAGATCAGGATCTGCCCGACAATACCCGAAAGCCCTTCGGTCCGCGCCCTGATCGCCAGTCCGGCCGCCAGATTGCCGCCTGCGCTGTCGCCGATCAGCACCACGGACTTTTCTTCCGCAAGCAACTGCCTCAGGACGGCGAAACAATCGTCCGTCTGCGCTGGCCATCGATGCTCCGGGGCGAGACGATAATCGACCGAAACCAGGTGAGCTCCGACACGATCGGCAATCTCGGCGCAGATGGCGTGATGGCTCTGGAGCGAGCCGACCACGAAACCGCCGCCATGCAGATAAAGCAGGCTCGTCGTTGTGCGGATGTTGGCCGGCCGATAGTGACGAACCGGAATTGCCCCGGCAATGAGAGCGTCAATCGTGGCCATACCCTGAGGCAAAGGCTGATCAAAACGAGCACAAAGCGCGTCATACCATAGGCGTTGCTGGGCAATGGACGCCGTCACCGCATCTGGAGGGTAGAAGGAATCGCAAATATCCAGGAAACTCAAGATGGCTGCTTCAGTCGGCATTGGACGCTGCGGAGAACTCATCGGTAAATCTCTGTTCCTGAATTGCACGATGTCATAGCACATCAGGCAATCTTCCACTTATCTCCCTACGGCCGTCATCGTCACGCTCGCGACACTCCTGCGAACCGGTCTCATTGCAGCTCTTGTGACGGGGTGCTTTGGCGATTTTCCTCGACCGATTGCGCCAAGTCGGAAATGGCGGGTTGAGATACTAGCTGGCAGCGGCTATCTGGTGCCAGCCCCACAGGAGGGTGTTTCACTAACGACAAGGTGCATGCCGGCATGATTCCAGATTTTCTCGTCACTCATTCGGGTGGATTCCATGCCGATGAACTCATGTCCAGCGTCATCCTGACCAGGCTTTTCCCACAGGCCCGCGTCGTTCGCAGCAGGATGCCAGAGTGGATCACACCTGGTTCAGACCGCATCGTCTATGATGTCGGAGGCAAATATGACGCCGCAGCACGGATTTTCGATCACCATCAGCGTGGCGCGCCGTTGCGCGACGACGGTCAGCCTTTCAGTTCGTTCGGATTGATCTGGAAGCACTATGGTCGCGACTACCTCATGGCCTTGGGTCTTCCAGAGGCGCATGTCGACACGGTTCACGCCTCCTTCGATGCGAGCTTTGTGCTGCCAATCGATCTGGTGGATAACGGTGCGCTCAGCCCCTCGGCTGCGGGGCCGCTGGCCTCACTGACGCTGCCAGCGCTCCTCGAAACTCTGAAGCCTGTTTTCGACGAAACCGACCCCGAAGCTGACGATCAAGGGTTCCACCATGCGCTTTCGATCGCCCGTAGCTTCGTCGAGGCGAGGATCGGACAGAGTGCCGCAAAATTGCGCGCCGAGGCGATCGTTCATCAGGCAATCGTAAGGACGGGCGAGGGGCGGGTTCTGGAGCTTCCGATGGGAATGCCGTTCCGTCCCGCAATCGTAAAGGCAGGCGCGGACCACCTGCTGTTCGTCGTTCATCCGCGCGAGAAGGATTGGTGCCTGACCGGTATCCGCCGGGCGGAAGACGGCTTTGCTCTGCGAGCCGATCTGCCGGCAGCCTGGGCTGGGCTGACCGATCGCGATCTGGAGATGGCCTGCGGCATCGAGGGAGCAACTTTCTGTCACAATGGTCGCTTCATCGCCGCTGCCAAAACTCGCGAGGCGGCACTTGCCATGGCGGAGCTTGCAGTGACCGAGGCGATTTCCTCGGCGAAAAGCCGGCCTTAAACAGCCTGTGTGAGAAGTCCGGCTAATCAATTAAAGTGGCCGCATTGGAAACGATGCGGCCATTTTCATGGGATATATTTCAGGGACTGATCGGGGTCAGAGGTCGCTATTGCCAGCGCGGATCGAGGATTACGTTGCCGCAGATGCCGCGGTGCGCGTGATCGATGCCTTTGTCGATGGGCTTGATGTTGCGC